>JAEUJS010000483.1 GCA_016792935.1 Archangium sp. | reverse complement strand
CAGCTCCGGGAACGGCTCGACGATCACCTTCTCTTCGATCTCCGCGCGCGCGACGACGGCCGCGAAGAGCCGCTGCGGCGTCAGCTCGCTGAACTTCACTCCGAACGGCGCGATCGTCTCGGCCGGAGAGGCACCAAGGAGCGCCTGGAACACCGCCTTCTGCTGACGCACGCGCGCGAGCACCGCTTCCGATTCCGCGACCTCGCGACGCGAGCGGAACGGCACGGGCTCAGCACCCGGAACCTTGAGCGCCTTGAGCGGACGACGACGCAGCAACGCGACCAGCGCCGCCGATTCTTCGTCGAGCGCGAGCCATGTCTCGGCGAAACGCGAACCCTCTTCGTGCAGCAACTTCTCGGCCTGCCGCTTCAGCTTCAGCGTCAGTGAGAACCCGCACTGAAACAGCGCGCGCAGCGTCGTCTCACGCACGACGTCGACCGCCTTCTCGGGATCTCCGCCGGTGTAGTGCTCGAGCCCGAGATCCAGATAGTCGCGCGCGTGCTCGGACAGCCGCTTCACCGCGACGGGATCTCCGGGCTCGGCGCCATCGGCGACCAGCACGCAGTTCACGAGGTAGCGGACTTCACCCTCGAGGTTCTGCCGCTCGACCGAATCGAGCCCGCGGAACGCCGCCGCGACGTAGTCGACGTGCCCACTCCCACTCGGAGCAAGCGCCGCCGGGGCCGGCGGCACCTTGATCTTCTCGGGATCGACCCACGCGAAGACCTTGAGCGCCTCTTCCAACGGCGGGAAGCCGAGATCTTCGAGCCGCGCCTTGCGGAATTGGTACGCCGCCTCTTCGAGCTCGGTCACCGCTTCCCAGCGCACGGCCTCGAGGAAGCGCCCCAGCTCGAACGGGTTGTGCGTGGTGAGATCGTACGTGAGCCGTCGCAGCGCAGCCTCGTCGACGCCGTCGATGCGGAACTCGAGGAGATATTTCCCTTCCGCCATCTCCATCGTCACGCCCTGCGTGTCGACGTCGGGGTTTTCTTCGAGGTCGTGAATCAGCGTGAGCTTCTTGTAGATCAGCTCGAGCACCTCGATGTCGAGCGAGCGCACCTTCTTCACGAAGTCGTCGTCGTCATCTCCGCGCGCCGCGCGCAACCAGTGCAGCACCTCGAGCGGATCCATGCGATCGCGCTGCCACGCCGCGAGGTCGACGAAGGTGCGGAACTGCTCCGGAGTCGCCAGCTGCACGATCTCGGTCGAGTCAGCGAGCCCGACGTCGATGATCGTCGAATACACGTCTTCGGCGGGCAGCGAACGCACCAGCGCTTTGCCGTCGACCTCTTCGAGCATCGCGTCGAGGCGATGACGCGGAGCCAGCTCGGTCAGCCGCCTGACCAACTCCGCGCGACGCAACAGACGCTTCTCCTGGGACGAGCTCATGAATGAGGGTGCTCAGTTGATTCCGCCGCAGAGCCACTTCACGTTGAACGCGCGCAACACCGGCGTGCTCTGGCCATCGACCGAGCGCAAGACGAACTCCACGCGGAGGTACCTGGTGCGCGGCACTCCCGCGACCGTGAGATCGACCGGCGAGGTGGTGAACGGGCCGTAGCGAACCAGCGAGGTGTTGTTGAGATCAGCCAGCGTCTGCGCGGCCTTCACGAAGACCTGCAATGAGGTGTTGGCCGGCACCACCGCGTCCCAGGTGAGTTCCTTCCAGTCGTTGTCTTCGGAGCAGGCCTCGAAGTCCTTCCGGTAGGTGCCGCGCGGCGCGGTGAAGTTGCGCAGCTGGTACCCGGTGAAGTCGGAATAGGTGTACAGGCCGGCCGGCTGCTGCGTGGTGCGGGTGATGGTGCCCGTCGCGTTGTCGACCTTGCTGGCGTTGCCCGAGCCGTTGTTGATCCACGGCTGGCCGTCGGCGTCGAGCCCCACGCCGATGCTCTGCGCGGTGTTCGAGTCGCTCATGTCGATGAAGCCCGCGGTGCCATAGGGAATGATCGCGCCGGTGTCGGAATCGAAGCGAATCAGCTGCGCCGCTGACGGGCCGTAGCCCGACATGTACACCCGGCCGTTGGTGTCGACCGCGATGCCGCGGCCCCACTCGAACGCGCTGCCGGTCTGGCTCCGCGCTGCCGTGAAGTCGAACCTGGTCCACGTGCCCGTCGAATGATCGTAGCGGCACGCGTAGGCGCCGAGCGTCCACCCCGGGAGCCACACGCGGTTCCGCGCGTCGATGCCGATGCCGTATGCCTGGCAGTTGGCGGTGTCTTGAATGGTGTCGCTCACCAGCGTGCCGGTGGTGGTGTCGATCAACGCGAGCCGCGCGGCGCCGGGCATCACCACCCACAAGCGCTGGAGGCGATCGACGATCGCGCCGTAGGGCCCGAAGCCGATCTGCACGTACGGGTTGCCGCCGCTGACCACCGGCGAGAGCTCACCGTTGGCCGAGTTCAACTTGTACATGCGCTGCTCGAAGTAGATGCCGACCCACACGTCGCCCGCGGTGCCTTCGATGCCCGCGGAGATCGCCAACGCGCGACCGCCGACGTCACCACCAGGAGGCACCGCGCCGACCGGCTTGGTGAAGAGCACGCACTCGTCGTAGGTGTTCGGATCGCTCGGGTTCGACGGAATGATCATCTCGCCATCGGTGGCGTTGGTGCTGATCGTCCCGTCGCCGTTGATGTCGCGGCTGGTCTGAATGGTGCCGTTGCCGTTGCGATCGATGCAGCTCGAGGTGTCGTTGGCGATCTTCGTCACCGAGCCCTGCAACCCGATGCCGCGGTTGGCGACGAACATGTCTCCGTAGAGATCGATGGCGGTGCGGCTCGGGTGGTAGGTCTGGGTCGCGGTGAGCCCGTGCACGTTGCCACCTGAGCAGGGAGGACCGTTGCTGTTCGCGCAGTCCTTCGGGATCACCGAGAAGTAGCGGCCCACCTCGCGACCCGTGCGCGTGTCGTACTTCGACACCCAGCCCTGCGAGTCGTTGGCGATCCACATGAAATAGAACTCGGCCGCGCCCTGGTTGAGCACCACGTGGCCCATCGGGTTGATGGTGACGCCGTCACCCTGCCCGCCGCTCCCGCCGTCGAGCGTGAACATGCCGGGGCCGATACCAACGGTGGTCGTTCCATCGCCCGCGTCGAAGGTCATGCCGCCGCCGCCGCCCGCCGTACCGCCACCGGTCCCGCCGCCGGTCGCGCCGCCGTCTCCGCCGTTGCCTGCGCCCGTGCCGCCGTCGCTCTTGATGACGACGGTGTTGCCGCACTGGCACTGGCAGCCGCTGATCGAAGCCAGCGCCATCGCCGCGCAGAAAAGAGCCACGTGATGGAGACGCATGGGCGAAGTGTGTTTCAAGCGAGGATCCCCAGCAAGGTGCCCCACACTTCGTCGCGCCCGAGATTCTCGTGCGCCGAGAATCCCAGCAGCGAGTTCGCGGGCAGCTCGAGCTGCGTGCGGATCTGATCGAGCCGCGGCTTGCGCGCCGCCTTGTTGAGGCGATCGAGCTTGGTGGCCACCACGAGAATGCGCGGCGGTTTGTCCTGCAGGAAGTCGAGCATCTCGACGTCGTCGGGCGTGGGGCCGACCTCGGCGTCGATGATGGTGACCACCACTTTCAGCGTGTGCCGGTTCTTCAGGTACACGTCGATCATGCGGTCCCACGCGAGGCGCTCTTCCTTGCCGACCTTCGCGAAGCCGTAGCCGGGGAGATCGCACAGCCGCACCACCTTCTTCTTCGCGCGGTGTTCGAGCGTCACGTCGAAGAAGTTGAGCGTCTTGGTACGACCCGGCGTGTTCGAGACGCGCACCAACTTCTTGCGATGCGCCAGCGCGTTGATCATCGACGACTTGCCGACGTTCGAGCGGCCGACGAACGCCACCTCGGGAATCGGGTGACGCGGAAATTCCTCGAGCTTCGTCGACGTGGTGACGAACTCGGCGGTGAGGACCTTGATCACGGCTGCTGGAGCTTGGTGGGCTTGGTGACGGCGACCACGGCCGGAGCCGCTGGAGACGACGGAGCGAGCGGAACCGTCGGAGCGAGCGCCGCCTTTTCCTTCTTCTTGTTCCGCTCGACCGTCCAGTGATCGATCGCCTTCAACTTCGCCGCGAAATCGAACGGCTTGATCGAGGGGCTGGACCCGTCATGGCAGGCGCGGCACGACTTCTCTCCGGGATCGACGAGGCCGGTCAGGCGCGCGAGATCCGCGTCTTTCATCACGTAGTTGAGTGAATAGAACTGGCCGCCGCCGTGGCACGTCTCGCATGCGACGTGGGCGACCTTCTGATCGACCTGGTTGGGCGAGTGGCACGACAGGCAGCGCATGTCCTTCTGCTGCTGCGCCGACAACACGTCACGGCTGCGCGCGTGGCTGGTGGCCTGCCAGGCCGCCCACGCGTCGGGGTGGCACGCCTGGCAGCTCTCGGAGCCAAGGAAGTCATGTGCCCACACCGGCGCAGAGACCACGAGAACGAGCAAGAAGGGCAGCGAACGCATCGCTTTGTCACGTAGCATTCGATTCCCGACATGTCGCGTCTGACTTGCCTGCTCTTTCTGGTGTCCACGCTCGCCTTCGCCAAGCCATGGCAGGGCATCACGCCGAAGGTCTCGAGCGAGTTCGACGTCGAGGGGAAGTTCGGAGAGCCCTCGAAGAAGGTGCAGGCCCGCGGTCAGGAAGTGCTGATCTACTCCGGGGCGCAGGCCATCAAGGGCACCGTGCAGGCGCAGTTCAAGTGCGACCCGCAGACCAAAGAAGTGCAGCGCATCGACGTGTACCCGGAACCCGTGCTCGACAAGGCGGCGATCGAGAAGTCGTACGGTCCTGCGTGCGAGACGAACGGCGCGGCCGAGCCCTGCTACTGGAAGAAGGAGACGGCGCAGAAACACGTCTACTTTTTGTACGCGAAGCTCGGGCTGGCGATCTTCTTCAAGGAAGACAAGACGGTGCAGTCGTTCGCGTTCCTGCCTCCTGTGGAGTGAATCGCGCCGCGGTTTCGGGAGCGAGCAGACAAGATGAAGCTCTACGGACTCACCGGCGGCATCGCGAGCGGCAAGTCGACCGTCACGCAGATGTTCCGCGACGAAGGCCTGCCGGTGATCGACGCCGACGTGTTGGCGCGTGAAGTCGTCGAGCCCGGTCAGCCCGCGCTGCAGGAGATCTCCGCGCGCTTCCCTGGAGTGATCCGCGCCGACGGCACGCTCGATCGCAAGGCGCTGGGCGAACGCATCTTCAAGAGCGCCGACGAACGCGCGGCCCTCTCGGCGATCACGCACCCGCGCATTCGAGCGCTCGCCAAACAACGCACCGACGCGCTCGCGGCGAAGGGAACGAAGGTCGCGCTGTACGACGCTCCGCTGCTGCTCGAGAACAACCTGCAGGTCGGCATGGATGGCGTGATCGTCGTGTGGTGCGACGAGGCGACGCAGCTGCGCCGCTTGATGGAACGCGACTCGATCACCGTCGAGCAGGCCCGGTCGCGCATCGCCTCGCAGATGTCGCTTCAGGAAAAGAAGAAGCGCGCCACGTGGCTGATCGACAACGGAGGCGCCCTCGACGCCACCCGCCAGCGCGTGCGGGAGATCGTCGCATTGCTGTGAAGTGCGTGTAGCTTCGCGCTCCCTGTGAGCGTCCACGCCTTCGTCACCGGTTACCCCGGATTCATCGGCAAGCGCCTGGTGCGCTTTCTGGCCGAGAAGAACCCTGGCGCACACATCACCCTGCTGGTGCAGCCCAAGTTCGTCAACGAAGCCGAGGGCTATCTCGCCGACGTGCGCGCCGCGAACGGCACCGTGAACCTGCAGGTGCTCTCGGGCGACATCGTCGACATGCACCTCGGCCTCGCGGGGCCCGAGTACCAGCGCCTGGTCGACGAGACGACGCACATCTTCCACCTCGCGGCGATCAGCTACCTCGGCATGGCGCGCGAAGTGGCGCGCAAGGTGAACGTCGACGGCACGCGCACCGTGTTGGAACTGGCGCGCGAGTGCAAACGCCTGCAGCGAATGGTGCACTTCAGCACCTGCTACGTGTCGGGAGATCGCGTCGGTGTGATCGCCGAAGACGAGCTCGATTCGGGCCAGTCGTTCCGCAACGCGTACGAAGAGACGAAGTTCGAAGCCGAGAAGATCGTCGAGCGCGCGAAGAAAGATCTGCCGATCACCATCATCCGCCCGTCCACCGTGGTCGGTGATTCCGCGACTGGCGAGATTGATCGCTTCGAAGGGCCCTACTACCTCGGCATGTTGCTGGTGCTCAGCCCGCTGGTGCTGCCGTTGCCGCTGCCGGGCAACGGCGTCGCTCCGCTCAACGTGGTGCCGGTGGATTTCGTGGTGAACGCCACCTGGGCGCTCGCGCAGAAAACCGAAGCCGCCGGCAAGACCGTACACCTCGTGGATCCGAACCCCATGAGCGCGCGGCGCGTGTACGAGCTGATCGCCGAGCGATCGAACAAGAAGCTGCCGCGGTTCTCGTTGTCTGCGCGCGCCGCCGATCTCTTCTTGCGCTTGCCCGGTGTCGAGAAGCTCGCCCGGCCGCAGCGCGCGGCGATCAACTACGTGAACCACCTCGCGCTCTACAACTGCCACGCGGCGCTCGAGCTGCTCGATGGCACCGGCGTGCGCTGCCCCGCGCTGCACACGTACCTCGACAAGCTGATCGACTTCGCGCTCGAGACCTGGAAGGCCAGGCGAGACGCTCCGGCGGAGATCGACGATCCACTCGATCGGCCGTCGCGCTGATCACGAATTCCTGGGAGGGAACCCGATGTCCGCTCGACAAATCGGAGACACGTTCACGCTGGTCCGCACCTGCGATCGCTATCGCCCGCTGTACTACGCAGCCGCATCTGGCGACTTCAACCCCATCCACATCGACCCGAAGGTCGGGGAAGAAGCGGGGCTCGGTGGCACGATTCTCCAGGGCTTGTGCACGCTCGGCTGGGCCGTCGATGCGTTCGTGCACTACTTGAAAGATCCCGGCGCGGTGCGCGGCATTCAGGTGCGCTTCTCGCGACCAGTGGCGATCGACGACGTCGTCACCTACTCCGGAAAAGTGACGGCCATCGAAGGCGGCCTCGTCACGGCCGAAATCGAGGCCACCAACCAGCGCGGAGAGGCCGTGCTCAAGGGCGCGGAAGTGACCGCGAGTATCGGCACCGTGACGCCGCGCTCGAGCGACACCGAGCCGGGCAAGCCACCGCGCGAATGGAAGGGCACCGGCATCAACCCCGCGGTGATCGGCAGAAAGTACGGCCCGTTCGTCTACGAAGCCGGCCTCGAGAAGATGCGCGAGTTCGCGTTTGCCGTCGGCGGTGGAGTCCCCTCGACGGGCTTCAGCGGCAAGGGCGCTCCCGAGGGGTTGCACGCCTGGTACCACGACGAGAAGGCCGCGAAAGACTCTCCGCACGGAGCGATCATCGCGATGCCCAACTTCTGCGTGGCGTGGGCGATCACGCCGTTCGCGAAGGCCTGCATGGATCCCGAGCTCAAGCTCAACATCCTGCGGTTGGTGCACGGCGAGCAGAAGTTCGAGTTCGGCGAGGTGGTGCGCTCGGGAGATCGACTCACCACCAACGGCGCGATCACCAACGTCGAGAGCAAGCGCTCGCTCGATTTCCTCGAGGTGACGACCGAGACGCACAACCAGCACGGCAAGCTCGTCGTTCGCGGCGTGTGGACCGCGATCATCCGCGGCTGATCACACCCTCTTCCACCAGCTGCGCGAGGATGCGCGCGGTGTCGATGCGCGTCATGCCCGACACCGAGAAGAGATCGTCGAAGGTCACCGTGCCGTCGATCTGCGCGAGCACGAAGCCCGCGCGGTGATCGAGGTTGAGCCAGATGATCTCGTCGTCCTTGAGCAGCACGCGCGGAATGGCCTCGAGCTTACCGAGCTTGCTCTCGAACATGGTGAGGAGCGTCTTCTCGCTCCGATCGCGCATGGCGATCACCTCGGGATCATCGGGCGCGATCGACTCGGCCTTGCGAATCAGCTCCATCGCGCCGGTGTGATCGTCGAGCTCGAGCAGATCCTTCGCGCCGCGCAAGATCGCCTGGATCTCTTCCTTCTTGGTCGGCGGCGCGCGCGTGATCTTCGAGTCCGACGCGATGAGATCGAGCGCCTTGTCGCGACCGACCACCGCTTCCAGCTTGATGCCGGGGTTGCTGCGCTGATCCCACGCGGAATCAGCGCGCGGCGCGAGCGAAGGAGATGGCCGCGGCTCAGGTGCAGCACCCGGTTGAGGAGAGGCCGAGGCAGACCAGCTCCACGCGTAGCCCATGGGCTCGGTGCTTGTGCGAGGAATTTCCGCCATCGATCCCGCCGAC
>JAEUJS010000353.1 GCA_016792935.1 Archangium sp. | reverse complement strand
TGCGTCGCCTCGCGTGGGTGTTCGACGACAACGGTGACGGTCAGCTCTCGAGCGACGAGCGCACCGCGTTGATCGACGCGCTCGAGGCGCGCTGCGAGCGCATCAAGGCCAACGTGGTCACCCGCTTCGACGCCAACGGTGACGGCCAGCTCGATGAGACCGAGCGTCAGGCCGCGAAGGACGCGCTGCGTGCTCGGTTGCAGGCGGAGCGTGCGCGCATCCTCTCGGCGTACGACGCGAACCAGAACGGGGTGCTCGACGAGGGTGAGCGGCTGCAGCTGCGTCAGGACCGCGTCGCTGCCTTCCGCGCGCGTCGCGCCGCGGTCATCGCGCAGTTCGACGCGAACGGTGATGGCTCACTCGACGACGCCGAGAAGCTCGCGCTGCGCCAGGCGATTCAGCAGCGCATCATCGACGGTCGCGACGCCGAGTAACGCCGCAACCTGAACCGCATCACACGCTCGGCTGGATCCACGACGGATCCAGTCGAGCGCAGTCGTTTTCTTCGCGAGTCAGCCCGGGCGGCACTTGCCGTTGGTGCAGACTTCTCCGTTGGCGCAGGTGCTCTGGCCCGAGCCGACGCAGTTCGCGCGCGGCACCTGCACGCTCCATTGGCCGATGTGGTTCCCGCTGCTCAGGTCCTGAAAGGGCAGCCAGAACGCGGGGAAGCTCGGGTCCATGCCGTTGGCTGCACGGACGGGGTCGATCGCCACCATCCACAGCTGCGATCGCTGCCAATCGGTCGTGCGCAAGCCGTACGAGCGCCAGCTCGAGAACGTGAGCCACATCACGTGACCGCCCGAATACGTGTGACGCACTGGCGCCCACTTCGGCCATGACGTCGCTCCCGTCGGAGAGGTCGCGTTGGTCAGCCGTATCGCAGCGCCGCCGCCCATGCCCGGAGCAATCCACAACTCGCCATCGGGCAAACCGCCATCGGAATCGGGAGCCGCGTTGCTGAACGACTCCTTGTTGCTCGGCGAGCGGTTGAACGCGACGAACAAGCCATCGGGAGACCACGTCGGGTAGTAGTTGTTCTGCCCGTTGTACGGCACGAGCATCACCGGCGGGTCGAAGCCGGTGCCGTTGAAGTTCATCGTCTGCAGCGACGCGTTCGACACACCCGGCATCGCGAAGAACGGCGCCGAACCCGGTCGCGCGAAGACCATCTTCCGTCCGTCCGGAGACCAATCAGGCATCGTGCCCGGACTCGTCACCGTGCTCGTCGAGCCGCTCACGAGTTGCCGCCACTGAATGTTCTGTCCGTTGCTCTGCAGCATGTGCTGCTCGTCAGGAGCGAAGCTGAAGAAGTTCGAGCTGCCCGTCACCGGACCCTGCATCGAGTTGATCTGCATCTTCGTCGGCACGTTGAGCGTCGAGTACGCGGACGGTGCGGGGATGTCCTTGCCGACCACGATGAGATTTCCCTGGCGCGAGATGACATGACAGCCGACGCAGGTGAGCGCGCCGACCTGCGGAGCGGTGAGGTACGTCTGGCGCGGCGCGTTCGGGAAGCCGTAGTCGAAGCGAACGACGGTGCCTCCGCTGTTCCAGTAGTAGAGCCCGCCGATCAGATCTTCCTCGGTGAACTGAATCGTCTGTTGCGGAGAGTTTCCGATTTGCCCCGGAGTCGTGCCGTTCACGCCCGTCACCGTCCACGTCACGGGAACGAGTCCGCGCGCGTACGCCACGAGGCTCGACCAGAACGTCGGGTCGGGCGTGTAGACGCAGCCGCCTCCGACGGCGGTGCAGCCCGTGTAGACCACGAGCGTCGTGGTCGGAGCGGTGAACGTGAAGCGGAACAACGTCTGACCCGCCGCGGGGATGAAGTGGAATTCGATGGCGTTGGTGTTCGGCGGGAGCATCACGCCGTTGGGCGGATAGATGACGTTGATTCCCGCCGTCATGTTGACCGTGCCGCCGAACTTGGTGGGCGACATCGCGTCGGCGCCCATGCCGATGACGGTGGTGACGCCGCCGTCTCCGACGAGCGCGGGATTGCGCGGCGGGACCTGGATTGGATAGCCGCCGTCGAAATCGAAGAACGTGGCGCCGCCGCCAGTGCCACCGCCCGTCGCGCCGCCGCCGGTTCCGCCGCCCGTCGTGCCGCCGCCCGTCGCGCCGCCTCCGGTTCCGCCGCCGGTCGTCCCGCCGCCGGTCGTCCCGCCGCCGGTGCCTCCGCCCGTCGCGCCACCGCCGGTCGTGCCGCCGCCAGTCGTGCCGCCGCCAGTCGTGCCGCCACCAGTCGTGCCGCCACCGGTCGTGCCGCCACCGGTCGCAGTTCCGCCGCCGGTCGTGCCGCCTCCGCCACTCGGGCCACAGCTCGTGCAGCGACCGTTCACGCAGCAGCCCGAACACTTCGCCGGGTCACACGTGTTCACGGTGGGCGGCTGACAGTTACATCCGGCGAACGCAGTGACGAAGAGTGACAGCGCAGCGAAGCGGATCATGTCGGCGACTTAGCGTTATTCGCTGTCTGTCGGGGAGGGAGTGATCGCTTTCGCCGACTCGCTTACACATGCATCTGATGCGTGCCGCAGCGGTCATTTCATTGATCATCTTGAGTGCGTGCGGCCGCACCGAGCCCGTCGACTATTCGGGCGAGTTCAACGACGAAGATCCGAACCGCGGCCCCGACGGCGGAATCCTCTGCGCGAACGGCGAAATCACGCTCAAGCCCGCGCGGCCCGTCGTGATGCTCGTGGTCGACCGTTCGAGCTCGATGAACCAGAGCTTCCCTGGCACCGGCTCGTCGAAGTGGAACGCGTTGCGCAGCGCGCTTCGCCAGCAGCTCCCGAGCTGGAACGACACGATGGAGCTCGGCCTGTTCCTCTATCCACAGTCCGGCGGCTCGAGCTGTGGCGTCGCGACGGGTCCTGATTTCCCGCCCGCGTACCAGTCGGTGGACCAGCTCCTCACGTTGCTCGATGCGCGCAGCGCGAGCGGCTCGACGCCCACCGCGCTCGCCATCGAGCGTGCAAGCGCGTCGCTGATGGGGCTGCGCACGGCGAGCGCGGCGAAGGCGATGATTCTCGCGACCGACGGAGCCCCCGCCTGCAACGGCGCGCTCAACGCCTCGACCTGCACCTGCATCAGCGGCAGCACGTGTTCTGCGACGCGGTGTCTCGATGACGTGCGCACCGTCGATCGCGTCGCCACCGCGTTCGCGAGCGGAATTCCGACGTGGGTCATCGGCCTGCGCGGCTCGAACGACACCGCCTTCGTCGCGGTGCTGAACCAGATGGCAGACGCGGGAGGAAAACCGAACACCGGCACCGACCGCTTCTTCTCAGCGAGCTCGCAGACCGAGCTCGAAACCGCGTTCTCGTCGATTCGAGACCAGGTGGGCCGCTGCCACTACCTCACGACGTCAGTGCCCGACGTCGGAGGCAGCATCGAGCTGTACGTCGACGGCGCGTTCACGCCGTACGACACCGCGGGCCTCGAAGGCTGGCAGTGGGTCGACCCCGGAAACGGTGAGCTCGAGTTGCTCGGCAGCGCGTGCACGCGCGCACAAGCGTTGCCAGTCGAGAAGCTCAGCGTCGTCGTGCGCTGCGCTGGTCCCTGAAACTAGAAGCGGCCCCTCAGCTCGGCGGACTCGACCGTCACGCACTGCTTGCCGCCAGCGATTGGGCTGTTGCCGTCGAGGTCCCACTCGCGAAACACGACGTCACGCAGCGTGGCCGCGAAGGTGCCCCTCGGGCCGCGCGTCGCTTCGGTGACCGTCATCGTTCCTGCACGCGCGAGGTAGCGATGGCTGCAGCGGTCGTTCGCGTTCAGCTCACAGAAGATGACGCACGCGACGCAATCGCCGTACGTCGCGACGGAGAGGTCGAACGTGCCCGGGACCATGACGCCGGTGTCGATTCCTGCGCGAGCCCAGGTGACGGCGGCCCACATCGTGTCTCCGACGCCGCTTCCGGTCATCGACGTCCAGCCCGCGGTCGAGGTGAACTCCGCGTCCACGAACGTCGGCGACTCGTGCTCCGCGAAGAAGCCGACAGGAGCGTAGACACCAATCTTTCGGCAATTCGTCGTCGGCAGAGTGGTGGTGGTGGTGCCCGCATCAGCCTGGAGCTCGGAAGCAGCGCCGGGACCTGCTGACGGCGATTCCGGGTCGGTCAGCGCCGAGCGGCCACAGCCGATGAGCATCAGGCCCAACGTCAGCGCGCCAAAGAATCCTTGAGTTCGTCGCTCCGACCGCATCACGTCGTCTCCATGACTGCTCCGTCAACCAATTGGAAAGAGAACATCGCTCCGGGTGAAGAGGCCCTCTTCGAAAAGCTTGCGCAGGACCTCGGCGGGCTGCAGGCCGGACTCGCGAAGAAGCGCGGAATTCACCGTGGGTTGCACGCCAAGGCGAATGTGATCGCCCGCGCGACCTTCGAAGTGAAAGAGAACCTCGACGAACACTTGCGCGTCGGGCCGTTCGCGAGCGCGAAGAAATACGACGCGGTGGTGCGCTTCTCGAACGGCGGCCCCATCGTGCAGGCCGACAAGAAGCCTGACGTGCGCGGCATGGCGGTGAAGCTCATCGGCGTTGGCGGCAAGAAGCTGATTCCCGGCATGCAGGACTGCGTCACCCAGGACTTCTCGGCCATCCTCACGCAGAGCGTTCCATTTCCGACGCCTGAAGCGTTCGTGTGGTTCGTGCTCGCCGCGCGCAATCCCCTCACTCTGCTGCCGAAGGCGTTCATGAAGTTCGGAGTCGGCAAGACGCTCGCGCTGGTGAAGACGCTGCAGGCGGGCCTCGGCGCGCCAGTGATGCAGTTGCAGACCAATCGTTACTTCACGCCGCTCCCGATTCGCCTCGGAGCGCACGCCGCGAAGTACTGCTTCACGCCCGTCGGCCCACAGAACGTGCGCAGCGATGGCGCAGACCTCGGCGGCGAGTTCGCGCGTCACCTCGCGGGGCAAGACGTGAAGTTCGACTTCCAGGTGCAGCTCTTCACCGACGAGACGAACACGCCCATCGAAGACCACACGCGCGAGTGGACGGGTCCGTGGACCACGCTCGGCACGTTGACGCTGCAGAAGCAGGACGTGAACTCTGCCGAGGGAAAGAAGTTGTCCGAGTGGGCCGAGAAGCTCTCGTTCGACCCCTGGCATGCGTGTGAAGAATTGCGCCCGCTCGGAGCGATGATGCGCGCGCGTTCTCCCGCGTACCGAGTCAGCACCATGGCCCGTCAGGCCTCACCCGAACCCACGGCGATTCCATGAGCACCTTCGAAGGCTTTCACAAGGACGGCGTCGGCTTCTTTCACGCGCTCAAGATGCAGCAGAGCCGCGAGTGGTTCGCCGAGCACAAGGAAGACTTCGAGCGGTTGTGGAACGCGCCGATGAAGGTGTTCCTCGACGAGATGAAGCCGCAGCTGCAGAAGGTCTACAAACGCAAGCTCGGTGACGTGAAGGTCTTTCGCATCTACCGCGACGTGCGCTTCAGCAAAGACAAGAGCCCGTTCAAGACGTGGATGGCGGGGCTCATTCCCTTCGCTGGCTACGGAAAGATGGAAGGCCCGGCCGCGCTGTACCTGCACCTCGGCCTCGAGAACTTCATCGCGTTCGGCTTCTACCAATTGGAACCCGCGCAGCTGAAACGCTACCGGGCCGGTTTGCTCGACGAGAAGAAGGGCAGCGCGCTGCAGAAGCTCGTCGACGCCGCGGGGAAGGTTGGCATGCAGGCCGACGCGCTCGAGACGTTGAAGCGTCCGCCTCCGGGAGTGTCGCCTGATCATCCCCGCGTGGAATTGCTGAAACAGAAAGCGCTCGGGTTGAGCACGTCGAAGATTCCGGACTCCGTTCGCTACAAGAAGACGTTTGCGAAATGGGTGTTGGGGCAGGCGAAGGTGGCGGCACCGATTCTCGAGTGGGGGTTCAAGAATCTATGAACCGCGCGCTCCCCATCGTCGCGTTGTTCGCCGCGCTCACGTGGAGTCCGGTCGTCGAAGCAAAGGTCGCGTGCTTCAGCATCGATGAATCGCTCACGCTCACGCCGTCGGGAGCGGTCACGCTCGACGGTTTGATTCTGCAGCGCTCGGCAACCACCGGCCGCTTCACCAACGATGCCGGCCTCGACTTTGACGTGAACACCGTGAAGGTCGCGGTGGTGCCGATGCCGACGGTGTGCACGTCGACCGCTGAAGTGCTCACCGTCACCCTCGCTGACCCCTTCGAAGGGCCGGATGCCGGCAACGTCACGCTCTCGGTGAACAAATGAGAGTCACTCTCACTTTCTCCGTGCTCGTTGCGACCCTCCTCGGAAGTTGTGCGCCGCCTCCTCCGGGGTGCTGCGGGCACACCACGACCATCGCGCGCATGACCGAGTACACGGGCGCCATTCAGTCGCCGAGCGGAGCCGTCACCAACGTGAAGGTGAACGTCGCGACGAATGGCAACACGTCCATCACCTTCGAGCGTGGTGGCCGCACCATCGTGCAGGCGTTCACTGGAACTTCGCCGTGAGCGACGACGCGTCGAAGGAAAAGCTCGCCGAGCTGCGCACGCGCAAGGCGGCGCTCGAGACGGAAGTGCGCAAGCTCGAGTCGCAAGTCGGGATTCTCGAGAAGCAGAACGCGGCCAAAGCCCCCAGGGGCGACGGCGTTGGGGGGCGAACCCGGCTGGAGGATGCGGAGGCGAAGCTGACCGCTGCGAGTGAGGAATTGCAGCGCGTCACCGAAGAGCTCGAGGTCACCGAAGAGACGCGACAGGAAAACGCGGCGGCGACGGATGATCTCGAGCGCCTGGTGGATTCATTCGCGCCGCTTGCCACGCAGGTGCCCGAGCTCGCCGAAGTGCTTGCCGCGATGCGCCTCTGCGTCGGAGCGCTGGCCACGTCACGCCGTCTCGAGCAACGCGACGAATCGCTCACCGAGGCGAAGGACATTTCGCGCGCGCTGTCCGAGGCGTTGCTGCGCCTGGCGAACACCATGTCGTCGCGCTCGCAGGTGCTACAGCTCACGCGCAAATAGGCTCGGGTTATTTCGGTGTGGGCGCGCGTCGTGTGATGCTCCGCCTCTGGCCGGTCGTCCTTTTGGAGTCGTCACCCATGAACCGCGTCGTCCTTCTCACCTTCGCGCTCCTTGGAGCGGCGGCCTGTCTCACGCCCGTGCAAGAGCGGTGGTGTGATCAAGCAAACCCGTGCTCGGCGGGCTTCGTGTGCACCGCTGACGGCCACTGCGTCTCGACCTCACGCCCTGACGGCGGAGCGACGGGAGGCGGTGGCGTTCGTGGCGGCGGCGGCGGAGCGACCGGTGGCGGCATGGTGCTCGGTGGCGGCGGCGCGACCGGAGGCGGCGGCGTTCCAGTCGGCGGCGGCGGAGGCGGTGTTCCGATCGGGGGTGGGCTCGGTGGCGGCGGTGGCGCGGTCGGGGGCGGTGGCGGCAACTGCGGCCCGGCGAGCTGCCCCAACGGCTGCTGCTTCAACGGCAGCTGCGTGCCCTTCAACTTCCAGAGCAACGCGGTGTGCGGCCTCTTCGGAGCTCAATGCAGCGCGTGCCCGTTCAACACCGGCTGCGTGCGCGGTGAGTGCATCCCCATCGTGAATCCGGTCGACGCCGGCGTCGACGCGGGCGTGAGGGCCGTCATCGGCGCTGCGTGCATGTCCGACCAGCAGTGCGGCAACGACGGCAACAGCTTCTGCATCCCCGAGTTCAGCGGCGGACAACCGACGGGCTTCACCGGTGGCTACTGCAGCCGCTTCTGCGACGACGGCTTCTGCCCCAACGGGAGCTGCGTCGAGGCGCAGACGGGCGGTGGCGACATCGTGATGGTGTGCTTCGCGAGCTGCATGACGAGCATGGAGTGCCGAATGGGGTACTTCTGCGATCAGCTGCTGTGCTTGCCTTAGTGGATGGCTGCATCCCCCCCGACGCCGTCGCCCCCGAGGGCTCTGCACTACCGAGCCTGCAACCTCTGCGAAGCGATGTGCGGCGTTGCCATCGAGTACGAGGGCAGTCGCGTTCTGTCGATTCGCGGTGACGACGACGACCCGTTCTCGAAGGGCCACATCTGTCCCAAAGCGACGGCGCTGCAGACGCTCTACGAAGATCCCGATCGCCTCCGCACGCCGGTGCGTCGCGTCGGCTCGCGCTGGGAACCGATGGAATGGGAAGCCGCGCTCGACTTCGCCGCCGAGGGACTTCACGCGGTGCAGGAACGCAGCGGTCGCAACGCGCTCGGCCTGTATCTGGGAAATCCGACGGTGCACAACACGGGCGCGCTGCTGACCGTCTCGCTCTTCGCGCGCGCGTTGAAGACGAAGCATCGGTACTCGGCGACGTCGGTCGATCAGCTCCCGCACATGCTCGCGGCGTATTGGATGTTCGGGCACCAGCTGCTGCTCCCGGTTCCCGACGTCGATCGCACGTCGTATTTCCTGATGCTCGGAGCCAACCCCATCGCCTCGAACGGCTCGCTGATGACCGCTCCGGGAATTCGGAAGCGGCTCGATGAACTGCGAGCGCGCGGCGGAAAATTGGTCGTGGTGGATCCACGTCGCACCGAGACGGCAGAGCGCGCGAGCGAACACCTCTTCATTCGTCCCGGCACCGACGCGCAGTTCCTGCTCGGTGTGTTGCACGAGGTCTTCGCGCAGGGCCGCGTGCGGATGGGTCGCCTCGCGGAGTTCACCGATGGCCTCGACGAAGTGCGCGTCGTTGCCGCGAAGTTTCCGCCCGAGCGAGTCGCTGCCGTCACTGGAGTGAGCGCCGAGACGATTCGCCGCGTCGCGCTGGAGTTCGCGAGCGCTCCGTCGGCGGTCTGCTACGGGCGCATGGGCACGTGCACCCAGACGTTCGGCACCACGACGTCGTGGTTGATCAACGCGCTCAACATCGTCACCGGAAATTTCGATTCACCAGGCGGCGCGATGTTCCCCACGCCCGCGTTCGATCCACGCACGTTGCCGAAAGCGCTCTCGGGCGGTCGCGGGAGTCACGGCCGCTGGAAGTCTCGCGTGCGCGGCTTGCCGGAATCGGGTGGCGAACTTCCGGTCTCGACGCTGGGAGAGGACATCCTCACGCCGGGCGAAGGTCAGGTCCGCGCGATGGTGGTGCTCGCGGGAAACCCGATTCTCTCGACGCCGAATGGCAATCAACTCGACAAGGCGTTCGGCTCGCTCGACTTCATGGTGTCGGTCGACCCGTACCTCAACGAGACGTCACGGCACGCGTCGATCATCTTGCCGCCGCCGACTCCGTTGGAACGCGAGCACTTCGACATCGCGTTCCACATGCTCGCGGTGCGCAACACCGTTCGTCACGCGCCGGCGCTGTTTCCGATTGGGCAAGAGGGACGCCACGACTGGCAGATTCTGCTCGGGCTCTCGGCGCGCCTCGAGGCGCTGCGGGGTGGAGGGCTCTTTGCGAAGTTGAAGTGGAAGGCGCTCGAAGCGCTCGGTGTCGAGCGGCAGTTGGACCTCGGGCTGCGCATCGGGAAGTACGGCGGGCTGCGTGGCCTCTCGCTGAAGAAGGTCGCGGCGGCGGAGCACGGCATCGACCTGGGCCCGCTCGAGCCGGTGCTGCCTGGTGCGTTGCCCGCGGAACAGAAGCGCATCGCGTTGGCTCCCAAAGCGGTGCTCGAAGACGTGGCGCGGCTCGAGAAGTCGCTCTCGGCGGACAGTGGGCTGCGGCTCATCAATCGCAGACATCTGCGCGACAACAACTCGTGGCTGCACAACGCGCCAAAGCTGGTCAGCGGCGCGAACCGGTGCACGTTGCTGATGCATCCACTCGACGCGAAGGAGCGCGGACTCAGCGCGGGCGCTTCAGTGCGAGTCCGCTCGCGCGTCGGCGAAGTCGTCGTTCCGCTCGAGGTGACCGACGCGATGATGCCCGGCGTAGTGTCGCTGCCGCACGGCTACGGACATGGGCGCGTAGGCGTGCGGCTCTCCGTCGCTTCGGCGCACGCGGGCCAGAGCGTGAACGACCTGTCGGATGATCAGGCCATCGACGCCGTCAGCGGCAACGCAGCCTTCAACGGGCTGAGCGTGACCGTGGAGTTGGGCTCAGGGTGAGGGCGCGCACCCTTCACTTCACGAAGTGAATCCACAGCGCCCAACCGCCGGCACCACCAACCACGCCGTACATGAGGGTGGCTCCAATCACTCCGAGCTTCACCGCAGTCAGCATGCCCACCGCGTGCATCACGCGCGCAGCGACCATCGACCCACCGAGCACGTGCAGCCACGTCGAGCTCCCGCCAGCCAGCTCGATGGCGAGAATCAGAATCACCGTGATGGGCGTCCACTCGATGGCGTTCCCGTGCGCGCGAATCGCCATGTAGAGCG
Source organism: Archangium sp. (assembly GCA_016792935.1). GTDB lineage: Bacteria > Myxococcota > Myxococcia > Myxococcales > Myxococcaceae > Archangium_A. Next base: position 13,245 of record JAEUJS010000353.1, on the reverse strand, counting down.
GCTTGGGCGGCGGCGTGCTCTCGTACCAATTCCCGTGCTGCCCACGGACGCGCGTGACGTTGAGCCCGAGCCCGAGAATCAGCAACCCGACGAGACCTCCGTACAGCAGCGTGACGTGCGGAATGAGCATGCGCGGCGAAGTACTACAGGCCCGCGGCGCGCTCCCAGCTCAGCGGCTCGCCCCAACACTTCTTCAGATGGTCGACGAAAGCCCGGGTCTTGAGTGGCGTGTGCTCACGCGCGGTCGTCACCACGTGAATCGGCAGCTCGGGCAATTCCCACTCGGTGAGCAGCGGCACCAGCCTCTTCGCCTTCAGCTCGTCGGCGATGGAGAAGATGGGCATGCGCGCGATGCCCACGCCGTCGAGCAGCGGCTCCTTGAGCGCGAGGCTGGAGTTGGCCTTCAACGCGGGCCGGAGCCGGATGCTCTGTGTGCGCCGACCCTGCGTCAGCACCCACGTCGACGGAGCCAGTGAGTAGACGAGCGTCGCGTGTTGGCCGAGGTCTTCGGGTTTTCGCGGCGCGCCGTGCTTCTTCACGTACGCCGCGCTCGCCACCAGCGCCATGCGACTGCGGCCGATGCGCTGTGCGATGAGGCTCGAGTCCGACAACACGCCGATGCGCACGCCGAGATCGAACCCGCCTTCGATGAGATCCACCAGGCGGTCGTCGAACGCCAGGTCCACGTTCACGTCGGGGAACTTCCGCACGAACGACGCCACGTGCGGCGCGACGTGCAGCAACCCGAACGACATCGGAGCGTTCACCTTCAACGGCCCGCGTGGCCGCGCGCGCGATTCCGACGCTGCTTCCTCTGCATCGCGTGAGGCCTGCAATGCACGCTGCGCATGCGGCAAGGTCGCGCGCCCGTCGTCGGTGAGCGAGAGCCGACGCGTACTGCGCTGCAACAGCCGCACGCCGAGCCGCTGCTCGAGCTGGCTGACCGCGGTGCTGACCTTCGCCTTGCTCAGCGAGAGCCTGCGCGCTGCCGCGGAGAAGCCCTCGGTCTCCGCCACCGCCACGAAGATCTCCCAGAGTGGAAGACTGTTCGTCATTGCGAACAGTGTTATCGCATCTGCACCAATTATCGTCATGCGATGAACGCCGTACTTTCTTCAGCGCTCGCCAATCACGGTGAGCCGAAACGAAAGGCGTTCCCATGTCGCGGTTTTTCACGGTGTTGCTGTCTTCTGTCGTGGTCCTGCTCTCGGCGTGTGGTGTTCCGCTCGTCGCCCACGCTCCCGTCCCGTTGCCGTCGGGCGTCGAGACGGCGGGCGAGACCATCTACTTCGGCAAGAGCTTCCCGCTCGGCAAGCCGGCGTCGGAGCCGGAGTTCGTCTACGAGCGTCGCGTCGGCAGCAAGGATGGCGTGAGCGAGGCGACGCATCTGACGCGCACGCGGGAAGGCGTCATCGCGCTCGCGGACGGCGCCACCTATTCCGAGTCGTACGAGCTCATCGAGTACACGCTGTACTTCGACCAGCAGGGGCGCACCGGCGGCATCGAGGTGGATGAGCGCGGCGTGACGCTGACCTACGACGGCAAGTCGAAGACCGAGCGCGCGCAGGGCCCGGTGGTCGTCGGCCCGACCCTGGTGGGCTTCCTCTTCCACCGCCTCGATGCGCTGCGCGCAGGAGAGAAGCTCGTGGTGCGCTTCGCGGTGCTCGATCGCCTCGAGACCATGCCCTTCGAGTTCACGGCCGAGAGCGCTCCCGATGGTCAGACCAAAATCGTGATGAAGGCGCAGAGCGCGCTGGTGGCCCTGGCCATCGCGCCGGTGCACTTCACGTTCGAGACCGCGACCGGGAAGTTGGTGCGCATCGAGGGCCGCGTGCCGCCCAAACTGCTGCGTGACGGCGCGCTCTACGACTTCGATGCGCGCGTGGAATACGAGTTCAGCGCACCGGCGTACCGCTGAGCGACTCGAGGAGCGTGGCGTTCTCGATGCGGTCGAGGCGGAACTGACGCTTCTCTCCGATGTCGTCGTCGACACAGTTCAAGAAGGTGAGCGTGCGCTCGAGAACCACCGTCTCGATGCGTACGTTTCGTTCACTGAACTCACCGTTCGACGCGCGATAGGTGATGCGAAGCGGCCGCTGCGTGAACCACGCCTCTTCCACCGCGCGCAGCACGTTCTTGCTCGCGGTGTGCGCGGGGATGCCGACGAACTGAAGCTGCTTCAGGTGCCCGAGCAGCTCGCGCTGGGCCGAGGCAGTGAGCGCTCCGCGAATCTTGTCGAGCGCGCGCTGCGTCGATTCGGTGAACGGCAGCAGGCGCATGTCGATGGCGTGCGTGGACAGCGCGATGAGCACCGCCGCCTCGCGTGGGTTCAGGTTCACCGGCGGCAACGTGTAGTGCTTGTCGAGCGCATAGCCGCCGCCGCGCCCCTGCTCGGCGAGCACCGGGAGCTCGGCGTCTCGCAACGCGTCGAGGTCTCGATAGATGGTGCGGAGCGTGACGTCGAAACGCTCCGCGAGCTGCTGGGCAGTGACGCCCGTCTTCCGCGCTCTCAGAAACTCGGTGATGGCGAGGAGACGGGCCTGCCGTTGCATCAAAGCCCCCTGGGGCGACGGCGTTGGGTAGCGAACCGTGTCAGCTCTGGTGCAACCCGACGTGGTTGCCTTCGGTGTCGCGGAACACGGCGTACGAGCCGTTCTGGCCAATCTCCGTGCGCGGCGTGACGACCTGACCGCCCGCCTTCGAGACGCGACCGAGCACGGTGTCGAGCTCGCCGTCGACGTTCAGATAGATGAGCGCGCCGTCGTTCGAGGGCTTGCGCTCGTTCACCTGCACCAGCGCGCCCGAGACGCCACCGTCGGACTTCAGCACGGTCATCGGGCTGCCCTTTCCCGGAGGACCGAACGTCTCGGTCTTCAGCGGCGTCGCGAGCAGCTGCTCGTAGAACGACGTCGCGCGCTTGATGTCGGCCACGGGGATCTCGAACCAGTTGATGGTGTTCTTCTTCACGGTGTTGCTCCTTCGGTTGTGCTCGGCGGCGAGATGCCGTCGAGGTGCGAAGGAAGATGCACCGGCACTGTGACAGCGTTCTGTCAGGTTTGGTGAACGAACCGCACCAGCGACGGGAGTAGTGAGCGCAGGTCCTTCACCTTCTTGCCCAGCAGCGCACCCGCGACGGCGTCGTTCACTCCAGCAATCAACGCCTTGCGCACGATGGGGTCCCTCGAGGTGTGGCCGAACACCAGCTCGTCGAACTGCGTGTTCACCCGCTCGCGTGCGGCGAGTGACTTCGCTCCAGCGCCCATCACTTCCACCACGAACGCGCGCGCCATCGGGAGGTCGAGCGAGAGCACATCGAGGTAGCGGCCGAGCTGCGCGCGAGTGCGGTCGCCGCCCTGGGCGCGCTCGCCTTCCTTCATCAGGTCGCGCACCAGCCGCTCCGAGAGTTCCTCGTAGGCGGTGACGAAGCAGTCTTCGCGGTCGGCGAAGTACTCGTAGAACGCCTTTCGCGAGACGCCCGCGCGCTCGATGACGTGCGCCACGCTCACTTCCGCATAGCCACGCTTCCCCGCGAGGTGCGCCATCGCCTCGAGAATGCGCCACCGCTGGTTGTCGCGCGCCTCTTTGCGGGTGTTCGACTTGAGACGCGTTCTGGGGAGTTCTTCGTGCATCGGAAGGTCACGGACGTGGGGCGGGAGCCCGAGAAGTCGGCAGACTTGCACTGCCCGTCCCGGTGTGGCTACTGTGGTTTTGAGAAACACCAGTGTTTCTGAAAATCGAAAGCGAGCGCGTGATGAAGGTTCAGGGAAATCGTCCTTCGGTGTCGGTCAGATCAGCAGACGTGTCTGCTGGGGCAGTTGGCAACGCAGGCCCGGTGGCAGAAGCGAAGCCGGCGGCGGCGACTGAGGCCACTGCCGCGACTGGCTGGGCTGCGAAGGCCGGAGCAACCAACCCGGCAAAAGAGACGGCGGCGACCGAGGCTCGCACCCGCGCGGCGGCGGACACCTTCTTCAAGGCGTTCGGCACGAAGGACTTGAAGGGCCTCGAGGCGGCCTACGCGCCCAACGTGCAGTTCAAGGACGACATGTTCACGCTCACCAGGCGCGACAGCGTCATGAAGATGTGGAGCGGCGCTCCGAAGTTCGAGACCTTCAAGGCAGAAATCCTCGACGTGAAGGGCAACGAGGTCACCGCGAAGTGGGAAGTCGACTACGAGATGTTCGGCAACAAGATCCACAACGTCATCGAGTCGAAGCTCACCTTCGATGACCAGGGTCGCATCACGTCGCAGAAGGAAAACTGGGACGAGACGAAGTGGATGAAGCAGGCGCTCCCGTTCATTCCGAAGTTCCTCCAGCCGGCGGCGTATTTCGTGATGCGTCCGTTGTTGAGCTGGCAGATGGGTGGATGAAGGCCGCCGGCTTCATCGGCGTGTTCCTGCTCGCGCTCGTTGGGCTGTGCATCGCGCCGTGCGTGCCGCATCAACTCAAGCTCTCGCAGCACGAGCGGAAGTACCGCGCGATTCAGCATCCTCCATCGCGTGCGCTCGCGTACGAGGCCGACGTCGGGCTGCTCGAGGGCAACGGCAACCACTGCGACTATTTCGCCGGAGAGCTGCGCGCGACGAAGCTGACCTTCGATGAGGTGCGCGCGGCGTACCGTGGGAGCGCCGACATCGACGAGGCAGATCCAACGACGCCGCCGTCGTACGTGTCGTCGCCCAGAGACCGCCTGCTCGCTTTCGCCACGCGCGCGCAGCGAGCAGCCGGAGAGCGGCTGTACGTCGTGTCGATCTACGACCAGGAAGAGCCCGGCTTCGACATGCGCTGCCACTGAGCGCGTGACTCGCTCGCGTCGTCGGCCATCATGCGCGCATGGGTGACAACTCGCCGCCGTCGGGCCCCGACTTCACTCGAGGCATCGACGCCACGGAACTGAAGAGCGTGCTCCTCGGTCAGGCGCAGGGGGAGTCGGTGTTGCTGGTTCGCGTCGGCCACCTCGTGCACGCCATCGGCGCGAAGTGTTCGCACTACGGCTCGCAGTTGAGCGACGGCGCGGTGCAGGGCACGACCATTCGGTGTCCGTGGCACCACGCGTGCTTCGATCTCCGCAGCGGTGAAGCGGTCGAAGGCCCGGCGCTCCAGAACATTCCGGTGTGGGAAGTGAAGCAGGCGGGCGGGCGCATCACCGTGCTCGGAAAGAAGCCCGCGACTCCCGCTGCGCCGCAAGTGAGTGCTGGAGCGCCGTCATCGATCGTCATCATCGGAGCAGGCGCCGGTGGCGAGAGCGCCGCCGAAGAGCTTCGCCGCCGCGGCTACCCGGGACCGGTGACGTTGATCGACGCCGACGCCGACTCGCCGATCGATCGCCCCAACCTCTCGAAGGACAACCTCGCGGGAACCGCTCCCGAGGACTGGCTCTGGCTGCACCCCGCCGAGTGGTACGCGGAGCAACGCATCGAGCGCGTCGTCGCACGCGTCACGAAGCTCGATCGCGCTGGCAAACGCCTGACCCTCGCCGACGGCACCACGCGCGAGTACGGCGCCTTGATTCTCGCGACGGGAGCGAGCGCCATCACTCCACAGTTGAGCGGGCAGGGACCGGCGGTGTTTCCGCTGCGCACCACGAGCGACATGCGCGCCATCGTGAAGGCGCTCGAGGGCAAGAAGCGCGCGGTCGTCATCGGAGGCAGCTTCATCGGCCTCGAGGTGGCCGCCGCCCTGCGAACGCGTGGGCTCGAAGTGCAGGTCGTCTCGCCCGAAGGTGCTCCGCTCGCGCGCGTGGTCGGCCCTGAAGTCGCCGCGGTGGTGAAGCGACTCCACGAAGAGAAGGGCGTGCGTTTTCACCTCGGTCGTCGCGCGACGGCGCTGGATGCGAAGGGTGTGCTGCTCGACGACGGCACGCTGGTGGAAGGCGAGCTGGTGGTGGCGGGCGTCGGCGTGCGGCCGAACCTCTCGCTCGCGGAAGACGCCGGACTGGCTATCGATCGCGGCGTCACCGTCGACGAGACGATGCGCACCAGCGATGCGCACGTGTGGGCGGTGGGTGACATCGCGCGTTTCCGCGGCCGGTTCGGAGAGCTGCAACGCATCGAGCACTGGGCCGTCGCGCAGAACCAGGGTCGTGTCGCCGCACGCAACGCGCTCGGTCTGGTGACGCGCTTCACCACCGCTCCGTTCTTCTGGAGTCAGCACTACGACCTCACCATCTCGTACGTCGGACACGCCGAGTCGTGGGACCGTCAGGAACTCACGGGAGACCCGCAGAAGCTCGACTGCGAGCTGAAGCTGATGAAAGGGCGACTCACGTTGGCGGTCATCACGCTCGGGAGAGATCGCGCGAGCATGTCAGCGCACGAAGCGATGAACCGCGAGCTCGGCCGCGTGACGCGTGCGAGCACCGGAGCTGAGGTCATCGACGACGCGAAGCAGGGAGACGTCTTCGCGAAGACTTCGTTGCACGGGCTCGACCTCACCGTCTCGCTCGGAAAGCGCACCGGCGAGTTCGTGTGGCTGGTGGCGTCTTCGCAAGGTCAGCCGCGGTGGGCCCAGCGGCTCGATGCGGGCTACATGATGCCGTACGGCGCGAAGCTCGAAGCAGAAGGAGACGGCCTGATGGTGGTCGTCGACGGCGAACACGCGAAGGGCGGCGAGCACACCTCGTGGTCGTTCTACGTGTCGGTCGAGGGCACCTTGTGGAGCCGCCCGTACTGACCTCTACGGCGGGAAGCCGAAGCTCAACTTCACCGCCGAGTACTCGAGATGAATCGCGCCGTCCTTCGTACGGATGGTGAGCGGCGGCTCGACGAAGGTCTGCGTGCGGAATGACTCCGGCAAGTCGGTCGCGCGGATCATCGCGAACAGTCCCAGCAGCGGAACGGCGCCCTCTTTGAGCACCACGTCGCGGCGCTTCACGATGCTCAAGCCCGCGCGGCGAGCGCCGTCGATGACACGCTCGGCCTGCGCCGGAGGATCGACTGGGAACACGCACGCAAACAGTCCGCCCGGCGCGAGATGCTTCGAAGCGATGGCGCAGTAGTCGGCGATGTCTCCGCGCACTTCGAAGCGGCAGGCGATCTTCTGTGGGTGGTCGCCGTGCACTCCGTCTTCGAGCGGAAAGTACGGAGGGCTTCCGAGCACGAGCTCGAACACCTCGTCGTCGCGCAGCACGCCGCTCCTGAAATCACCCTCGCGGATGTCGTAGCGGGCGGTGAGCCCGTTGTACGCCGCGGATTTCCGAGCGAGCGCCACGCTGATGTCCTGCGCTTCGACGGTGACGAAGCGCGAGCCGGGCAATCTCCACGCGGCGGTCATGCCGACCGAGCCGATGCCGCTGCCGAGATCCAACACGCGCGCAGGAGACGGTGCGTTCGTCGTGCCGTACCAGGCGGCGAGCAAGTCATCGGTCGAGAAGCGGTGGCCCTTCTTGAGTTGGAAAATCTTGAAGTGGCCGGCGAGCGCGTCGAGCGAGGTCTCGGGGGGAAATTCGCTCTCGGGGAGGCCTGGGACTTCGGCGCCCGGCAGCACGTAGCCTTTGAAGCTCTTCACAGACCTCGCTTACCACCGCGTGAAGCGGAGGACGTTGCCGTCGGGGTCGGCGACGTACCATTCGCGATTGCCCCACGTCTGATCAGTCGGACCGAGAAACACGGGGCCGCGATCGGTCGGCGCGACGTAGCCGTTCCTGGTGAGGGCGGTGAAGACGGCATCGACGTCGTCCACATCGACGACCGTCGCGGCGCCGAGCGCTCCGTCGCCGGAGTTCTGCGAGACGTGGAAGCGATGCTCGTTCCACTTCACGCCGGAATACGGGCCTTCGCGGAACTCGAGCTTCGCGCCGAGCACGTCGACGTAGAACTTCAGCGCGCGATCGAGGTCGACGCAGCGGTGCACGGGAATCGCCATGCTCGACACGCTACTCCTCGTCCTCGCACGCAAGCACAGCCAGCCTCTCCGAACGGAAGCTGACGCCGCCGCGGGTTCCGCGCTAAGCGCGGCACGCGATGAGCAGCCGCCGTCCCTTCACGCTCGAACAACTCAAGGCCGCGACCGAGGTGCTCGAGTCGGTGGTCGACGACCGCTCGACGCTCACCGAGATGCCCGAAGACGAGCGCCGCCGCTTCCTCATGGCCGCCGGCCGCGCCGCGAGCCCGCTGCGTCACGAGGTGCAGGCGTTCAGCAAGGCGATGCGCCGCGACCGCCTCAAGGAACGTCAGGCGCGCGATCGCGAAATCCGCGAGGCCACCGCGATTCGCCAGGTGCGCAAGGAAGCGGTGTTCGTCGCACCGGCACAACTCCCGAGTGGAGAACGCCGCGAAGGCCCGACGCTCGAGAAGCCGCGCAACTGCTACGTCTGCAAGGCCGAGTATCGCCAGCTGCACCACTTCTACGACGCGATGTGCGTGAGCTGCGGCGACTTCAACTACGCCAAGCGTTTCCAGACCGCGAAGCTCGACGGTCAGGTCGCGCTCATCACCGGCGCGCGCTTGAAGATTGGTCAGCAGGCCGCGCTGATGTTGCTCCGCGCCGGCTGCCGCGTGCTCGTCACCACGCGCTTCCCGCACGACGCCGCGCAGCGCTACGCGAAGGAGCCCGACTTTGCCGACTGGGCGGATCGCCTCGAAGTGCACGGGCTCGATCTCCGTCACTCTCCGTCGGTGGAGCTCTTCGCGCGCTGGCTCGCACGACGGCTGCCGCGGTTGGACCATCTGATCAACAACGCCGCGCAGACCGTGCGCCGGCCCGTCGGCTTCTTCTCGCACCTCATGCAGCTCGAGGAATCACCGCTCGACCAACTGTCCGAGGGCGCGCGCCACGTTCTCAAAGCGCGCACAGAGGTGCTCGAGGCGTTGGGGCTTCAGCCCGGCGGCGCCGCCAGCCAAAAGGGTCACGGTGCTCCGAAGCTCGTCGGCGGCAACCCGGGACCTGACGTCACCGGGCTCGCGAACTGGCACGCCACTCCGGGAGCAGGCGCTGGCGTCGCGCTGTCCGCGCGGCTCTCTCAAGTTCGCTACACGTGGGAAGACGCCTCGTACGGCATGGAGGTCTTCCCCGAGGGGAAACTCGACGCCGATCTCCAGCAGGTCGACTTGCGCACCATGAACTCGTGGCGCATGACGCTCGATGAGGTGTCGACGCCCGAGTTGCTCGAAGTGCAGCTCGTGAACGCCATCGCGCCCTTCATCCTCGCGGGCCGACTGCGCGAGCTGATGAAGAAGAGCCACGGCGACCACCGCGTTTCTGGCGGCGCCGGCGGGCTGAAGCCCAAACACGTGGTCAACGTCAGCGCGATGGAAGGCAGCTTTTCGCGCGGCACCAAGACCGACAAACACCCGCACACCAACATGGCGAAGGCCGCGCTCAACATGATGACGCTGACCAGCGCTCCCGATTACGCGCGCGACGGCATCTTCATGAACGCGGTCGACACCGGTTGGGTCACCGACGAAGACCCGGCGCAGCACGCGACGCGAAAGAAAGAAGACCTCGGCTTCCAGCCGCCGCTCGACATCGTCGACGGAGCCGCGCGCGTCATCGACCCGATTTTCATGGCAGCGAACGGCGCGGAGCCATCGTTTGCGAAGTTCCTCAAGGACTACCGGCCCACGAGCTGGTGAGCTGCGCGCCATGCGCGTGCTTGGTCTGGGGATCCTGGCGACGTTTGCGGTGTCGTGCGCGTCGACGACGTTTCCGAAGCTCGACGTGAAGGCGTTGCCGAAACCGCCCGACGATTCGCGCGACGCGAAGTGGCTGGTGCTGCTCGATGAATCGGAAGCGCGCTTCGAGCCTGGCAAGACCGGGCCCGAGCTGGTGCTCACCGAGCGCTGGCGCATCAAGATGCTCCGCGCCGCCGAAGTGCCGCCGGTGCGCGCGTTCTGGTCACGCACCTTCGAAGAGCTCGTCTCGATTCGCGGCCGCATCATCGGCCCCGACGGCGTCGAGAAGCCGCTCGATCTCTCGAAGCAGAGCGAGCAGCCGGCCTTCAGCAGCAGCATCTTGTTCAGCGACTCACGCGTCGCCATCGTGCCCGTGCCGCCCATTCCCGTCGGCGGCGTGTTCGAGACCGAAGTCGTCACGCGCCAGCGCAGCATGGAACACTTCACCGTGCGTCAGACCTTCGGCGGCTCCGAGCCCGTCGCGCTCGCTCGCCTCCTCGTGCTCGCGCCGAAGGACTGGGACGTCCGCTGGAAGGTGCTCGCGTACGACGGAGCGACCGTCGGCGCGGTGGACGGCGAACGCGATGGGCTGCGCACGTGGACCTTCGAGCGAACGGACCTCCCGGCCACCGAGGTCGAGGGCTCCGGGCCTCCGCTCGCGAACCGGTTGCCGCAGGTGGTGTTGCGCCTCGAGACGTGGCTCGAGAACGGAAAACAGAAGCACCCACCGGCGAATCCAGAAGAGCTCTCGCGTTTCCTCGCGCGCGGTGGCGACGAGCGCGACGTTCCGACGCCCGAGCTCGAAGCGACGGTGAAGAAGGTGCTCGAAGGCGTCGAAGACACGCGCGAGGCGAAGGCGCGCGCGCTGTACGAGTACACGTGTCGCGAGGTGCAGTACTGCGCCATCGAGATTGGCCTCGGCGGTTGGTTCCCGCACCCCGCGAAAGACGTGCACGCCGCGCGCTACGGAGACTGCAAGGACAAGGCGAACTACCTGCGCACGCTGCTGACCATCGCGGGAATTCCCTCGTACAACGCGGCCATCTTCTCGCACGACGGCTCGCCGAAGGAATTCGCGCTGCCGTCGCTCGGTGCGAACTTCAATCACCAGATCGCCGCGGTACAGCTGCCGGGAAAAATCGTCTTCGCCGACCCGACGTGGCGCGCGGTGCCGTTCGGCGAGCTGCCTCCGAATGATCAAGGCGCGCCGGTGTTGATCATCTCCGCCGAAGGCCACGACCTGCAGATGACGCCGGAAAGCACCGCGGCCGACAACACCGAGCAGCAGAAGATGACGCTCTCGCTCCAACCCGATGGCGACGCGAGCGGCACCTTTTCGTTGTCTGCCACTGGAGCGCGCGCATTGCCGTGGAAGCGGCGTTGGCTCGAAGGCACGGGTCAGGCGAGTCGCTGGGTCGGAGAACAACTCTGGCTGCGCGCGCCGCTGATTCGTGAATTCACGCAGCGCACCAGGAGCGACTTCGAGAAGACGGTCGAGATCGAAGGCACGCTCGGAGCGCGCCGCATCGCCGCCGACGCCGGGCAGGGCCGCCTGCTGATTCGTCCGTGGGACGTCTTCGAGCCGTGGATGCAGACGTGGGACGAGAAGCGAAAGTCGCCCGTCATCTCGCGCTTCGCCGACACGCGCACCATCACCGTCGACCTCACGCTCCCGGCGGGGAGCAGCATCGCCACCGCGACCACCGAGCGAAAGGTCGAGAGCGCCTTCGGCACCTTCCGGCTCACCACGAAGCTCGAGGGCAACACGCTGAAGATCGAACGCACGCTGTTGCGCAAATCGCGGCGCGTGGCAGTGAGCGCGCTGCCGGAGTTCAACGACTTCGTCGGCGACGTCACGAACGCCGAGATGGAACCCATCTTCGTGAAGCTCGGAGGCGCGCCATGAGAACGCTCGCGCTCTGCACGCTGATGCTGACGGGCTGCGCGACGACGGCTTCGCGCGCGTGGGTCGACGACGCGAAGCTGAAGTTCGACGCCACGAAGTACCCCGACGACGCGGCGGTCATCCTCTACCGCAAGGACAAGACGACGCTCGAAGAGGACGGCTCCGAGGCCATCACGCGCCACGAGAAGCACGAGGTCATCGCCGTGCGCGGAGAGGCCGGCTTCTGGCTCGCCGAGGTGATGGTGCCGCACCGCGCGCAAGACAAGGTGACGGGCTTTCGCGCGCGCTTGATTCAGCCCGACGGCTCGAAGCAGGAATTCGAGGCGCGCGATTTCCTGTCCGACGTGAGCGCGAAGGGAGAGCGGCAGCTCAACGCGTACTTCTTCCGATTCCCCGGCGTGCGCGTGGGCAGCATCCTCGAGTACTGGTGGGTGGTCGAAGGTGACGGCTGGTGGAACGCCGACGAGCAGGAAACGCTCGGCGAGTTCCCCGTGAAGCTCTACGAGTTCGAGCTCACCGCCGCCAAGCCGCTGGTGGTCGAGAACATCGTGTGGAACGGCGCCTCTCCGATTCAGGTGCGCTCGCTGGCGAGTGGCGAACACCAGCTGGTGTTCTCGCTGGCCGACCTCCCGCGTCGCGACAAGGTCGACTTCGCACCACACTTCTCGTTCAGCGAACCGCGGTGGGCGTGGCGGGTGCTCGCGTACCGCCACGGAAAGATCTCCTACGACTGGCTGCGCGACTGGAAAGACGTCGTCGAACGAAACGGGACGCGCTTCTTCACCAACGCCGAGATGACCAACGGCTTCGACTTCACGCTCGACACCGCGAACTGCGACGCCACCTGTCTCATCAAACGCGCGCAGGAATTTGCGTTCACGCGCACCGAGCTCATCAGCAAGTGGGACCGCGCCGAGCCCCTCGCCGCCACGCTCGCCAGCGGCAAGGCGAGCATCGTCGAGCGCGCGTTGATGATGCGGCTGCTCCTCGAGCGCGCGGGCCTCAACGCGTGGCTCGCGTACGGCACCGACGCGATGTCGGTTCAGGTGTCTTTGGGCTTCCCGCGCATGGCGCAGTTCGATCACCTCTTCGTCTACCTGCCCGTGCAGAACGGCCTGCAGTCGGCCATCACCATCGATCCCGATTGTGAGTTCTGCGCGCCTGGAGAGCTCACCGCGCGGCATCGTGACCAACGCATCTACGTGTTCCGCACCGAGAAGCAGGTCAGCCGCGTCGCCACCGAAGGGCGCTGGGAAACCGCGTTCGCGACGGCGGCTCCGATTTCAGAGCGGCGCTTCGCGCACAAAGCCCAGGTTGAGGCGGACGGCAGCATCTCGGACGAAGTCGTCACCAGCACCACCGGCATCGAGGCGATGGGGCCCATCGACGACTTCCTGCATCGCGAGCGAAAGCTGAAGGGCCGCGAGTCCGATGAGTGGCATCACTCCAACGGCAACAAGTCGCTCTCGAGCGCGTGGTGGGGGCCGTGCAAGCGCTCCGCGGGCAAGTGCTCGTGGACCTCCAGGCTGAAGTTCCCCCACCAGGCGTGGAAGAGCGATGCGGGGTGGGCGGTGCAGCTCAGCTTCTTGAACTCCATTCACGCCGAGTTGTTCGACGCCGAGAAGCGCGACCTCGACGTGCACTTCGCGGGAGACGATCGCACGGTGGTCGAGGTGCTCGAGCTCACCGCGCCGCCGGGCACGCGCCTGGTGTCGGTGCCTTCTCC
>JAEUJS010000324.1 GCA_016792935.1 Archangium sp. | reverse complement strand
TGGATGGCGGATACGCAAACGCTCGCGCAATCCAAACCGAGACATCAGTCAATAACCTCGACTGGCAGATGAACTCCTGCACGGCGAGCCCGAGCGCAAATCCGGTTTCGCGCGTTCCCGTCGCAGGCGTCAACAATCCCTGGGATCCGGTCGTCACGTGCAATGCGATCACGACTGCTGGCTCAGCTGAGGTCGTGTGGGCCGCCGCGCGCATCATGCCTCCGACGAACTACGAGCGCGGTTGCATCAAACTCTGCGGTGGTGAGCGCTTCTTGTGCCCCGGGAGTCCGCCCGACGGCGGCCCGAAACCTCCGTGCTACACCATGTGCGGCGACTTCGCGGCGAGCGAGGTCAAGACGCTCGGAGTTGACGGCGGGTACAAGCTTCGCGGCGAGATTCCGTACACTCCGTTCTCCGGCTCGCTTGGGAATCCCGATGGTGGTGGCTACACGATCCGAGCTCCCCCGCACCGCCCGCTCTGATCGGAACTGCGATGCGTCAAAAGAGACTGCTGCTGGTTTTGACTGCTGGAGTCTTGCTCACCGCTGTGGCCTGGGGCCCGACGACCTTGGCGCGCTTGGCATTGAGCCAAGCGGTCCCGGGGGACGGCGCGTTGCCTCGCCGGATTCCCTATCGCGGGTACATCGAGAGTTCGGGGACACCGGTCAACGACCCAACGTTACCGATGCGCTTTCGACTTTACGGCGCCGACGGCGGAGTGATTCACGAAGAGGCGCGGCCAGGAGTGGTCGTTCAGGCCGGCAACTTCTCGGTCGAGCTCGGCACAGTCACCCCCATTGATCCTGCGGTGTGGGCGGAGGCGTCAGTCGATCTCGAGGTGGCGATCGGTCTGCCTCCGGTTCCACTCAGCGGTCGACAGCGTGTTCTGACTGTTCCCTATGCCCAGCGCGCGCGGCTCGCGTTGCGTTCACAAGGAGATGTGCCCGTCGGCGCAGTAATCGATTGGTGGCGGCCTTCCGGAAGCATGCTCGCGATCCCAAGCGGTTTCGAAGTGTGTGACGGGCACGTGGTCACCGATGCCGAGAGCCCCTTCGATGGCGTCGCCGTTCCCGATCTGACCTCGAAGTTTGTCATGGGCGTAGCAATCGCCGACATCGGCACGACCGGCGGGGCCGACATTCATGCGCACACGATCTCCTTCGACGGCAATCACAACCACACGCAGACAGGCGGAAGCGGGATTCTCGGCGGCGGTGGGCCATATCGCCCTGCGGAGCAGGGCTTCGGCACGTCATTCAACGGAAACCACAATCACGGCGGCGTCGTCGGTGACGCGTCATCGCTCCCGCCGTACTTCGGACTGCTCAAGATCATTCGCGTCAAGTGACATCTCGGAGGAAGCATGTCTTGGGAGAAGTACTTCGTTCGCTTGCAGGTCGCGGTTGTTCTGATCGTTGCGCTCACGGCGATGGTCTGGGGACCGCGCGAGGTGCTCCAGTCCGTGTTGGGAACCGGGCAACCGCTCGCAGGTGAGTTGGTTCCGCGACAAATTCCGTATCGCGGATTCCTCGAGCAGAATGGCGTTGCCGTGAACGATCCGGCTGTGCCGATGCGATTCCGCATCTTCGGCATCGATGGTGGAATCCTTCACGAAGAGTCGCGTGGGGCTGTTCCCGTTCAGGGCGGGCAATTCTCAGTCGAGCTGGGTGACACGACGCCGATTCCGCGATCTGTCTCCGAACAAAATTTCCTCGAACTCGAGGTCGCGGTCGGCACGACACCGATCGTGCTCGCGAGCCGGCAGCGAATCTTGACCGTGCCCTTTTCCGCGCGGGCGCTGGACTCCTGGCGAGCCGATACGGCGGCAACGGCGAGTGGACTTCTCGCAACTCAGGTTGTGCCACCAGGGACGGTCGTGCCATTCGCCGGGACAACGCCCCCACAAGGCTGGCTCGCGTGTGACGGAGCTTCGATCTCTCGAGCGATCTACCCTGCCCTCTTTGCAGCCATCGGGACCTCTCACGGAACGGCTGATTCACAGTCCTTCAATGTTCCAGACTTGCGGGGACGCTTCGTTCGCGGCGTGGATGACCCGGCATGCACGCGTGATGTCGATTGCGCTGCGCGTTCGGCTGCGGCGCCAGGCGGAAACACGGGAAATGATGTCGGCACTGTCCAAAACGACGAACTGCGGAGCCACATCCACATGCAGCAGTACTTTTCGGCATCGAACTCCGGAGGTCAGCCGTCCTTCACGATCGCGCTGTGGAACGGTGGCAATGGCCCAAACAACACGCGCGATCCGGTTTCGCCAACCGGCGGCTCTGAGACTCGTCCTTTGAATGTGAGCATGAACTGGATCATTAAGTTCTGATTGATGTGGAGGCCCGATGACGTGGGAGCGGTTATTTGTCCGTTTTCAAGTTGGTGCGTTGTTGGTCCTTCTTCTCACGGCTGCAGCGTGGGGGCCGCGAGAGGCAATCTTGCGGATTCTGGGCGCAGGCCCGCCGCTGAGCGGAGAGCTCGTCCCGCGGCAGATTCCGTATCGTGGATTTCTCGAGCGCGACGGCGTCCCGGTCAACGATCCCGGACTGGCAATGCGTTTCCGCGTCTACGCGATCGATGGCGGCGTGCTTCACGAGGAATCGCGTTCGTCCGTTCCTGTTCAAAACGGACAGTTCTCCGTGGAACTCGGCGACGGTGCGCCGATTCCTCTCACTGTGTTTCAAGAGAATTTCTTGGAACTGGAGGTGGCCGTTGGCGCGACTCCCGTTGTCTTGACGAGCCGTCAGCGTCTGCTGACTGTTCCGTTCTCGGCCCATTCGTTGGAGTCGTGGCGCGCCTCAAGCGCGACTGGAGTCTTGGCGACGCAGATTGTCCCGCCGGGGACGGTGACAGCTTTCGCCGGGACGACCGCGCCCACTGGCTGGCTCAAGTGCGACGGACTTGCGGTCTCGAAGACTCAATATCCAGATTTGTATGCCGCGATTGGTGACGCTCACGGCACACCAGATCCGCAGTCATTCAACCTACCTGACTACCGCGGGCGCTTCTTGCGCGGAACTGACGACGGCGCGAATCGTGACCCAGATCGAACGACACGCACTTCGTCCAACCCTGGAGGCAACAGCGGCGATGCCCTCGGGAGCATCCAAGGCGACATGTTTGCAAGTCACCAACACAGAAACGCGGCGGCAAACAGCACGTCTCCAGCATTCAATGGAAATCCATACGGAGCGATGGACTACGCGCCGAACTCGGCGTGGTTTACCGGAGCGACCGGCGGCGCCGAAACACGCCCCGTAAACGTGACGGTGAACTGGATCATCAAATACTGACAGTTCTTCGGAGGGATCGGACAGGCACAGAGTTCTAATCAGTCGCAGCAAAGGATGGCGTGAGCGCTGTTGCAGCCATCCACACTCAAGGCACCGTTCTCAACTGTCGTCCCGTAGTAGCCTGGGGAACCTGGCGCTGTGTTATTGGTCCACGACTCGCAGTCAGTAAATCCATAGGTACCTGAATACGCCGCGCGGAAATTCCCGGCGATCCAATAGATATCGCTGGTCGGAACAGGCACTCCAAGATTCTTCATCATAAACACTTCTTCGGCAGTGCACATGTGCGCACTCAGCGTCATGCATGCGGACTGGCACAGCAGCTTGCTCGCCCGAACGCCATTCTCACCACCAAAGCTCATCGCGCCCTGCGTGCTGGAGTTCGTGATGCCACACCTGACACCATCGACCGAGTACTGATTGGCGCCATATGAGACCACGCGCCGACCCGTGAGCAACGCTGCCGACCCAGCGGTGGTAGCAACCGAAGCGGTGGCTGCAAAGGCAGATGTCGACGATGTGTCTGAGTAAGAGGAGTGCGCAGCGAATGGAACTGTCAGGATTCGTTGCTTGCCAAGAACCACTGCCGGACTCCCAACCGAAACCTCGAGTTCGACGAACGGCTCCCGCCAAACACCGGCATCCAGTGCAACTCCGTCTGCGAGCTCGACTGCGAACGCGCCGTTGGCAACTGCGACGACAGCCGCCTCGTCGTACAATAGGCCACCGTCAATCGCGAGTAGACGAAATCTCATCGGCAATGCGCTGTCGTTGACCGGAACGCCATTTCGCTCAAGCTGCCCGCGATATGGGATCTGGCGCGGCACGGTCTCGCCTGGAAGTGGAAGGCCAGCGCCCAAAACGAACTCTGCAAGCCTTCGTGGGCCCAACACCGCACCGGTCAGAAAGGTCAACATGACGGCGCCCATCAGTGCCCGAATAAAAACTCGCTCAACTCTAGTCATCGGGACAGTCTAACAACTTGGGGGCCAACTGAATACTTCATTTCCCAGCACAGTTGAGCTACGAAGTTTGTAGTCCACGCCACGTTCGCTGCACTCGTCGACTCTCAGTCGAGAGAGTCCGCAAGTACTGAATCACAGCAAGATTCCAATCAGTACTTGACGATGAAATTTACGTAGACATTGGTGGGTCTCGTTTCAACCCCGCCGACTCCCGCGGCGATGCCACCAAATGGAAACAAACTACCATTGAGTTGCCAATTCGTTCCGTTAGCGTTGACGTTGTAGGCACCACCACCGGTGGAGCTCCCAGACAGGATCATGAGTGGGTGTTGGTGAGAGCGCAGTTCGTCGGGCTGTGCCGAGCCAACCTGACTACCGGCATTGCCACCGTTGTCGGCAATTCTCGTGGCTGAGTCGACGTCGCGCCCAGCGCCATTGTCGACTCCGCGCAAGAATCGGCCTCTGTAGTCGGGAAGGTTGAACGTCGTCGTGCCATTTCCGACGCCGCTACTCGTACCAATTGCGCCAAATAGAGCTGCATAGGTCCCGCGATCAACTGCCCTTCCGTCGCACAACAACCAACCCACGGGGGGAACAGTCCCGGCGAATGCGCTGACCACGCCAGGCGGAACGACCTGCGTTGCCAGTACATCAGTAGCGGTTGAGGCGGCCTGTGCCCGCTGCGCCAGCAACGCTCGTTGTGAGAATGGAACGCTCAGAAGACGCTGGCTCCCAGCGAGAATGGGGCCGTTTGTTGAAGGCTGGACCTGAACTGAAAGGGAGACTCCTGGGTCGTCAAGGAGCACCGCAGGAATGCCTCCATCCTCGCCGATGTCGGCTGAGAAATGCCCGGACGCAACCTGCACAACGTGACTCTCGCGCCAAGTTGTGCCCCCGTCTGTCGAAACGAGCGTGAAGCCGATCTCGAGCTGTCCGGAAACCGGGACCGAATCTCGCTCGAGAAATCCGCGGTACGTGATTTGTCGAGGAATCGTCTCGCCCGGACGAGGGGGCCCGGCACCAAGGGCAAGTTCGACAATCCTGACCGGGCCCCAGACGGCGCCTCCCAAAAGCGCCAAGGCGACCACGGCCATCATCACACGCAAGAACACGCGCTCGATTCGATTCATTGGCTGACTTGCGTATCAGCGCACGTGCTGACGTGCACGCCGTTTAGTCGCAGCAGAGGATCGCACGCGAAGCCGTACAATCCGCGTTGCCGGGGCGGTTGGTATACCAATAGCTCGAAACAACCGACCCACCCGAGCTCGTGTATCCATCGCAGTCATTCGCGAAGACTGTGGAATTGTGAAGCGCCGTGCCCCCACGGGCATAGAAGCCACCCACGTAGATCTCGAGTTCCGTGCTCCGAATCATCTCGTCCGAGGTGCACATGTGCGCGCTCAGTGAGCAACCGGGCGCGATCTCACAAAGCTCTTTCGCACCTCGATACCCCACCCCGCCGCCCGGACCCACGATTCTCCCCGGAGAGGGTCCTCCGTTCCCGCACCAGATTCCACCCGTCGAAATCACCCCACCGTCTGTAACGAGAATGACACGTGAAGCTCGGGTCGCATCCATCGCGTTGACTGCGTTCGCAGCGTTCTGTGCGTCAACGGCGCGAATGGCATCACTCGCTCGCCACGCATCGAGAGCGCGTGCCGCATAGGGCACGGTCAAGAGTCGTTGCTTTCCAGCGAGTGGGAGCCCGCCAACCGACACCGATAGCGAGATAAATGGGTCTGCGAAAACACTCGCTGGGATTGGATTGGCGAGATCGTCTCCGAGCGCCACCTCGAACTGCCCGTTCGAAACGGGCAAGACAATCGAGGGCTCTGACCATGCCTGACCACCATCGCCAAACTCCAAGCGGAAGGCGAAGGTCTGCGGCGTAGTTGCCGGAACGCCGTCACGCTCAAGGTAACCGCGATAGGGAATTTGGCGCGGAACTAGCTCGCCGGGCGCCGGAGGACTCACCGACAGTACCCACGACGCGATTCGTCTCGGGCCCCAAACCGCACCCGCCGTGAGACTCACGACGCAGGTTGCAATCAGAAGCCGCAGCGCGACTCTTTCGAATCGGTTCATTGCCCCTCCCGAGCTGAATCGTAATCCTACAGAAGAGCCGGGGAGTAGGTTCGCGCGCATGGCCGAGGTGAAGTACGCCGGGAAGCAGTTCGAGTGGGACGAGGGCGAATCGCTCCTCGAGTGTCTCGAACGCAACGGCGAAGAGATTCCGAACTCGTGCCGCTCGGGCGCCTGTCACTCGTGCCTGGTGCGCGTCACCGAAGGGCCCATCTCGCCGCTCGCGCAGGTGGGCCTCAAAGAGGTCTGGAAGGAACAACGCCTCGCGCTCTCGTGCGTTTCCACCGAGCGCGCGGACTGCAGCATTGCTCCGTCGGATTTGTCGGTGCAGGTGCAGGCCACCGTCGTGAAGAAGCAGTCGCTCGGCCGCGACGTCGTGCGTGTGCACCTCAAGCCGCTCGCCGCGTTTCCGTTCCGCGCAGGACAGTTCGTGAATCTCACGCGCGCGAGCGACCACCTCACGCGCTCGTATTCCATCGCGTCGATCGAGAAGGACGGCGTCGTCGAGCTCCACGTGCGCGTCGTCAGCGGCGGGCGCATGAGCATGTGGGTGCGCGACGAACTCGCGGAAGGCGCCGAGGTCTCGATTCGCGGACCGACCGGAGACTGTCTCTACACCGACGGTCGCCCTGACGCTCCGCTGCTGCTGCTCGGAACGGGAACCGGGCTCGCTCCACTCGTCGGCATCGCGCGCGACGCGATCGAGAAGAAGCACCGCGGCTCCATCACGCTCGTACACGGCGGGAGAGACCCGCAAGACCTGTACCTCGACCTCGAGCTGCGGGCGCTCCAGAAGAAGCATCCAAATTTCCGATACCTCCCGGCGCTGTCATCGGGAGAACCGATGCCCGGCGTCTTCATGGGCCGCGTCGACAAGGTCGTCACCGATCAGTTCAAGAGCCTCACCGGCTTCCGCGTGTTCCTCTGCGGCTCTCCGCCGATGGTGAAGGACCTGCGCGCGCTCGCGTACAAGCTCGGCGCCGCGCTCGACGACATTCACGCCGACGCGTTCATCCCCGCGCCGCCTCCGAAGCCGAGCACGCGTGAAACCGTCGCGGTGAAGCGGCGCGCGCCGAAGCCCGATGGCTCAGCGCCGACCAGCGTCTCCCTGCCCGTCATCTCCACGCCGCGCCCGGTTGCGCCGGAGAAGAAGGCGTTCGTCGTCAAACAGGGCACTCCGAAGTTGCAGAAGCTTCGCTTCGGAATTCAGGCCGCGGTGTTCGCCGGCTTCATCACGCAGGCGCTGCTCTTCTACGTCGCGAAGTTCCGCCCGATGGGCTCGATGTTGCCCTTCATGGCCTACGACTCGCTCGGTCACCTGGTCGTCTCGAGCACGCTCGTCCTGTGGGCCACGCTCTTCGCGCTGGTCTTCGTGTTCGGCCGCTTCGCGTGCGGCTGGCTGTGCCCCATCGGCTTCGTCCAGGACCTCGGAGAGAAGACGTTCAAGTTGTTCAAGGTGCAGCTGCGACGCCCGTTGCGTCAGAGCAACACGGTGCGCTTCTTCATGTCGGGCATCGTGCTCGGTCACTTCGTCGTGATGCCGGTGCTCGCGATGCCGGTGAAGCTCTGGCAGTTCGACTGGCTCTTCCGCGAGCCGTGGCTGCTCGGCTTTCCGTTCCGCGCGTCGCTCTTCATTCTCGACCTGCTGCTCTTGTTCGTCGTGCTCGGGCTCGTGTTGCCGTACTTCTTCGGCCCGCGGCCGTACTGCAAGTTGGTGTGCGAGACCGGCTACCTGCTCGATCTCACCAGCCGGTATTCGTTCGGTCGCGTGCGCCGCAACGAGGGCTTCGAGCGCGACACGTGTTTGTCGTGCCAGCGCTGCACCAACATCTGCCCGCAGGGCATCAACGTGTTCGAAGAAGTGCACCTCTTCGATCGCGTGGTGAACAGCAACTGCATCAGCTGCATGCAGTGCGTGAACACCTGCCCCAACGACACCATCGTCTATTCACTCAAGAAGAAGGCCGCGGATACTTCACGCGTCACCGGCTACCTCGCTGCGCTGCAGACGCGCGCTGACGACCTGCCGCGCTTCTTCCTCACCGGAGTCGGCGTCGTCGCAGGCGGCTACTTCGGGTTCAGCGTGTTGCCTCCGTCGTACATCCACACCTACGCGCTGTTTGCCTCGCTCGGCGGACTGGTCGGCTTCGCGCTCTACCGCGGCATGGTGCTCGCGTTCCCCTCGACGTTCGAGAAGTGGTTCCCCTCGGGAAACGTCGGCTCGCAGGTCGAACGTGAACGCGCCGCGCGCATCGTGCCGCTCAGCGCCGAGGAACGGCTCTCGACCGCGCGTCCGTCAGGTGGTGCGTCGCGCTGGAGAGTGCTCGCCATCGCCGGCGGCCTCGTGGTCTTCATGATCGCCATCGCGATCGGCGTGTGGACGCACGTGCCCGCGCGCATCGGCACGCTCGACGAAATTCCTCCGTCGATCGACACCGCTGCAGAACGTGAAGCGGCGGGCGTGTTCGTGCTCGGCGTGCCGACCGAGACTTCTCCCGAGCGCACGCAAGCGACCTGGGCCGGCTTGAACGACGTGCTCAAAGAAGGGCTGAAGAGCGACGCGCGCGTGTACCGCGCCGAGACCTACGGAGAGCTCGCCATCGCCGTCGAGAAGGGCAAGGTCGACGCCGCGTTTCTCCCGGGCGCTTCGACGTACGCGCTGCTCAAGCGCACGCGCCTCGGCGTCGACGTCATCGCGCAGGCGCAATTCCACGGCACCGTCACGTATACGGGCGTGCTGATTGCGCGGAACGGGTTGATGAAGCGCGCGCTCCCGTCAGAGCTGACGTTGAACGTGGACCCCGCGCCTCCGCCGCCCGGGGGATTCGAGGGAGGAAGCAGGGGCTCCGGCAGCATTCGTGAGGCGGGCGCGCTCACCGAAGTTCCGGCCGACGAAGAGACGCAGCGTCTGTTCGGAACGCGCATCGCGTTCGTGCAGCTCGATTCGTTGTCGGGCTACCTCGCTCCGGCGAAGTGGCTCGAGGAGCGGCACGTGAAGATGGCCGACCTCGGTGAAGTCGTCTTCGCGCAGACGCACGTGCGCGCGTTGTCGTTGCTGCGTCAGGGCAAGGTCGACATGGCCGCGACGTTCGAGCGCGTGTTGCTCGAGGCGCAGAAAGAAGACCCGACGTTCCAGCCCGAAATTCTCGCGCGCTTCGAGGGCCTGCCGAACTCGCTGCTCGTTACGCGGCCGGGTCTCACCCCGGAGCGACGCGCGGAGGTCTTCAACGCATTGAGCGCGGTGTTCAAGGAAGGCGAAGAGGACTCGCAGACGCGGCAGGCGCTCGAGAACGGCGCCGCGATGGACGGCCTGGTGCCGGCCTCGGTCGATGCGGTTCGCGAAGTCGGACGCTGGCTCGAGTGACGCGAGCGCTCAGGTCGAGGGCCCCGCGCCGGCCTTCGTCAGCCCGACGGCGATGATGAGCCCGATCACGAAGTACACGATGAGCGCCGCGTAGATGAAGAGCAGCAGGACCGACACACCGACCGTCGGGTGTACTCGCCCCGCGCGCTGATGCACCTCGCGCATCAACAACGCACAGAAGCGCGCGTGTTGCGGCTGACGCTGACCCATCGTGTCGGGGAACACCGTGAGCGTCGCGTTGAAGAGCGCTCGCAGTCCTTCTTCCGGGAGCTCGGCGGTCGACGGCACGCTCGCGAAGCCGCTCTGTCGGAAAATTTCCGCGCCCTTCTCTACTTTCAGCACGCGGCGCGAGACGCCAGCGTTCACCAGCGCGACGAACACGAGGAACCAGAGTTGCGTCGCGACTGCGATGGCGGCGAGCACCAGCGACGTGAAGATCGACACCACGACCTCGAGCCGCGCGCTGCGTGAGAACAACGCGAGGTTGAGCAGCCGGAAGCCGTCGTAGGGCTTGAGCGGCAGCAACGTGAACGCCGCGAGACCGAGCGCGCCGAACGCCATCTCCTTCACGATGCCAGGACCGATGATGCGCGATGTGACGAAGGTGATGATCGAGATGACGACCAGCACCGCCGGCCCGCCCAACACCGCCACGGCTTCACGACCGGGAGTGGTGCCGACGCGCATCTCACCGCGCCCGAGCGGAATGAAGAGGAGTCGCGCGTCGAAGGTGTCGGTGGCGCGCATCATCGCGAGCAGCGAGAGGTCGCGGATCGCCAACACCGCCGCGAACGCCGCCATCGCCGTCGCGGTCGGACTCGTCACGTAGACGAGCACGATGATGGCCACCAACTGCGCCCACTCGAACTGCGGACCCGCGCGAACGAGCTGACGAACTGACTCGAAGAAGACGTCTCGCCCGGCTTCAGGCGGCGCTGGTGGTTGTGCTGGCTCGGGAGTCATCGACGTACCGATTCATATGCCGAACCCGCGAGCCAGTATCCGCCCCCGCGTTCCACGGTCTGCAGCGTCGCGCGTCCGTTCACGTCGAGGAGCGCAGTGCCGGTTCCTCCGAGCGGTGCGCGGTGCGTGACGACCAGCCTTCCTCCGGGTCCGAGCCTCGCGCCGTTGGTCCACGCGTCGAGGGTCTCTTGATGCGGTGAATTCACATACGCCGCGTTGATTCCCGCGAGCACGTTGCGCGTCTTGCCGTCGCTCGGCGCGGTGGCGTTCACCCAGTTCGCGTTGCTGCTCGTCTTGCGCGCGTGGTGGTTGGCGTGCGTGACGTCGATGCCTCCGTTCGCGAACACGTCGGGAGCGCTGTTCACCACGAAGCTCTCGAGGTCTGGCTCGGTGGGCTGGCCACTGCCGCTCAAGTCTCCGGCGAGGAGGAAGCGGAATGCGCCGTGCCGGACCAGCATCACGAGCGAGCGGGCGTTCTCTTCGTTCACGTCGGTGACGCCGAAGGCGGCGCTCGCGACGGGCGTGCGGCCCTGCAGCATGAAGCCGTTCGCTCCGAGGAGCTCGAGGCGCGCTCCGTTGCCGAGGTCGATGAAGCTCGGGTCGCCGCTCGCGTCGTCGGTGACGTCGAAGAGCTCTCCGCGCGTGAGGCCGGCGCAGCTCGTCGCGGGCGCGCGGCCCGAGATGGTGCACGGTGACGAGGGGCTGCCCGTGCAGAGCGCGAGGTTCTTCGCTGCGAGCGTTCCCGTGAGCTGGGTGCACATCGCGGAGAAGTCGGTCTCGTTGGTTCCGGGGCCGACGTCGACGAAGCCACGATGGACGACTCCGCGCGTGATGTTCAGCTGCGAGGCGAGCGCATCGAAGGAGCCGATGTGGTCCGCGTGGAAGTGCGTGAGCAGCACGTACTCGACTTCGAACTCTGCGCGCTGTCGGTAGCCGCGCCCCGGCGTGAGGAGTTGCGTGTTGAGCTCGCTGACGGCGGCGAGGATTTCGTCGTCGTGGTTCGAGTTGCCCACGTCGATGAGGACCAGCGTTCCGTCGGTGCCGATGAGGATGCCGGCTTCCCCGGTTCTGGCGAGCGGGCCGGGTGGGAGATCGAGCTGCCAGAAGGTGAGCTCGCCGGGTGTTGGTGCGCCTGGATCGGTGCCGGCGTCGAACGGCCCTCGCGTTCCTGCGTCGCTCGTTCCTGCGTCGCTCGATGAGATGCCTGCGTCTTCGATCGTCGTCGCTGCGTCTGGTGTGGAGATCGGTGGTGGGCAGGCGGTGAGGACGAGGGCGGCGAAAAGAAGGATGTGCTCCCTCACGCTCACCCCGAAAAGCATCACTTGCACTCGCCGCTCACCGAGTCGCTGAACTGCGAGCCCGGCACTCCGACGAACTCGGCGCTCCACGTGGTCGCGGTGAGCTTC
>JAEUJS010000314.1 GCA_016792935.1 Archangium sp. | reverse complement strand
TCGATGGTCGGCATGTTCGGAGACGGCGGGATGAACGCGCGACCCAGCTGATTCCAGTGCGTATCGCGCTTCAGACCCTCGACCTTCACCACGTGCAGCTCGGCGCCGATCTTCTCGCGCTCGTTGAGGAGCTGAGCGATCTCTCCGGCCGTCATGCCGTGCCGGGTGGGCAGCGTGTAGAGGCCGACGAACGAGAAGAACTTCTCGGGGATCAAGTTGCCCTCGGTCTGCGTGAGACCGATCGGGTTTGGGCGATCGAAGACGTGGAACGCGATGCCTGCTTTCGCCGCGGCCTTCATCGCGAGAGCCATCGTGTAGATGTACGTGTAGTAGCGACTGCCCACGTCCTGGATGTCGAAGACCAGCGCGTCGAGGCCCTTCAACCACTCCGCGCGCGGCGTCAGCGATTCGAAGGTGTGTCCGTAGAGCGAATACACCGGCACGCCCGTGCGGCGATCGCGCGCGACGTCGTCGACCGCCACCATGTACTGCGCTTCGCCGCGCACGCCGTGTTCGGGCCCGAAGAGCGCGGAGAGCTTCACGCCGTCGGCCTGGTGCAGCAGATCGATCAGATGAACGAAGCGCGCGTCGACGGAGGTGGGGTTGACGATCGCTCCGACGCGTTTGCCCTTCAGCGCGCGGAAACCGTCGGCAGCAGCGACGTCGATCCCAAAGCGAACCGGGGTCACTTCTTCTTCCCCAACACGAACTCGAACACCGGCTCTCCTTTTTGCCCGACGTACTCGGCGTCACGCAGGCCGAAGTACACGTGCCCGAGGAGGTCTGGATCCTTCACGGTGTCTTCCAGAACGTCGACGCCCTTCACTTTGCTGTCGGCTCCGAGGCGCACGCGAATGCGGTACTTGCCCTCGAGCGCGGGCTTCGCCGCCTTCTTCAGATCGAAGTACTTCGCGAGCGAGGCCTGAACGTTCCAGTACACGTTGTCGAGCTTCCCCCTGGGCTTTCTCGCCGGGAGCTTGAAGTCAGCCTCGAGCTTCGCCGCGAGCGTCGCCGACTCGGTGCGCGTCGCGTCGAGCGCGAGGACTTGTCGGAGCTCTTCGAGGGCTTCGTGGGGCTTCTGTTGTTCCAACTTCGACTTCGCGATGCCTTCGTGGGGCACTACGAGCTTCGGATCACGCGCGAGCGCTTCGAGCCACTGCCCTTCCGCGCCTTCGAAGTCCTTCCTGGCGAAGCGCAGCTCGGCGATGCGCAGGTTGGAGGTCGGGTCTTTGTCGTCGAGCGCCGCGATGATCTGCAGCGTGCGCTCTTCGCCTTCCGCGTCGTTCAGTTCCTTGTCGAGCGTCGCGAGTCGCTTGAGCACGTCGAGCGTCGGGTTGCCCAGACGCACCAGCCGCTCGTATTCCTTCGCCGCGCCCGGCTTGTCCTGCGCGTCGAAGCGGAGATCCGCGAGGAGCTTGCGCGCTTCACGATCTTTGGGGCGCAGCTCGTTGAGCGCCTCGGCCGCTTTCAGCGTGTCGGGATCTTTGAGCTCGGTCGACAGCTTCACCAGCGTGACGACGGCGTTCGGCTGCTCGGGCTGCGTGGCGATCGCCTTCTTCAATTCCGCGAGCGCTTCTTCCTTCTTGCCCTGCTCAGCGAGCGTGAGCCCGAGGCCGGCGTGCGCGAAGGGATCTTCACCGTTGAGCTTGAGCGCGGCGCGGTACTTCTCCTCGGCGAGCGGCCAGTCCTTCTTGTTGCGGGCGACGTCTCCGAGGCCGACCAGCGCCGGGTAGAAATTCGGGTCGCGCTTGAGGATCGCGTCGAACTCGGTGCGGGCGAGATCGCTCATCGATTTCCACGTGGTGTAGATGCGCCCCATGCCGTAGCGAACCCACGGGTTGTCCGGGAAGATCGTGGCGACGGCCTTCAGCTGATTCCACGCGTCGTCACTCGGGAGCGTGCACCACGCGACGAATACGCGCGGCATCGCGTCACCGGGCTTCGCGCGCGCGAGGTCCTGGTACTTCAAGCGGAAGGTGTCGAGCTGGCCCTGGTGGTATCCGGCGGCTTCGATCTTCCGCAGCTCGGTCATCGTCTCGACGGTCGGCGGCAACACCTCGGGCGCGCCGTGCACCGTGATCGCAGAGAGCAACACCACCAACCGCAGCCATCTCATCGCCGACAGCGAAGAACGACCTGAGTGGAAGGGCAAGTTTATGCGCATGAAGTCAGTGCGCTCATTTCCGGGAGGGCTTGAGATCGCGCAGCTGCCGCTTCGGAGGATCGATCAGCGCTTTGATCTTCTCCGACTCGGCGTGTTTCCCCTCGGAGTCGAGGAGCGCAACGAGCCGACGTCCAGCGAGCTGCTTCAACGTGGGGTGCGAGAGGAGCGAGCGCAGCTCGTGTTCCGCGCCCTTCTTGTCACCGCTCCGCTCGAGGGCATCGGCGAGCTGAAGTCGTGCTCCGTTCGCTTCGGGGTGCTTGGCGACGTAGGGCTTGAGCGTGGCGGCGGCTCCGGCGAAGTCTGCTTCCGCGAAGAGGACACTGGCGAGTCGGACCTGCGCGTCGGCGTAGCCATCTCGCAGAGACAACGCGAGCTCGAGCGCGGCGCGTGCGTCCCTGCGGTGGCCGAGCTCATCGCTGGCGAGCGCATAGAGATAGTGTGCCCGCGGATTCTCCGGAGCGAGCGTCCGCGCGATGTCGAGGTGAAGCCAGGCGTACTCGGTCTCGCCGAGCTTGAGCTGCATTCGGCCGAGCTCGACACGACCGATCGCCCAGCGGGGATCGGCGAAGACTGCCTTCTCGAGGAGCACGGTCGCGCCGCGATCGTCACCGTTCGATTCGAGCGCTTGCGCGTCGTCGATCGCACTCGCCAGCACCACCGTGATCAGCGTCGCCCACATCGTGTGTCAGCCTGCCACGCAGCAAGTGATCGCGCGCGTTTCTTCGCGGCGCGCAGGCCCTCAGAGCTCGTCTTCGCGCTTGGCGAGCAGCTTCACGTCAGCCTTCGACAACGGCTGCAGCTTCTCGAACAGATCCGGCCGGCGTTCCTGCGTCAGCTTGAGCGCGTGCCACCTTCTCCACCGCGCGATGCGGGCGTGATCGCCGCTGAGCAGCACCTCGGGCACCGAGCACGCCTCGAACTCCTGCGGCTTGGTGTACTGCGGGTGCTCGAGCAGCCCCGATTCGAAGCTCTCGGTGACGGCAGACTCCGCATTCCCCAGCACGCCCGGCACCAGCCGCGCGATCGCATCGACGATGATCAGCGCTCCGAGTTCTCCGCCGGTCAGCACGAAGTCACCGACGCTCAGCTCCTCGTCGATCACCTTCATCGCGCGCTCGTCGATGCCCTCGTAGCGCCCGCACACCAGAATCACCGAGCCCTTCGCGACGAGCTCACGCGCCTTGCTCTGATCGAACGTCTTCCCCCGAGGCGACAACAAGATCACCGGAGCCGCCGGCAACTTCTCCCGCGCCGCAATGATCGCAGCGACGAGCGGTTCGGCCTTCATCACCATGCCCGCTCCGCCGCCGTAGGGCGTGTCGTCGGTGACGCGGTGTTTGCCCGGGGCAAAGTCGCGAATGTCGGTCGCGGCGATCTGAATCAGCTTCTTGTCGGCCGCCTTGCCGAGGATCGACTCAGCCGCGTAGCCCGTGATCATCCGCGGGAAGAGCGTGAGGATCTCCGCGCGAAACACGACTCACTCCTTCTTTCCAGGAGCGGAGTTCGGCCCGTCGTCGGCCACTTCGTAGGTCAGCGGAATGATCGTCACGCGCTTGCCGGCGAGATCGACCTTCGGCACGAACTCCTCGGCGAACGGCACGAGCAGCTCTTCTTTGCCGTCGCGAATGCACAAGTTCGGAACCGGGCCGGTGCTCCACACTTCTTCGACCACCCCGAGCCGCTTCCCATCGGGGGTGAACGCCTCGAGCCCGACGAGATCGCCGTGAAAGAACTCTCCGTCGGCGGGCTGCTCGAGATCGTCGCGGTAGACGTGCGCGGTGGCGCCGACCAATTCCGCGGCGTACTCGCGCTGTTGAACGCCCTTGAGCGTGAGCAGGAGATCCGAGCCCGGCGATTCACCAACGCTTTGAATCGTGACTTCGCGCTTCTTTCCGCCGCGCGTGATGAGCACCAGACGCTCGACTTCTTCGAGCACGGTGGAGCTGGGATCGAAGGTCTTGAGCACCACCTCGCCCTTCAAGCCGTGGGCGCGAGAGATGTACCCAATCTGCAGCAGCTGCGGGGAGCTCACGGCTGGGCCGGAGCACTCACCTGCGGCGGCGAGACGTTCGAACCGTTGCGACGATCATCGACGATTTCCAGGCGGGCCTTCTCACCCTTCTTCTGGGCCGCGTGCTGGAGCACCGTGCGAAGCGCGTTCACGGTTCGACCATCTCGACCGATGACCTTGCCGATGTCACCGGGCGCAACTTTGAGCTCATAGAGCACGCTGCCGTCTTGCGGCGTCGGCGTGACCTTGATCTCGACCGCCTCGGGCTGATCGACGAGCGCCCGAGCGAGGAGTTCGACGAGCTGCTTCACGCCTTCGCGGCGGTCTTCTTGGCCGCCTTGTAGAGGCACGAGAGCGTGTCGGACGGCTTCGCGCCGACCTTGGTCCAGTGCGCCCAGCGGTCTTCATTCACCGCGAACTTCGCCGGCGAGTGGTTGGGATCGTACGAGCCGATCGCCTCGATGAACTTGCCGTCACGCGGGTTGCGCGAGTCGGTGGCGACGACGTGGTAGTAGGGACGCTTGGTGGCGCCAGCGCGAGCGAGACGAAGAACGACGGCCATGGTGCTGTACCTCTTTGAGTTGAAGAAGGTGAGTTGAGGGGCGCGCATTACCGGCAAAGTGCCCGGAATGTCAAGGATCTGGGCTTGCTGGTTCCCCACCTTCCGGCGTCGCCCCAGGGGGCTTCGCTCCGCGCTTCCCGAGTGGAGTGAAAGTTCTGTCGTTCTCGGTGTTTGCGAGCTGTCCGCACGCTGCGGCGATGTCCCGACCGCGATTGGCGCGGATGAAGGCTGCGACTCCAGCGCGATCGAGCAAGTCGCGGAAGCGTTCAGCGCGGTTGTCGACGGTGGTCTGGTACCCGAGGCCGGGGTTCTCGTTGTACTGAATCAGGTTCACCTTCGCCGGCACGCCCTCGAGCAACTTCGCGAGGCGGTGCGCGTCGTCGTCGGTGTCGTTCACGCCGTTCATCAAGACGTACTCGAAGGTGATGCGGCGGCCCTGCTTGAGCGGGAACTTGCGGCACGCTTCCATCAGGTCGGCGATCTTGAATCGCTTGTTGATGGGCATGATCTCGTTGCGCACTTCGTCGTTGCTCGCGTTGAGGCTGATGGCGAGCTTCACGTCGGTCTCGGCGCCGAAGCGCTCGATCATGTTCACCAGGCCCACGGTGCTGACGGTGATGTGGCGATGCGAAAAATTGGGGCCGTCTTCGCTCTGAAGAATCTGCAACGCGGCTTTGAGGTTTTCGAAGTTGTGGAGCGGCTCGCCCATTCCCATGAACACCAGGTTGGTGAGCGGGCGCAGGGTCTTGTCGAGCTTCTCTTCGGTGCGCACCGACCTGTTCACTGCGTGCACCTGCGACACGATCTCGCTCGGCGTGAGGTTGCGCATCAGACCGAGCGTCGCCGTCGCGCAGAAACGGCAGCCCATCGCGCAGCCGACCTGCGTCGAGACACAGAGCGTCTTGCGCTCGGGTGACGGCATGTAGACGGACTCGATGAGTTTTCCGTCGGCGGTCTTGAAGCGGTACTTGATGGTGCCGTCGATGGAGCGCTGCTCGAGATCTTTGGTGACGTGGACGATCTTCGCGGCGGTGCTGAGCCTGGTGCGCAGCTCTTTCGAGAGGTCCGTCATCTCGTCGAAGCTGATCGCTCCGCGCTGGTGGAGCCACTTGTAGATCTGCTTCGCGCGGAAGCCCTTCTCGCCGAGTCCGGTCACGAACGCGGTGAGGCCCTCGAGCGAGAGGCTGGCGATGTCCACGAGGCCCGGCGACGACATGCGGGGCGTGTATCTGAGTGTTAAGGTCGCTCGCAATGTCAGCTGCGGTCGAGATGGACATGATTCCAGTACCGAGCGTGAGCGTGCGGTTTCCGCTCGCGATGCCGAAGCCGCGCGGATTCAAGGCCGCGGACCCGCAAACCTGGCCTTCGATCCCGGGCCTTTTGGAATTCGTCGAGGGGGAGCTGCTCTACATGCCGCCGTGTGGCGAAGAACAGTCAGCAGTCGCGGCCTTCGTGACCACTGAACTGACGCTGTGGGCGCGAAAGCACCCCGGCTTCGAGGTCGGCTCGAACGAAGCTGGAATTCTCATCGACGGTGATGTGCGCGGCGCCGACGCTGCGATTTGGAAAGTGTCTGGGAAGCCGCGTTCGAAGGAGTTCCGGCGAAGCGCTCCGCTCCTCGCAGTTGAAGTTCAGGGAAAGTACGAGACGCTCGAATCCATGCGAGAGAAGGCAGACTGGTATCTCGAGCACGGCACGACCACCGTGTGGCTGGTGGTGCCGGATTCCAAACTCGTCCTCGTCATCACAGCCAACGGAGAGAAGCGCGCGAAGGAACGCCTCCCAGCGCCAGCTGGACTCTCTGGTCTTACGCCGCTCGTGAGTGACCTGCTGGGCTGAGCGCCTCGACGACCAGCCACAGAAGGGATTCTCGGCAGTGCCAGGTCCTCAGGCAGTCAGCTCAGCAGCGCTCGTCCGTCGCTCGGCGGGCCATGAAGACTGCACAGCTTCGTCCCGCGCACCTCGCCGATCTCCCGCAGCTGCTCACCTGGATGGCCGAGTTCAACGCGCTCGAGGGCATCGCGTTCGATCGCGCGCGCACGGAGCCTGCGCTGGTTCACCTGCTCGCCGACGACAAGCTCGGCCGAGTCTTCGTGCTCACCGCGAACGATGCAGCCGCCGGCTACGCAGTGATCACCTGGGGCTTCGACCTCGAGTGGGCCGGCCGCGACGCGTACCTCACCGAGCTCTTCCTGGGCGCGGAGTTCCGCCGCCAGGGTCTCGGTGTGCGCGTGATGGAGCTCCTCGAGACCGAGGCCCGCGGCAACGACGCGCGCGCGCTGCATCTCATGGTCGGCGAGACGAACCACGCCGCGCAGAGGCTCTATGCGCGGCGCGGCTTCGTGCAGCCCAGGCGACTGTTCCTGAGCAAGCCGCTCGCGGCGTGACGGCGCGCTGATCACCCTCTCCCGCAGCGGCGGAGCGAGACGCGTCACACGCGCATGAGTAGGGTCAGCGCCGCATGGACACGGCAGCTCAGACCCAGACGATCACCGTCGCCCTCAAAGCGCTGCCAGTTCGCTCGGTGGCGGTCACCGTGCTCGACGGGCCCGACAAGAACAAGGTCGCGCGCTCGTCGAGCGATCGCCTGACGATCGGCACGGCGGAAGACAACGATCTCGTCCTCACCGACCCCACCGTGTCCGGGTACCACCTCGAGCTGCGCTGTCTGCGCGGCGAGATCATCGCGACCGATCACGGCTCGACGAACGGAACCTCGGAAGGCGTGGTGCGCCTCGCGCGCGCCATCGTCCCTCCCGGCGCGACGCTCAAGCTCGGCCAGAGCAAGATTCGCGTCGACGAAGGAGAAGCCCGCGAGGTCGAGCTGCTCGACGGAGACGCGCTCGGCTCGCTCCGCGGCAAGAGCCAGGCGATGCGCCGCTTGATGGCGCTCGTGGCGAAGGCCGCCGCGACGGAAGCACCGGTCCTCATCACCGGCGAATCCGGCACCGGCAAAGAACTCATCGCCGGCGCCGTTCACGACGCGAGCGCTCGCGCCTCAGGTCCACTCGTCGTCGTCGATTGCGGAACGCTGTCGGCCAACCTGATCGCCAGCGAACTCTTCGGCCACGAGAAAGGCGCCTTCACCGGAGCCGACGCGATGCACGAAGGCGCGTTCGAGCGCGCGGCCGGCGGCACTTTGTTCCTCGACGAGATCGGCGAGCTCCCGCTCACGTTGCAGCCCACGCTGCTCGGCGTGCTGGAACGAAAGAAGTTCCGCCGCGTGGGAGGCAAGGTCGATCTCACCTCGAACGTGCGCGTGGTCGTCGCCACCAACCGCGATCTCCGCGCCGAGGTGAACGCCGGCCGCTTCCGCCTCGATCTCTTCCACCGCCTCGCGGTCGTGAAGCTCGAGGTGCCTCCGCTGCGAGATCGACTCGAAGACGTCCCGCTCCTGGTCGATCACTTCCTCTCTCAGCTCGGCGGCGCTCCGAAGCAGATCCCGCTCGAGCTCATGCAGCGCCTGCGCACCTGGTCCTGGCCGGGCAACGTGCGTGAGCTGCGCAACTTCGTCGAGGCGACACTCTCGACGGGTGAGCCTCCTGAGCTGGTCGCCGCCGATACGCCAGGAGCCGGAGGGACGCGGCTCGAGATCGGCCGCTTCGAAGCGATGCCCTACAAGGACGCACGCGCCGCGCTGCTCGAGGAATTCGAGAAGCACTACG
>JAEUJS010000306.1 GCA_016792935.1 Archangium sp. | reverse complement strand
GAATCAAGTGAGCGTGGCGATCGATTCCATCGCGTGTGGTGGCTGCGCGGCGCCGCTGGTCTGCGACGTACCGAGTGGCCAGTGCGTTCAGCTCGCGACCATCACCGCGAACATCGTCAGCGCGTGCAACGGCGGAGCGCTGACTGCGCGCGTGAACATCTCAGGCCACGCGACGTGCTCGAACGACACGCGCGGTGCGTGGCAGCTGACGGGGCTGACTCCGGGTGGACCGCAGACGTTGAGCGTCGGGAAGTCGGGCTACGTGGTGCACAGCCAGATCATCTCGCTGATGCCGGGCTTCAACACCGTGCCGCAGATCGAGCTCACTCCGATCAACGGCTGCGCGATGATCCCCGCTGACGTGCCGTGCTCCTGCACGACGCCCGAGTGCCAGTAGCAGCGCGACGCGGCGCGGAAACTCCCTCTCCCGCCCCTGCGGCGCTGGCGTCACACCTCACGCGCTCCAATTCCTGACACTCGCGTCGTGATCACCGCGCGTACGAACGCGCCCTCACTGATCTCTCGCGCAGTTGCGTTGGCGCGCGACGTGCTCAAGGGCGCGCGCCATGCGACTCCTGATGATCAGCCTCCTCGCCTTCTCTGCCTGCACCTCACAAGAGGTCTGCAACTCGCTCCCGGTCGGCAGCAGCTTCGAGGGAAAGAAGGCCCGAGAGATCACCTCAACGAGCGACCCCGTCTTCAAGTCGATGGTGGATCGCTCGAACCCGCTCTCACCGAGCGGCGCCGGATATCCGATCGTCTGGGAGAAAGGCCTCGCGCTCGAAGCGATGTGCTGCGCGACGAAGGACTGGGGCACGCCGCGCACGTGGTGCAGTGAACAGCAGCTCGAGTGCACCGATCCGAAACTCCAGAACGTGAAGGTCTACGTCCTCGAAGCGCCCTTCTCGAACGAGAGCGGAGCGCCCGACTGGGGCAACTACTGCATCGCCGCCGTGCACGAGAACGCCATCATCGCGCTCTGGCACCGCAACTGGACCTGAACCATGCGGACCCCTCTCCTATTGATCGTCCTCGCGCTCACCGGCTGCACCGCGCAGGAAAAATGCCGCTCGCTCGGAGTCGGCATGAGCGCGAACGGCCTCGAGAAGAACGAGATTCCGAAGAACAGCTTCGTGCTGACCACGCTGATCAGTCCGACGACCAGCGCACCCTTCGGCCGCGGCACCGAGTTCATCTGGGACAAGGGACCCGCCGAAGAAGCGATGTGCTGCGCCACGCAGGAAGCAGGCGAAGCGCGCGCGTGGTGCACCGAAGAACAGCTCCAATGCACCGACCCGTCGATGAAGGGCGTGAAGCTCTACTGGCTCGCTGAACCGTTCTCCGACGAGAGCCGAATTCCCGACGACGCGACGTACTGCTTCATCGCGGTGCACGAGAACCGCATCATCGCCATCTGGCATCGCTACTGGAGCTAACGTCCTCGACGTGAGGCTCGCGTTCCTGACGGCCGTTCTCACAGCGGCGTTGAGCAGCTGCACCTGCACGCCGTACGAGCCGTGTGATGCCGGAACGTGCAGACCCGGACTGGTGTGTTCTCCGCACGACTACTGCCGGCCACCGTGCGCGCAGGGCTCGGACTGTCCGACCGACTGCGCGTGCGTGTTGTTCCGCTCTCCGTCGGATGGCGGCGGCAACTGCGAGCCGAGCAACGTCAACGGCGGCTGCTGACGGCCTTCTTCTTCGCGGGCTTCTTCTTCGAGACAGCTTTCGAAGCAGGCGGCGCCGAGACACCGTTCGCGATCAACTCCTTGAGCAACTTCTTCGGAGCCTGCGCCCGGTAGCTCTCGTCGATCCACGACTTGAAGAGCTCGACCGGCGGCACCTCGCCCTTCTTGAGCTTCGCCGACACCCAGCCGCTCTTCCCCAATCCATACGGAGTCGGCTCACAGAACGGCAACATCAACGCCGCAGCGGAAGAGATCGGCAGCTTGCACGAGATACCGAACGGCTCTCCCTCGATCGACAGGTACGCGAAGGTCTTGTCGTTCACCGCGAGGTCGAGATGGCCGGGCCACGGCGACTTGGTGTGCGCTCCCGGGTACGCCATTCCGAACGCTCGGAGTTCCTTCAGCGCCGCATCGGTCTTGCTCATGATCCGCGGCACCTAGCACGGCGCGTTTGTCGTTGTGACCGTAGACACCCTCTGCTACCTGCCGCGTCGCCTTGAAGGACCCGAACGAAGGGCTGTCACCGCTCGCGAAACAGCAGCGCGCGGCAACACCGTGGCTGAACGCGGTGTGGCAGTTCACCGGCTCGGTCTTCTTCCTGGTGGGAGTGGGATACGCGGTCGACAAATACGGCGGAACAGGGCCGTGGGGGTTGGTGGTGGGCGGGCTGGTCGGGAGCGCGGTTGGTTTCTACGCGTTCATCCGCGCAGCGAATCGGTTGATGGACCAGGACAAGAAAAAGTGAAGTCGTTGACCACCACGCTCCCGCTCACCATCGCCATCGGCGGCGCCGTCGCCGCGTTGTCGCTCGTGTTGCCGTTCGAAGCAGCGAGCAAGACGTCGTGGCTCATCGGCGCGCTCATCGCGGCCTTCACTGGCGCCATCGTGCTCGCGCTCAAGCTGATGCTCGCTGGCCCGGCGTCGATCAAAGGCACTGCCGCGATGAAGGCCGTGCTCACCGCGCAGATGCTCAGCCTCTTCGTGCGCATCATCGCCGTCGGCGTCGGAGCGTTCGCGCTCAAGAACGCCGAGCTCTCTCCGATCATGTTCGTGTTCTCGTTCGCTCTGGTGTCGATGGGCCAGCAGTTCGTCGAAGCGAAGAGTCTGTTGGCTCGCAAGACTGAGGTGACGTCATGAAGCGCCTGCTGTCGTTGGTCGTTCTCTCGCTCGCTCTCTCGCTCCCCGCGTTCGCCAACGAAGGTCATGGCGAGCCCGCCGCTGACGGCAAGCCGGTCGACAAGGCGAAGGAGACGTCGGACTTCATCCTCCACCACGTCGCCGACGACACCGAGTTCGCGCTCGAGATTCCCTTCCCGCCGTACCACCTGCCCACCATCAACGTGGCCGGTCCGTTCAGCTTCCTCCTCATCGAGACGCAGCCCGGAGCGTGCGCCGATCTCCACCACGCGGCTCCCGGCTTCGAGAGCTTCCCGTCGTTGGGTCAGGCGATTCACGGCTGCTGGGACCTGCGTCCGACCAAGGCGATCCTGATGATGTGGATCGCGGTCGCCCTGCTCTTCCTCGTGCTCTTCATGGGCAACAAGCGCGACCAGAACGGCGTGCCCAAGGGTCTGCTCTCGCACGTCGTCGAGACGCTCGCGTTGTTCGTGCGTGACGAGGTCGCGATTCCGAACATCGGCAAGGAAGAGAGCAAGCGCTACGTCCCGCTGCTGACGTCGATCTTCTTCTTCATCCTCGCCATCAACTGGCTGTCGCTCATTCCCGGGATGTTCGCGGCGTCAGGCGTCATCACCGTCACCACCGCGCTGGCCGTCATCACCTTCCTGCTCACGCAGATCGCCGCGATTCGTTCGGCGGGCATCGGCGGCTACCTCGCGCACCTCACCGGCGGAGTTCCTCCGTTCCTGTGGGTCATCATGATTCCGGTCGAGATCATCGGCCTGTTCACCAAGCCGTTCGCGCTCCTCGTTCGTCTGTTCGCGAACATGGTCGCGGGACACATGGTGCTCTTCTTCCTGCTGGCGCTGATCTTCATGCTCCACCCGGCGATGGCGGCGTTCTCAGTGCCCATCACCGCGGCGATTTACTTGCTCGAGATCTTCGTCGGCATTCTGCAGGCGTACATCTTCACGCTGCTGACCAGCTTGTTCATCGGTCAGGGAGTCGCGATGGGCCACCACGGCCACGACGAGGCTCACGAGGCGCATTAGTTCAACGAGACCCCGCGGAGGCGTCGGCGCCGCGCTGGAGGTAGTAACTGAAGGGACAGTTCAAACGACTCCCCCGAGAAGCGAGTCACTACAAACGAAGGCAACACGTCATGAACCTCACGTCTGCAATGCTTGCGTATCTCGGCGCCGGTCTCGGCGCTGGTCTGGCCATCATCGGCGCCGGTAACGGCATCGGTAAGTTGGCTGCTTCCGCGATGGATGGCATCGCCCGTCAGCCGTCGGCTGGTGGCGACATCCGTGGCGCGATGATCGTCGCCGCCGGTCTCATCGAAGGCGCGACCCTCTTCGCCCTGGTTATCTGCATCCTCCTCGCGGTGAAGTGATTTTGCTTCGACTCGCTCCCTCACTTCGGTGGGGGAGCGGGGTCACACGTTGCTCCTGGAACTCAAATGAACACGCTTGTGCTCGCCTCCAGCTTCACTGACGTCAAGCCGGGCCTCATCATCTGGACGTGGATCACCTTCATCGTGGTCGCGTTCATCCTCCGCCGTTTCGCGTGGGGACCGTTGCTCGCGGCCGTCGAGGGGCGTGAGAAGAGCATCACCAACGCCATCGAGAGCGCGAAGCGTGAGCGTGCCGAGGCCGAGAAATTGTTGGCTGAGCAGAAGACGGCGATCGCCGCGGCTCGCCAGGAAGCGGCCGACGCGGTCCGCAAGACCCAGGCTGAGATGGAAAAGTTCCGCGAGGAGCTCATGGGCAAGGCTCGCAAGGAAGCCGACACCATGAAGGCCGACGCGACCCGCGCGATCGCGGAAGAGCGCGCGAAGGCGATCGCCGACATCAAGGGCGAGGCCGTGAAGCTGTCGATCGCGATCGCCGAGAAGTTGCTCGCCGAGAAGCTCGACGACGCGAAGCACGAGGCGCTGGCGCAGCAGTTCGTCGCGGACCTCGGCAAGAAGCAGACGCCGCAGGCCTGAAGCAGAAGAAGAGAAGGATCCCCTCTCCCTCGGGGAGAGGGTCAGGGTGAGGGAGCACCTCACTTCGCAAACAAACGGCGCGCCCTCGAAAGAGAGCGCGCCGAATTTCTTTCAGCGAAGCTCCGCACTGTGTCCTGCGCGCTCTGTCACAGACGCTGTCCAGATCCTGCGGCGAGCGATCGTGGGTTGGTGTTCTGTGCTTCGTGTCTGGTGACCATCGGTCGCTTCGCATGTGAGTCGAATGCGCGCAGTTCCGTTTGGCGCGGCTTGCCTGCGCCGTCAGACATGGTGCCTCGCACGGTCGTGACTTCTGCGGCGCTGCGCGACGCAATCGAGGAGATCGAACCCGGGGAGGTCATCATCGATGAGATCCTCGCTGCGACGCTCGCCCAACCTCCCGACGCAGACACACACCTCGATCTCGCGGTCGCGTATCTCGAGATGGAGTTGCCGCACGACGCCGTCACCGAAGCAGGCGAAGCGCTGCGGCTGGGGAAGCTCGCGCACAAACGCGCCTCCGAGGCACTGCACATCGTGCTTGACCCGAAGTTCCTCCTCGAACGTGTCGAGTTCGCGCTCGACCGCATTCGCGACTCAACGTTCCAGAACTGAGCCCGAAGTGAAACGACGCGCCTTGCTTCACCGCGTGTCGAGCGCGTACTGCGTGAAGACCTTGCCGCCGGTGCGCTCGAACGTGATGACCGCTCCGTCAGGGCCCGCGAGGCGAATTGACTCGCTCGGAGACGGCGGCATCGCGTCGGTCCATTCTTCGAGCGCAGTGAGCGCCTTCCACTGTCCGTTCCCGAGCAGCAGGGTCACCGCCTGACGGATCAACTCACGCGAGCGGTCTGGAGAGCTCGTGTAGCGCACGTCGAGCGTGAAGCGCTCAGCGCTGACTTCGGCGCCGCGCGGGAGATACAGCGCCAGCTCCTGCGAGTTGAGGCCGGTGGGATTGATGTACAGGTGGCCGAGTTGGTCGACCGTGTACGAGACGATCACCGAGAGCGTGTGCGGATCAGGCTGCGAGAGATGGAAGGTGCTGAACCACCAGCCGCCGTCTTGTGCCGGTTCCCAGTGCAGGGCGTTCAACGCTTCGTCCCGCTCCGCGTCGGTGAGCTTCGGCATCGTGCGCGTGAGCGTCGCGGTGGTCTCGAGGACGGCCGTGCCGCGGTACTCCGGGTAGATCCAGACGATCGCCGTGCGGAGATCGATCGAGTGCTTCGGTGTGCCGAGCTTTCTGATCGTTCCGGCGTCGGTGCCGGCGTCGACTGCGCTCGCGCTTCCGCATTTTGAACAGCCGCCGAGAAGAACGAGCGCTGCGAGAAGAAGTGCTCCCACACTTTCATTCACTTCACTCATGCGCGCTTCACAGCCTCGCGCCACTTGCCCAGATGCGTCGCACGATCGCCTTCGCTCATCTTCGGCTTGAAGACCTTGTCGGCCTTCCACGCCTTGCGAATGTCGTCGGGCGATTTCCAGAAACCCACACCGAGGCCACCGAGGAAGGCCGCTCCGAGGGAAGTCGTCTCGACGTTCCGCGGCCGCACCACGTTCGTCGCGAGAATGTCGGCCTGGTACTGCATCAGCAGATCATTCTTCACCGCTCCGCCGTCGACCTTGAACGCCGGAATCGCGCGGCCCGAGTCGAGTCGCATCGCATCGGCCAGATCCTGAATCTGCAGCGCGATGCCCTCGAGCACCGCGCGCGCGAGATGTCCCTTCGTGGTGCTGCGATCGATGCCCGCGAACAAGCCGCGCGCATCGGGTCGCCAGTGCGGCGCTCCCAGACCAGCGAGCGCAGGAACGAACACCACCGCTCCCGTCGACTTCACCGTCTTCGCCAGCGCTTCGACGTCGCTCGACTTCTTGATGAGCCCCAGTCCATCGCGAAGCCACTGCACGGCCGCTCCGGCGATGAACGACGAGCCTTCGAGCGCGTAGGTCGTCTTGCCGTTCAACTTCCAACCGACGGTGGTGAGCAGACCCGCGCGCGAGGCGACGGGCTCTTCTCCGACGTTCATGAGCAGGAACGCGCCGGTGCCGTACGTGCATTTGCTCTCGCCCGGCTCGAAGCACGCCTGACCGAAGAGCGCCGCCTGTTGATCTCCCGCCATGCCGCTCACCGGAATTCCATCGGGCAACGACTTCATCCCGCGCGTCATGCCGTACGGCTCGCTCGAGCCCGCGATGCGCGGAAGCACGCTCTTCGGAACTTCGAGGAGCTTGAGCAGCTCGTCTTCCCACTCCAGCGACTTGAGCCCCATCATCAACGTGCGGCTCGCGTTCGAGACGTCGGTCACGTGCGACGCGCCGCCGGTCATCTTGAAGACCAACCACGTGTCGATGGTGCCGAAGCACAACTCACCCGCGTCTGCCTTCGCACGCGCCCCTTCGACCTCGTCGAGAATCCACTTCAGCTTGGTGCCGGAGAAGTACGGATCCAACACGAGGCCCGTGAGCTCTTTGACGCGCGGCTCGTCACCGTGCGCCTTCAGCTCCGCGCAGAAGAGCGACGTGCGCCGGTCCTGCCACACGATGGCCTTGTGAATCGGCTTGCCGGTCTCGCGATTCCACACGCCGGTCGTCTCACGCTGGTTGGTGATGCCGATGCACGCGATGTCCGAGCCCTTGATGCCCGCATCCTTGAGCGCCTTGCTGATGCACCACTCGGTGGTGGTCCAGATCTCGTTGAGATCGTGTTCGACCCAACCGGCCTTCGGAAAATGCTGCGTGAATTCCTTCTGACCGACGCCGACGACGTTCAGCTTCGAATCGAGGACGGACGCGCGGCTGCTGGTGGTGCCTTGATCGACGGCGAGGACGTATCGACGGGTGGCCATAGGTAGATCGTGCTTCCTTACTTCGAGTTGTGACTACGAGTTTCGGAAGCACGACCCCCGTTCAAACCGTACGTGCGGATTTCCCGCATACGGCTTTCCGGTGGGGTTTCGGTCGGGCGCATTTGCGCAGCTCCCG
>JAEUJS010000301.1 GCA_016792935.1 Archangium sp. | reverse complement strand
CGCGTCAGGGCTCGCGCCGGGTCCGCGCAAGGTCACGCCGATCGATCAGCCGGACACGCGGGTGAACGACAACCGCGTGCAGCAGTCGCCGTGGGCGTCGAATGAGACGACGGTCAAAGCGCAGATCGACAGCACGCAGCCGCTGCAGGGACCGATTCCGGAAGCGGCGATCAACGCGCCGACCACCTCTCCCGAGCGCGACACGATGCCGGGCTCCGGAGCGAGCTCGATCATCTTCAAGGTCGCCACCGCGCTCTTGGTGCTGCTCGCGCTCACCATCGGCGGTCTGTACGTGTGGAACACGATGCAGAAGAAGCCGGAGGTCTACGTGCCTCCGCCGAACGCGCCGCTCACCGGCACCGGGCGGCCGTGGGAATACGATCCCCCGCGCGAGAAGCGGCGTGCGACTGATGCGACGCGCATCGGGCAAGAGGGTGACGACGCGTGGCACAAGGGCGCGATCGAGTTCGCGTTGTCTCGCTACCTCGAGGCGTGGAACGCAGATCCGCAGCCCGAGCTCGCGCTGAAGATTGGTGAGCTGTACTACTTGAAGGACGACCCGGAAGACGCGCGGCAGTGGTGGACCCGCTACCGCAAGGACATGCCAAGCTCGAAGGCGCTCCCGTACATCGAGCCGGTGATCAACGGGCAGTGATCGTCAGACCGGATCTGGCGCATCGCCCTCGCCCGAGCAACTTCCACAGCGACGAGGGCAGCAGGTCAGAGCGCTTCGACCTGAAGCGTCTGCTGACCAACGCGCAACCGATCGCCAGCCTTGATCGATCGCTCACCGCTGACGCGCACGTACGTGCCGAGCCCGCCCGAGAGATCACGAATCATCGCGCCATCAGGCAGCGGAGAGATCTCGCAGTGCCGCGGCGCGAGCCCTTCGTCGTTCGGATAGCTGAAGTCGCAGCGGCCCTGACCGACGGTGATGATGGGCCCCGGCGCGAGCAGACAGCGCCCACCGCGATCGCCGAGCAGCACTTCCTCGACCGCGTAGTGCACCTGGCTGTTGGGAACGGTCGCTCCGTAGATGAGGACGTCCGAGCGATTCCACGGCGCCGGCGGATCGATCGAGCCGACGAAGCGGAACAACCGAAGCCCGGTGCAGAACGTGCCGCCCGCGGGAATCGTCTCGGTGTTGTTGATGCTGACGTACACGCCCGAGGTCGAGCCCTCGTCGCGAATGAACAGCTTTCCGTCGCGCACATTCAGCGTCGCGTGGTGCGGCGAGATGAACGGATCGTCGGGGAAGAGGATCGCGCCCTTGCTGCGGCCGACCTGGGCTCCCGTCGCCGCGAGCTTGAAGCGCTGACCACGCGCGGGCCCCGCGAGCACGGTGAGCCCGAACTTCGCCGCCTGCACCTGCGGGTTATTTTGCGTCGGAGCCGAAGACTGGAACGTCGGGCGCGGCGGAGCACCACGCGTCGATGAGGTCGTCGCGGAAGGTACGTTGCCGCTCGCCGTGCGCTTCAAACCCGGCGGCTCACCCTGTGGAATTGGAGCACCCGGCATCGTCGCTTCTTGCGGGTTGTCGAAGTTGCGCTGCGCCGATGCCGGATCGAGCCTGGGCGCGATGTCGGTCTTCGCTGACGCTGGAGCAGAGCCATCAGTCGCGCTCCCACAGGCCATGCAGCGCACCGCGGCGACGACGTTCAGGAAGTCGCACGACGGGCAGATGACGTGGAGACTCTTGGTCAACAGCGCGGCCATGAGATGCCGCATAGTCAGTCAAGGGCCCGAGTTCCGCAACAATCAAAGGCCTTGGGATCCCACCTGAAAGCCGGCTGTCACGCGCACCGGACGAACGGGGTCTGACGCATTGCGTAACGTCAATCGGGTGTTACGCTTGAACACGCGTAATCAGCAGCAGTGGCTGCTGGGTGAACATGATCCGTCTCAACGACATTCTCCAGCGCGTCTCGGCGTACCACCCCGAACCTGATCTGGATCTCATCAAGAAGGCCTACGTCTACTCGGCGAAGGTGCACCAGGGTCAGGTGCGCAAATCGGGTGAGCCGTACTTGATCCACCCGCTCGAGGTGGCCGGCATCCTCGCCCAGCTGCGATTGGACGAGGCTTCGATCGTTGCGGGCCTGCTCCACGACACCGTCGAAGACACGCTGGCGACGATTGAGGAGATCAAAGAGCTCTTCGGCGAAGAGGTCGCGCTGATCGTCGACGGCGTCACCAAACTCGGAAAATTCTCGGCGTCGCAGCAGCTGTCTCAGGAAGAAAAGCAGGCGGAGAACTTCCGCAAGATGCTGGTCGCGATGGCCCAGGACATTCGCGTGATCCTGGTGAAGCTCGCCGATCGCACGCACAACATGCGGACCCTCGATCACATGAGCGAGGAAAAGCAGACGCGCATCGCTCAAGAGACGCTCGACATCTACGCGCCGCTCGCCAACCGGCTCGGCATCTCGTGGATCAAGACGGAGCTCGAAGATCTGAGCTTCCGTTACACGCGCCCGAAGGACTTCGCCGATCTCGAGTCGCGCATCTCTCGCAAGAAGAAGGAACGCGAGAAGTACATCGAGGAAGTCGTCGGGCTGATCGAAGGGCGTCTGAAAGAAGCGAACGTGCCCGCGAAGGTCAGCGGGCGCTTCAAACACTTCTATTCCATCTACAAAAAGATG
This sequence comes from Archangium sp., assembly GCA_016792935.1. Classification (GTDB taxonomy): domain Bacteria; phylum Myxococcota; class Myxococcia; order Myxococcales; family Myxococcaceae; genus Archangium_A. The sequence goes on along the minus strand of JAEUJS010000301.1, from coordinate 12,067 downwards.
CGGACGCAGGGCATCGAGTTCGAACAGGTGCCTGACGTCATCGCGTTCCGCGTGATCACTCCCGAGCTGCAGCACTGTTACGGCGCCCTCGGGCTGGTGCATCAGATGTGGAAGCCGGTGCCGGGCCGCTTCAAGGACTTCATCGCGATTCCCAAGCCGAACATGTACCAGTCACTGCACACCACGGTGATTGGTCCCTTGAGCGAGCGCATCGAGATCCAGATCCGCACCGAGGAAATGCACCGCGTCGCCGAAGAAGGCATCGCCGCGCACTGGGCCTACAAAGAAGGCAAGTCGACGATGGCCCGCGACGACGAGAAGTTCGCGTGGCTGCGTCAGCTGCTCGAGTGGCAGCAGGATCTCAAGGATCCGAAAGAGTTCCTCGACACCGTGAAGGTGGATCTCTTCACGGATGAAGTGTTCGTCTTCACGCCGAAGGGCGACGTGCGCTCTTTGCCGCGTGGAGCGACGCCCGTCGACTTTGCGTACGCGATTCACTCCGGCGTTGGAGAAAAGACCGTCGGCGCCAAGGTGAACGGGAAGATCGTCCCCTTGCGCTACAAGCTGCGGAACGGCGATCAGATCGAGATCCTCACCAGCCCGCAGGCGCACCCCTCGAAGGACTGGCTGACGTTCGCGAAGACGAGCCGCGCGCAGCAGAAGATCCGTGGCTTCATCAAGCAGCAGCAGCGCGAGAAGTCGCTCATCCTCGGGCGCGAGCTCACCGATCGCGAGTTCAAGCGCTTCGGCCTCAACTTGAACAAGTTGATGAAGGCCGGAGAGCTCAAGCCGCACGCCGAGACCTACGGCTTCCGCAGCGAAGAAGATCTGCTCGTCGCGGTCGGCTACGGAAAGATCCAGCCCAACCAGCTCGTCGATGCGCTCCTGCCGAAGGAGAAGATCGAAGAGGTGCGCGAGAAGGAACGTGAGCCGGCTCCGCAGTCGTCGGGCTCGGGCTTGTTCCAGGCGGTCACCGACGTCGCCAAGAAGCTGCTCCCCACGCGCAAGTCGTCGGGTGGGGTGCTCATCGGAGGCATCGATGACGTGCTCGTGCGCTTTGGGCGCTGTTGCAACCCCGTTCCCGGCGATCCGATCGTGGGCTTCATCACCCGCGGCCGCGGCGTCACCGTGCACACCGCGTCCTGTACCAAGGCGATGGCCACCGACCCCGAGCGGAAGGTGGATGTCGCCTGGGATGTGAAGGGTGACTTCCGACGCCCCGTCACGTTGCGCGTGCTCACCGCCGATCGTCCCGGCCTGCTCGCCGAGATGTCGCAGACCTTCACCAAGAAGGGCGTGAACATCAGCCAGGCGAACTGTCGCGCGACCGGAGATCAGCGCGCCGTGAACACCTTCGAAGTGACGATCAGCGATCTGAAGCAGCTCACCGATCTCATGAAGAGCATCGAGAAGCTGCCCGGCGTGTTCAGCGTCGAACGTGTGTAGCGAGTGAGCCGGTCGAGGCCAAAAGGCCGAAGAACTCGACCGGTCGAAGACTGGTCGGGGGCGAGCGAGCGCATGAGGCGGGTTTGATCGATCCGAGCGTGTCCGGGCATCTGATACCTTCGGCGTATGCCGCGTGACGTGATCCAGACCGACCAGGCGCCCAAAGCGATCGGGCCGTATTCCCAGGCCATCGCTGCGAGCGGCCCGAAGACCCTCTACTGCTCGGGGCAGATTCCACTCGATCCGGTGACTGGCGAGATGGTCGGCGGAGGAGACGTCGTCGCGCAGACCGAACGCGTGATGAAGAACCTCGAAGCCGTCCTCGCAGCCGGCGGCATGACGTTCGCGAACGTGGTGCGCTGCGGCATCTTCCTGACCGACTTGAGCGGCGACTTCGCGAAGGTGAACGAGGTCTACGCGCGTTACTTCCCCTCGAACCCGCCAGCCCGCGCGACCGTACAGGTCTCGGCGTTGCCACGCGGGTCAAAAGTCGAGATTGATTGCATTGCAGTCGGGTGAAGCGGCCGGCCCGACGTGGAGATGTGCCCATGAAGAAGTTCGTCACCCTCACGACCTTGTTGATGCTGGTCACTGCGAGCGCCGCGCTCGCACAGACCGCGACCGATTTCTCGCCGCCGCCGATGGTGCCCGCGGCGCCACCGCCGATGCCTCCGGCTGATCCGAATTCGCCGCCTGCGGGAACGCCGCCGCCGAACAACCCGGGCACTCCACCGCCGCCGTCTTCGCTGCCGCCCTCGACCTACAACCCCAACGGCGGCAAGAGCGGCTACCAGTATTCGCCCTACGGCCAGCCCAGGGCGCAGGAGAAGCCCGGCCCCGAGATCGGCCTCATGGTGAGTGAGTCGCTGTTCGGTTCGCTGACGGCCGCGGGCGTCACGATTCTTCCGTACTTCCTGCTGTTCAACGGCGGAACGCTGCAGCCGCCGATCAACTCCATCGTGTTCTGTCTGATCTTCGGAGCCGCTCCGCTGGCCGTCGCTCAGACGCAGGTGAGTCTGGCGAACGGCAGCCGCTTCTATTCCTCGGAGACGTGGATCCCCGCGCTGGTCGGCCTCGCAGGCATGGCCGGCGTGCTGGCGATCTACGGAGCGACCGGTTGGCTCCCCACTGCGCAAGCGAGCGGAGGCGTGCCGAACGGAGGCAGCGTGGTCTGGCTGATGATCGGCGCCATCGGCATCGTTCCGCTGCTGCAGATGGGCGCGATCAACTTGTTCAAGCAGCCCAAGCCCGGAATGCAGTTCGCCATCGGAGATCCGGCGAAGAAGGGCGGCATCGCGTTCGCTCCGCCGACCATCACGCCGTACGTGATGCCGGGCGCTTCGAGCGCGAGCACCGCCACCGTGGGAGCGCAGTTCTCGCTCCTGCGCGGCGCGTGGTGAATCTGGTTGCACCCTCGGGCTGCGCGGCGGGTAAGAAGCCGCGCCATGCCTACTCTCTCCGAACTCAAAGCGCAGATTCTGAAGGACCGCCGCGTTTCCAAAGACGAGGCCTACCAGCTCATCGAAGAAGTGATGCGCGGCACCATCACGCAGCGCGAGCGCAAGGAACTGCACGAGCTGCTCATCGATCACGGTGACTCGCTCGACGCCGGGGCGCGCAAGGAGCTCGAGAAGGTCCTCGGCATCGCGAGCAAGAAGAAGATCACCCGCGGCGCTCCGGTGAAGGACGGCGCAGAGCTCGCGCTGGTCGAGAAGGTGCTCGCGCTGGTCGGCGACAAGCCCTCGCTCTTCGAGCTGACGGTCGGCGATCAGGTCGAGAACAAGGCGTTCAAGGGCGAGCTCGCCGACGGCCTCAAGAAGTTCATCGGCTCGGGCAAGAGCTCGCTGACGGCGGCGCAGGCCATCAAGCTGGCGAGCGGTCTGTCGGCCGGCAACTTCGTGGCGTCCGATGAAGAGCTCTTCCGCACCGGCGATCGCCTCGGCGTCGTCGTGCACTACCCGGACGGCTCGACGCAGGACACCAACGGCATCGTGGTCAGCACCGGCAACCAGCCGCTCGTGCTGGTGGTGAACAAGAACGGCCGCTTCCAGATGATTCGCCAGGAGCCGAAGTCGCGCGAGCAGCTCGCGGTTACCGGCGTGCTGGCCGCCGCGCAGTAATGCTCGAGTGGTTGCCTTCGGCGTTGCCGATCAGCGTCGGCCCCTACGGGCTCGAGTTGATCTCGCACGACGCTGAGGGCGTTCGTCTCAAGTTCTTCGGGCTGGAGCGCTCCCGCGGAGATCAGGAGCGCGCTGGCTTCGTCATCGAGACGGGCTTCGGCTTCGTCTACGATCAGCGCTACGAAATGTGCGTGCGCGCGTGGCTGACCGCCGTGCGCGAGGTCTTCGAGGCCGCAGCGAAGTGGCCGGCCGAGACCGGGGAATGGCTCGGCCCGATGGATGTCTGCGCCACGCATCTCTTCGAGAAGGTGCTGAAGAAGAAGGCGGCGAAGGACGAAGCCGCGCTGCTCGACGCGTGGCGCGTTCAGTTCATGGCGTTTCTGCCCCCACGACAGGAACTGCTCGACGCCGCGGTTGAGCTCGACGCGATCCTCACGGAGGACTCGACTGCGGGGCGCTCGGACCTCTTCTCGCTCGAGACGGTGGGCCCTCCGTTCGCGCAGCTGCGAAAGGGAGCGATCTTTCTGACGTTCCGCACCGTGAGCTGGGGCGAGATCGATGGCCAGCGTGCGATCCGCGACGTGAAGGAGCAGGAGTGCTTCTTCCTCTCTGCGGGTGCGCTCAGCCGTCCCCGCGTGCGTGCGGCGTTCGAGGCGTGGCGGGAGTTGCTGCCCCGGCGTTTCGACACATTGGGCGACACGCTCGACTGGCAGATGCCGCACGATTTCATCGAGCCGGATCTGCTCGAGCTCATCAAGCCGCAGACGAAGGAAGACTTCATCGCGGTGCTGAAGAAGCGCTGGAAGCTGGAGTCACTCGCGCCACAGAATCCGGAAGACGGCTCCTGAGGCATCGTTGCGCTCGACGGTCACCTTCACGTCTTTCGCTCCGGAGTTCTCGTAGTTGTTCGCGTTTCCGAACTGCACGGCGACGCGGTTCAACATGCGCTTGGGGCCCAGCATCCGCGCAGCGGCGGCGAGCGCCGAGCCCATGATCGACTCTCCGTACCGTTCGACGAAGCGGCGACCGAGGGCGAAGAGCGCGTCGTCTTCACTCAGCTGGGGGTTCAACGCCTTCGCGCACAACAACACCGCGTCACGCGAAGTCTGCGCGGGGTAGGCGGGCAGGGTCTTCTTCGTCGGGTCGAGGCCGATCGCCTGGAGCTTCGCGATCAGTGATGGCGTGAGCGCTGGCTTCGCGGCGGCGAGCAGCGTGTCCATGCTGTGACCGAAGGAGAGTTTCTCAGTCACTCAAAAGAGACGGTATCCGATGCCGAGTCGCGCCGCCCACGCTCCGCGGAACTGCGTCACGCCCAGCGGTTCGCGCGTCGCATCGAAGCCACCGTGCGCCGAGACGAGCAGCGAGAACGCGCCACCGAGGTGGAACTCGGCGCCCGCTCCGAGGAGCGGCGTCACCTGAAAGCCCTGCGAGAACGAGATCGAGACCGGGAGATCGAAGAGCGCGACGCCGGAGACCGTGTCGGAGAATTGATACGACGCTGCGGCCGAGAGGCGAGGGCGCAGGCCGACGAACGCGAAGTTGAAGCGATCGATGTACCGCGCGCCCGCGTTGAACTCGAGGCCCAGCGCGATGCCCGGAGCGATCTTCAGCTTGTCCTGCTCGAACACGGCGAGCTTGAGGCCGACCTCGGGGATGACGGAGACCTCGAACAAGTTGAAGGTGGCGCGCGCTTCGAGCTCGAAAGCTCCGAAGCCCTGGCGGTAGCCGGCGGCGACGTCGGGTGCTCCGAGAAAGGCGTAGATCGCGTTGCTCCCGGCCGGCAGCGAAGCGGGAGCGAAGACGCCTCCCGTGACTCGCGATGTCGAGACTGGTGGCGCATCACTGACCACCACCGGAGCCGGATCCTGCGACAGCACCACGATCAGGAGCGCGCTGAGCATTGGTGCAACGTACCTGTGTCGAACGAAAGGCCAAGTTTTCCCGGGCACTTCCAGTGCGTCTGCACCGTGCGGGCAGCCGAAATTTTGACCGAGGATCGAAGCGGCTACAGCCTTGTCGCATGCCCCACGCGAACGCGAAGAAGACCAGATCGGCAGGCGAGCCTGGGGGAAACGCTCCGGCTGGTCGGCGGTACCCGCGCTTTCACCTCGACGTCGATTGGTTCGTCGAGTCGAAGGGCTGCTCGAGCATGGGTCGGGGCATCGAGCTCTCGTCGCGGGGCGCGCTCCTGCCCGTCACGTGCACCAGTCCCTTCACCGATGACGTGACGTTGTTCCTCTCGCTCCCGCTGCGGCAGAAGATGTTCAAAGCGAAGTGCAGCGCCGAGATGAAGGAAGGACGCGGGTGGGTGCTCCACTTTCATGAGATCGCGCCCGAGGACCTTCAGCTGCTCGGACACACCCTGTTGACCGAGTTCGGCACTGCATCCCTGCCAAATCTGGAGCATCGGTCGCCCACCTCTCTCGAAATCTGAGAGTAATTACAGCGGGTTGGTGGGTTGAGTTGAAAGCCACCAAAGCAGTATGGAGTGCGCATGCTTCCTACGCGCACCCACTTCACCGAAACGCAGCCGGCCTCGAACACTGCTCAGCGCTCGAACAAGCCGCTGGTGCTGGTGATCGACCCCGACGAGTCGACGCGTTCGGTGCTCGAGGTCGCGCTCTCCCGGGATGGCTTCGACGTGTGGAGCGCGTCGGGCAGCGCGGAAGGCATGTTGCTTTTGACCGGCCACCTCCCGGACGTCATCGTCCTCGAGTCGGATCTCGGCGGTGACGACGGTTTCGCCTTCGTCGCGCAGGTCCGCGGAGATGAGCGCACCGCGAAGTTGCCGGTGGTGCTCCTGGCGCGCGCGGAAGATCAGAACGTCGAGGCGATGGCGGATGTGGTCGGCGTCGACGACTTCCTCCAGAAGCCGGCGTTCGCGCGTGACGTGGCGGCGATGGTGCGGCTCGAGCTCGCGCGTCGCGCTGCGAAGTCGCCCACCAGCCCGCTCAAGTTCGACACCCACGTGTTGCCGCCGGAGCAGCTGCTGCGTGCGTTGCTCTCGTGCCCGCGTTCGGGTCGCCTGTTGCTGGTGAACGGGCGCGCGGAGATCCGTTTCCGCGCCGGGAAGATCATCGATGCGCGCTTCGACGATCGCGGCGCCGACATCGACACCGTGGTGCGCAGCCTCGCGCTGACCGCCGGTGACTACGGCCTGGTGTTGGAGCCGGTGAATGGCTTCGCCGAGCTGCAGTGCAGCCTGCGCGAGATGGTCGAGCTCGTTCTCCCGCGCCTGCAGCGCTGGGGCCGCGTGTTGCAGCGCAGCTTGCCCCTCGACGCGCGTCTGACGCTCGACTTCCCGCGGCTGGCTGGCGCGTTCAAGGCGATGCCGGACGAGGTGAACAAGATCGTTCGCCTCTTCGACGGCTTCCGCGACGTGGAGCGCGTGCTGATCGACAGCGAGATCAACGAGACGCTGACCCTCGAGGTCGCCACGCGGCTGTACCTGATGGGTGTGCTGGTGCCCGCGAAGGATCAGGCCGAGGAACTGGAGCAGCTCCGCGCGATGCCGCGTCTGTTCGAGCCGCGCGCCGCCGAGGCCGAGGAGCTCATGCAGCAGCTGTTCGCCGGCACCGCGGAGATCCGCGCCGACGAGGGCACTCCGGGTGAAGACGCCGACTGGTTCGCGCTCAGCAACGCGGGCACGGGTCTCGATGTCGCTGATCCGAACGGTGGCTGGACGACCGCTCCGGTGCCGACCGATCTCGCCGAGGGTCTTTCGCCTGAGCTCGCCCGCCAGCTCGACGCGTTCCAGACGCCGATGGTGGTCGAGGCCAAGCAGCAGCCCGCCGAAGAGAAGACCGTGCAGACCTTCGCGCACCGCGATCACGCCGCCGCTGCTTCCGAGACCGCGATTGAAGTCGCGCTGATGCAGGCCGCCGATGGCACGGTGGTGAACGAGGAGGACGACGTCGACGAGAACGCGATCCTCCACGCGTCGGACGAGTCCACGACAGCAGACCTGTCTGCTGGGGGAATCGAACAGATCGAGGCTGATCTCAACGGCGAGCTGAAGCGCTTCGATCGCTTCGCGGTGCCGACGGAGATCGATCACGCGGAAGAAGCGCACCGGTTGTCGGCGCGTGGTGCGCAGGCGCGCATCGAGACGCCGTGGATGACGCCGATCAGTTCAGCCGACGGGTCGGCTGGGGCGATCGTCGATCCGTCTGCCGTCACTGATCGTTCGCTCACGCCGAAGATGGTGCCCGCGGTCGAAGCGGCGCCGACGGTCGAGGTCGCTCCGGCGGCTCGCGCGGAGGCGTCGTTCTTCAACGAGGACGCGTTCATGGACGAGGGCGCGGTCGCGGCCGAGCCTGCTCCGACGGCCGATGACGAGCTGCTCGCGCCGAAGAAGAACGATCGTCGCCTGTGGCCGTTCGTGGTCGCTGCGCTGGCGATTGGCGCGCTGGGTTTGTTGATCGACGCGATGTCGGCTCCGAAGGCCGAAGAGCTGCCGGATGTCGTGGTCGCGCCGTCGATGATCGTCGAGCCGCCCGCGAACCTGCCGGACATCGAGGAGCCGGAGTTCTACGGCGACGACGTGTTGGCCGCGCCGGTTGCGATCGACGTGTCGGAGAACCTCCTCGAGGCGGAAAAGCTCGCGGCGCAGGGCCAGTACAAGAAGGCGATCAGCGTGCTCGAGCAGGCGGTGTCCGATGATCCCGCTTCGGTGAACGCGTGGAACCTGATGGCCATCGTGAAATACGACGCGGTGGAGTTGGCCGGTGCTCGCGAAGCGGTCGCGAAGGTGCTCGAGCTCGATCCGAAGAACGCCCGCGTGCAGATCTTGATCGCTTCGATGCACTTCGACGCGAACGAGAAGGATCAGGGTCGCGCGGCGCTCGAGAAGTACCTCGAGCTCGAGCCGAACGGTCCGCACGCCGAAGAGGCGCAGGCGCTGCTCAAGCGCTGATTCGACTTGGTCAGGGCTCGGCGCTCCTTCGCGTCTTCGACGTTGCGATGCGCCCGGCCGGCAAGGCCCTACACGCACTCGGAATGCCGGTTCGACTCCGGCCAGGTCCACAAAACGGGCCTGTAAGCTCAACGGTAGAGCACCGCCCTTCTCAGGCGGGGGATCCAACCCCTCTCGAGGCTTTGGCACTCGGGCGCGTCGCATTTTTTCCCTCGGGATCGAGCATGGGCTAAACATCTGTTCATCCCTCCCATGCGCGTCCTCGGCATCGATCCCGGCAGTCGTTTCCTCGGGTACGGCGTCGTCGACGTGCGCGGTGGCCGGACGGAACACGTCGCCAGCGGAGTCATTCGCACTGACGGCAAAGCGCCGCTCGCACGCAAGCTGGAGTCGATCTTCATCGGCCTGCAGGCGGTGATCACGAAGTGGGAACCGAAGTCGGTCGCCGTCGAAGGCGTCTTCACCCACAAGAACGCCCGCAGCGCGCTGGTGCTCGGTCACGCGCGTGGTGTCGCGCTCCTGATCGCGGCGCAGGCCGACCTCGAGGTCTTCGAATACGCGCCCGCACGCGTGAAGAAGGCGGTCGGCGCAGGCGGCAACGACTCCAAGGAATCGGTGGCGAAGATGGTCGAGCGCTTGTTGTCGCTCCGGGAGCCGTTGGGGCGCGCAGACGCCTACGACGCGCTCGCGGTCGCGCTCTGTCACGCGCATCAATTCCGCATGCCAACGCCTTCGGGCCGCACGGTCATCAAGCTGACCTCGAATCAGAAGCGCAACTTGAGCGCTGACTTCCTCTCGCGGTTGAAGCCGAGCGTGGTGAGGGCGGCGCCGTGATCGCGCATCTGAAGGGCGTCGTCCTCGAGAAGAGCCTCAACGACGCGGTGATCGACGTGAACGGCGTCGGGTACCGCGTGGCGCTCTCGCTGCTGACGCTCGCGCGGCTCCCTGAAGTCGGTCAGGGCATCTCGCTGCGAATTCGCACGGCGGTTCGTGAAGACGCGTTCGATCTCTACGGCTTCCTGACGCGCGAAGAAGAGGAGCTGTACCTGCTGCTGAACTCAGTGAGCCAGATCGGTCCGAAGGCGGCGATCAACGTGCTCTCCGGGTTGGACGTCGAAGATCTGAAGGTGGCGATCACCAGGGGTGACGTCGCGCGCCTGACCAAGATCCGCGGAGTTGGAAAAAAGACCGCCGAGCGCATCGTTCTGGAGCTCAAAGAGAAGGTGAAGCTCCTCGGAACGATCGAGAGCGCGTCGACCGTGCCCGGCAAGAAGCCGGTGAAGGCAATGAGCGACCTCGTCAGCGCGCTGGTGAACCTCGGCTACAAAGAAGCGCAGGCCGAACAGGCCGCACAGCTCGCAGAAGAGCGCGCGGGATCCGAAGCGCCGTTCGAGTTGCTCTTCCGCGAGTCGCTCAAGTCGCTGCGGAGCTGAGCGTCAATCAGGCTCGCCCGAACAACAGCTTCTTGATGAAGAGCAGGATCACCGAGCCGACGAGCGCGACACCGAAGCTGTACAGATTGAAGCCGGTGACGCCGACGTTGCCGAAGTAGTTGAAGACGAAGCCGCCGATCATCGAGCCGATGATCCCGACGATCAGGTTTCCGATCATGCCCTGACGCGCGTTGTTGCCCGCGATCATGCTCGCGATCCAACCCGCCGCGCTTCCCAGAATGAGCCAGCCGCAAATGCCCATGGTGCACCTCCTGTGGTGACCATACGCCCGGAGCGGCCTGTCATTTCAGAAGAGCGAGAGCTGGGGTTCCACTCGGGCAGGGCGGCGGAAGGTCGGCTCGCGCTCGGCCCAGCGCTCTTGATCGAAGCCCAGGCGCTTCACGCAGCTCTCGAACACCTGAGCGATCGCGTCGGCGTACGGACCTTCACCGCGCCCACGCACGCCCCAGCGCGAGTCGTAGAGCTTGCCGTCACGCGTCTCGCGCACGCGGTGGAGGATCTTGTCCGCGCGCAGGGGCAGGGCAGCGCGGATGCGCGTCTCGAAGACCTCTTTCACGCTGCCGGGCAATCGCAGCAGCACGTAGCCAGCTGAACGCGCACCTGCATCGCGCGCAGCCTGCAGCACCTCGGCGACGCCTTCATCCGAAACACCGGGAATGATCGGAGCGACCATCACTCCGACCGCGATGCCGGCCTTCGACAACGTCTCGATGGTCTTGATGCGGCGCTTCGGCGTGGCGACGCCCGGTTCGATGGCGCGCGCGAGGTCCTGGTCCCAGATCGGCACGCTGATCGCGACGTGCACCGACGCATCGCGCGTGAGCTGCCAGAGCACGTCGATGTCGCGCTCGATCAACGGCGCCTTGGTGACGATGGAGACGGGGTTGCGGAACTCGGCGCACACCTCGAGGCACGAACGTGTGAGGCGCAGCGACGCTTCGGTCGGCTGGTAGCAATCGGTGACGCCCGAGAACATCACCAGCTCGCCCGTCCACGAGGGCCGCTCGAACTGCGTGCGCAGCAGCCGCGCGGCGTCGCGCTTCACGAGGATCTTGGTGTCGAAGTCGGTGCCGGCTCCCCACGAGAGGTATTCGTGCGAGGGGCGGGCGAAGCAGTACGCGCAGGCGTGGTTGCACCCGCGGTACGGATTGACGGAATAGCTGAAGCCGAGATCGGGGCTGTCGTTCCTGGCGACGATGGTCTGCGAGGCGTCGTCGAAGAGCTCGAGCTTCGCGGTCGGGATCTCCTCGAGGTACTCGACCTCACTGGAAGCCCACGGGTTGGGTGGATTGGCGATCGGCTGGGGCCGCATCGCTCGGATGGTTCACTGAATGCGTGTTCAGGTCAAGCCGCGAGGATGCGTTCGAGCCCTGGAATGAGCGAGGGCGCGATCGACTTCTTTCTGGAGCCCATGAGCGTCAGGAACATCGGCACGGAGTTCACCTCGAGGCGCTGCACGTGAAGCGTCTCGTCTTCCCACTCGAGGGTCTGGCGGCGGGACGAGGCCCCGAGCGCGCCCATCCATTCGACGTCGCAGTCGCGATGGCCGGCGGCTCCGGCGACGAGGAAGCCGTCGTCGGTGGTGATGGCGAGCGCCTTGAAGCCTTCGCGTTCGCGAATCGCTTCGAGGTACAGGTTGAGGGCGAGGTGAGCCTTCTCACTGCGGCGTTTGCGGCGTTCGGGCTTTCGCATGCAACAAGCCTGATGCAGTTGTGACAACGATCAAGAAACTGGCCGCCTGAGCCCATGAAACGCGCCTGTCCGGGATGTCGAAAGCCGATGCAGTTGGTCTTCGCCGACAAGGTGGAGCTCGACTGGTGCGGGTCGTGCCGCGGCTTCTGGTTCGACCGTGGCGAGTTGGCTGCGGCGTTGAAGATCGAGGGCGAGATCGAAGTGACGCGCGATCAACCGGCGTCTCACTGTCCCGCGTGCAAGGGGAAGCGCAGCCAGCTCTTGTGGACCGCGACGATCGGCGGCGTGCGCGCCATGGCGTGCCTCGAGTGCGCCGGCTCGTTCGTGACGGAAAGCGCGCTCAAAGGGCGTCGCTCGGCGAAGGTGCCGTTCGTGGTGCGCTTCGTGTGCGTGACGTGCGGCGATCGCTACGGGCTCGGCCAGGTCAGGGAAGTGAAGGG
>JAEUJS010000281.1 GCA_016792935.1 Archangium sp. | reverse complement strand
CGGCTCGACGATGGGTGGCGGCTCGGCGACAGGCGGCGGCTCAACCACCGGCGGCGGCTCAGCGACAGGCGGCGGCTCGACGACAGGCGGAGGCTCAGCGACAGGCGGTGGCTCAGCGACTGGCGGCGGTTCGGCGACTGGCGGTGGCTCCTCGATGGGCGGTGGGAGCGGCACAGGCCTCGCGTACACGCAGTGCGACAACCTCGCGCTCCCCGACGACACGGTCTCGATCGCGGCGATTCCGGGCGGCTTGCTGGTGCTCGTCCCGCTCCCCGACGCGGGCATGGCGCTGTGGCGCTTCACCGGTCAGGGCTGCACATTGACCAGAGATCTTTCCTTCGAGGTTCCGACCGCTGGCAGCGCCGTCGCCGCCGACGATCGCGGCTTCGGCTACGTCCTCGGCTCGTTCCAATCGGTCGAAGTAAGCCCTGACGGCGGCACCGCGAACATCCCCGTTTTCGGAAACGCGCTCGCCGTCAGTCGCGACGGCACGGAGGCGTACTCAGCGAGCTTCGGTACGGGCTCCCGCCAGGTGCGCTCGACGACGCAGTCGACGTTCATGTCGACCGGCACGTATGTACCGGGCTTCAGCACCATCGCTGCGATGGCAGATTTGCCTGGCGGTCGCGCGCTCGCCGGAGGGTCCCGCACCTTCGGAGCGCTCCATCAATTCTTCGTCGTCGAGACCGACGGCGGCATCGGAAACACCACGTTCGGTGCGACCGTCAACGGCCCCGACGCCTTCTGTTGGATCGGCTCGCTCTCGCGTTGCGGCAATCACTACTGCGCCACCGATCGAAACTGCCGAAAGGTGAGCACCTGGGATCCCTCGGGCGCGTTCATCGCGAGCCTGCCGCTGGCGAGCGACTCGAATTATTCCCTGACGCAGTCGCCGAGCGGCGAGGTCTACATGCTGCGCGTGCTCTGGTCTGGCGCACGCACCGCGCGCATCGGGCTGCTCACTGGCTTCTAGTTCGTTCAGCGTGCGCAGCTCGCGCGACGCGCGGTCGTCACGACGCGCGTCACCTCGAGCCCCTGCCACTCGCGCAGCCGCTGCTCCGCCTGCAACAGCAAGGCGCAACGCGGAGACCACACCGCCGCCCAACCCTCGGCTTCACGCGCGAATCGGCCATCGGAACCTTCATCACGCAGCAACTCCGCCAGCGCATGTGCGCGCTTCGCTGCACGAACCGGATCGACGCGAGCCTCGAGCCGCGCCTCGGCCAGCTCACCAGCCGCGAACAACTGCACCGAGCCACCGACCGTCGCGCGACGAGCAGCGAACTCGTCGAGCGTGGCGCGCGCCGCGTCGAACTGCTTCGCGCGCAGCTGCGCATCGGCCGTCACACCGAGCGGCGTGAGGAGGTACCGATTCGATGAACCACCGACGACCATCATCTCGCTCGCCCAGGCCGCCAACCGCGCGGACTCGAGCGCGTCGCCATCGAGCTGCGCCAACAACACGTGTGCCTGCACCGCGAGGTGCGTGTCGCCCTTCACGCTCACCTTCCAGTTCGGCTCTCCCGCAAGCAGCGGCTGCAACGCGGCGCGCGCTTCGTCGTTCCGGCCGGCTTCGATCAACCAACTCGCCCAGACGACGCGCTGTTTGCGCACCCAGCCCGGGTTGTCGGTGCCCGCGGCTTCCACGACGTCACGCTGCATCGCGATGGCGACCGCGAGCGAGCCGCGACGCTCGGCCAACTGCGCCTGCAACGCACGAAGTCGCGCCGCCACCGCCGGAGTCGGATTGACGCGCGACTCCAGCGCGACGGCGTCGGCCACGAGGCGCTCGGCGAACGAGATGCGCCCGGCCGCCACGGCGATCGACGCGGCGCTGCGCAGCGTGCGGTACGTGGTGAACGACGCTCCGTCACGACGCGCTTGATCAGCGGCGAGCATCGCGACCTCGAACGCGCGATCGAGCGCGCCGATGGTCTCGGAGTTCGTCGCCAGCGCGATGCGGCACCGCAGCAACTCTGGACCGTGCGCTGGCAGACGTTCCCACTTCGCGCACGCGGCCTCGAGGAGCGGCTGCGCTTCGGCGTTGCGCGTCGACTGACCGAGCCACGACGCCTCGAACTCCTGCAGCTCGATGCCCAACGCTTCGTCCGGAGTCAGCGCTGCGTCCTGCGCGCGATGGAGGGCCTCACCGCAGCGAGCCGTCGCGCCGAGGTTGCGGCACAGCTCCATCACCTGCGCGAGTTCAGCGCGCACGCGCAGCTCGTCATCACCTGCGCGCTGCGCGAGGAGCGAGGCCTGGTGGAGTTGCTCGACCGCCTCGGCCGATCGTCCGAGAGCGGCCAACGCCTCACCGCGCACCAGCGCAGCTCGCGCCGCAAGAACCGCGAAGGCGAGTGGCGCCGCATCGAACTGGGCCGTCGCGATGGGTGCCGTTCGCTGCGTTGCGACCAGCGGCGTGGCGGCAGGCGGCGCAAACACCCGTTCGGCCGCGGCTGGCATCAGTTTCGGTGACGCGCCTTGCGACGGCATCGCTTGCTCCAGCGCGAGCGTGGCGAGCTCGTACGCCGCCTGCTCCTTGCGCTCGAGCAGGAGCGCCTGGGCACGCGCAACGTCGATCAGCGAACTCGGCTCGCTCGGCAGCGTCGCGTGCCGCAAGGCGGGAACCTGCGCAGACGCACATCGCGAGGGCGACGAACGACGATCAGCGAGACGCGCGAGCGACGCGCCGAGTGAAGGATCGACCTCCGCCGCGGCGACCAGCACCTCGCGCTCCTCCACCTCCGCGAGCAGACAGTTCAGTCCCGACTCCGGCTGTGGACGCGAACACACCGCTTCGAACGCCGACTGAAACGCCGCTTCACTCCGATGGAGCGAAGCTGCCAACTCAGGCGACGGCGACGACAACCGCGCTGCGCGCTCCTCGGCGACCTCGCACGGAGAAGGCGTCGAACGCGCGCCCGCGAACACCAGCACCGCCGGAGCCGCGAGCAGCACGCCAAACCGCCACCACGTCGGTCGCGGACGAATGATGCGCTCCAGCGCGGCGAGCAGTTCGTTCATCGAGGCAAAACGTTTCCGCGGGTCGCGAGAGAGCCCACGGCGCAGACACGCCTCGACCGGCGTCGGCAACTCGGTCTGCGACGTCAGACTCCGCTTTCCCGTGAGCGCCTCACACAGCGACGCGCAGAACGCGAACTGATCGCTCGCCTCGTCACACACGCCGCGATCTCTCGTCTCCGGCGCGACATACGCCGGAGTGCACCCCGCAACGCGCGCGTCCGACGAAGTCGCCGCGAGTCCGAAGTCGGTCACACGCGCGACGCCAGTCCGATCGACCACCACGTTGTCGGGCTTGAAGTCGCGATGCACCACGCCGCGCTCGTGCGCCGCAGCCAATCCCCGCCCGGCCTGCACGTACAGCTCGAGCACTTCGCGCCACGAACGCCCGCTTTGCCACGCACGCAGCGTCTGTCCTTCGACGAGCTGCAGCACGAGCGCCAGCACGCCGTCGTGCATGCCCACCTCGAAGAGCGTGACCACGTGCGGATGGTGAACGCGTGCCTGCGCGCGGCCTTCGACGAGCAACCGCTCGAGCGTCGCCGCGTCAGGACGGTGCAACACCTTGAGCGCCACGTCGCGACCGAGCTGCGTGTCGAACGCGCGATAGACGCCGCCCATCGCCCCGTGGCCGAGCAACTCGCCGAGCGTGAAGCGTCCCAGCCTCCGCTCCGCTGGAGCGCGCTTGTCGTCGCACGCCGCCACCACATCGAGGCATTCGGAGCAGCCGTCGAGGTGCTCCTCGAGCGCGACGCGCGTCTGCGAGTCCACCAGGCCCATCGCGAAGGCCTGCAGCTCGTTCTCGTCGGGGTGCCGCTGATCCGCGCTCACTCGCGCACCGAACCGAGGCTGACGGTGAGCTGTTCCTTGCCGTACAGCAACAGGCTCTCGAGCTCCGAGCCGCTCAGCTCGAGACGCTCCACCAGCAACGCGCGCGTCGAAGAGAAGACCGCGTCACGAATCGAAGCGAGCCGCCGCACGATGGTCGCGCGGTGACAGCGGTACATGGTCGCCAGGCGCTCCAGCCCCAGCGACTGCAGATAGTGGAGCCGCAGCAACGTGCGATCGCCCGGAGTCAGCGCGCGCATCGCCTCGGCGAAGGCCTGCTGAAACGCGGCGTGGTGCTCTCTCCGCGCGACGTCGAGTGCCACGTCCACCGGTGCAGCGATCCGCTCGAGCGGCTCATCGACACCGAGCTCCACCTCACGCACCTGCAGCGAGAGTCGCGTCGCCACCGCTCGCGTCCACGCGCGCAGCGGACCGTTGCCCAGATACGTCACCAGGCGCGGCTCGACGCCCGTGAGGAGACGCAAACGCAGCTCCTGCAACACATCATCTGGGAGACGCAGCGGCGCGATGCACGACCGCTCGAACGCCTCGACCGCGGGAGCGAACCCGGCAGCCGCCGCACGCGCGAGACAGAGATCAGCGAGGTGATCCGTCGGAGGGCCGAGGCGCGCGACCGTCGCCTCCAGCGAAACCACGAACCCGCGAGGGAGCGCCCAATGACTGGGCAAAGGCAAACAGCCGGACGCCTCGAGACGACCAACCGAAGTGTGCATGGGGGCTCCGCTGACGAGGCGAGCGGGCCTTCGACGGAGCCCCTGCGATTCAATTCAAACGTCTGCTTCACTCCCCAACGGCGTCGCCCCAGGGGCTTGGCTCAGGCCGCTTCGAAGAGCGCCGCAGCGCCCATGCCGCCGCCGATGCACATCGTGACCACGCCGTACTTGCCACCGCGACGCTTCAGCTCACGAAGCAGCGTGCCGGCCATGCGCGTTCCCGAGACACCGAGCGGGTGACCCAGCGCGATCGCTCCACCGTTCGGGTTCACCTTCGCGGGGTCGATGCCGAGCTCACGAATGCAGTACAGCGACTGCGCCGCGAACGCCTCGTTCAGCTCGAACACGTCGATGTCCTTCACGGTGAGCTTGTTCTTCGCAAGCAGCTTCTTCACCGCCGGCACCGGGCCGATGCCCATGATGTCGGGAGGCACGCCAGCCACCGCGAAGTCGATGAAGTAGCCGAGCGGCTTCACGCCGAGCTCCTTCGCCTTCGCCTCGCTCATCACCACCGTCGCACCCGCACCATCGGTCAGCGGAGACGCGTTACCTGCCGTCACCGTGCCCTTGATGTCGAACGCCGGTTTGAGCTTCTGCAGACCGTCGAGCGTCGTCTCGGCGCGAATGATGGTGTCGTCGCTGACGGTGACCTGCTTCGCCTTGCCGCTCTCGTCGTACATCGTCACCGTGATGGGGGCGATCTCGTCCTTGAGCCGGCCCTTCTCACGCGCCTCGGTGGCCTTCTTCTGCGAGTCGGCGGCGAACTTGTCCTGATCTTCACGCGAGACGTTGAAGCGCGCGGCCACCTTCTCCGCGGTCGCTCCCATCGTCGTGTAGACCTCGGGGTACTTCTCCATCAGCTCCGGGTTGGCGGAGAACTTGTTCCCGCCCATCGGAATCATGGTCATCGTCTCGGTGCCGCCGGCGATGCCCACGCTGTACTGGCCCGCCTTGATGGCCTGCGCGACCTGGGCGATCGACTGCACACCCGAAGCGCAGAACCGATTCACGGTCATGGCCGAGACGGTGTCAGGCAGACCCGCCATCAGCGCCGCGACCCGCGCCACGTTGTTGCCCTGCTCGGCTTCGGGCATCGCACAGCCGATGACCACGTCTTCCACGT
>JAEUJS010000275.1 GCA_016792935.1 Archangium sp. | reverse complement strand
CCCAACTCCGCGATGTCGTCGAGCCGTGAGCTGTGTGGCGCGGTCGAGATGGCGCGCTTCGCCGAGGCCGCGATCGAGACCGTCGCCGGGGAGAAGACCGAGTTCCCCGACGACGTCGAGACGTTCTTGATGCGCGCGCGTGAGGCGCGTCGGCTGGCGGAAGCGAAGCTGCGTGACGCTGAGTTGCAGTTGCTCACGGTCGACCCCAACGCGCGCCGCTGCGGTGATTCGCAGGTGACCGATCGCCTCAACGAAGGAGAGCAGCGCCGGCTCGCGTCGCTGACCGCGCTCAAGAGCAAGCCGCCGCGCGAGCTGCCGTTGATCCTCGAGGTGCTTCGCGAGACCGACCCGTCGATGCAGGTGCGTGAAGCGGCGAAACAGTAAGAGACAGCAGAGCGACCCCGGTGCGAATCGAACGCACGGCCTTCGGTTTAGGAAACCAACGCTCTATCCAACTGAGCTACGGGGTCTGAGGCTCGACCTGGGGCGAGCCGTGAGGCGGGTGTATCAGCGGCGCCAGTGCAGCGGAACCGCCTCGAACGAGGCGCGCCTCTCGAGATCGGCCAGCGCTTCCTTCGCACGCACCAGCTCGCGCCGGTTCTTCTCGAGGCGATCGCGCGCCACCTGGTATTCGGGATTGAAGCCGTACCCACACGGCGTGACGAACATCGGGTACGGCCGAACAACCGGATTTCCGATGATGACGCCGCTCGTCGTGCTGCCTGAGACGGTGACGCCCGGCGCGATCTGACCTGAGCCGCTGATGCCCACCACCGTGCTCGTCGTCGGAGCGAACACCACGGGCGGCACTCCGTATTGCTGGCAGGTGAAGCCCGCGCGCACCGGCATGCCGTTCACCTCTTCGGTGCGCTTGCGATCGGCTTCGATCTCGTCTTCGAGCGCGGCGACGCGTTCACGCGCTTCGCGGAAGAGCGAACGCCACTTCTCCTCGGCCGCGCTCGGCACGCTGGGGTCGTCGGTCCTGGCGATGATGGTCACCACCTGCGGCATGGGCTGCAGCGCGATGACGTTGGGATCTTGCGGTCCTGCGGCCGCGGGCTTCGCGGCGGGCTTGTCGGCCTTCACCATGCCGATCTCATCGCCCTCGGTGACGCGCGCTTTGACGCCCTTGGGCACGGCGTTCTTGTCGTCGGTGAAGTGCTCGACGCCGTCCTTGTCGACCCACGTGTAGATCTGCGCGGAGGCGATCAGCAGGGCGAGCGGAAGCGGATTCATCGAGGACCGAGCCTAAAACAAAGAGCCGGAGTCTCTCGACCCCGGCTCTCTCTTCTCTTCTGTGGGCACACCAGGTTTCGAACCTGGGACCCCCGCCGTGTGAAGGCGATGCTCTACCGCTGAGCTATGTGCCCAGAAGCGGCGCGGTTAGTGCCACGCGCTCTGTAGGCAGTCAAGGACGAAGGCCCTCGAAACACCTGACGAATTCCTGCTCGTTCTCGAACCGCCCAGGTCGGTTCTCACTGCGCTTTCAGAGCGCGGCGATCTTCTCGTCGAGCGAGCGGAGGCGCTTCTTGAGTCCCGACAGCTGCTTGCCGAGATCCTTGAAGTCCTGCTTCGTGGCGAAGTTGAACTGGTGCATCACCACGCGCTGGGCGGAGTCGACCGACTTCTTGGCCTGCTGCGCCTTGCCGATCACTTCGACGACCTTCTGGGCGCGCTTTTCGTCGGCGAAGAGGCGTTCCATCGCCTTCTGACCGACGCCCATCACGCGCTCTTTGAGTCTGCTGGTGATGCTCATGACGAAGCCCCCGCTTTCACTTCTGCTTGATGCGTTCGAGCCAGCGTTCTGCCAGCCCGCGGTACTGCAGCCGAGCGATGACTGGAGTGAGATCTCCACGCGCGACGAGCCGCTTCTGCACGATGGCCGCGATCGGGTCCAGTGCCCCTTCGATCAATTTCCACCAGTCGGCCTGCGACGCTCGCGCGAAGTAGCGCGGTGCGCGTCGCTCGAGTTCTTCCACTGACAGAAATTCCGGTGGTGGCAGCTGTCCGCCAACGGGCTTGTCGATGAAGACGCCGAGCGCGCCACCTTCCGTGCGATCGATCACCACGCCGAAATCGAAGTCCCACCCCTCGGCGGCGCCGCGTGCATCGGGGTCGGCGTTGAGCACCGCGATCGCCTCGCGACACCACGCTTCGGAAGGGAAGGGAGACACGAGCGTCTCATGTCAGAAAACGGGTCTTTTCGCGCGGCTGTTGGATCATCGGCACCGTGAACTGGATCTTCCTCGCGCTGATCGTGATCTCGGTGGTGACGGCCGCCTTCACCGGCCGCATGCCGAAGCTCACCGAGGCGACCATCACCTCGTCGAAGTCAGCCGTCGAACTCGCGCTGGGGCTGATCGGCCAGATGACGTTGTGGCTCGGCATGGTCGGCGTGCTGCGCGAAGCGGGGCTCATGGGTTCGATCGGTCGCGGTCTCAAACCCGTGCTTGGCCGCCTGTTCCCCGACGTGCCAGCCGATCACCCCGCGATGAGCGCGATGATCATGAACATCGCCGCCAACATGCTCGGCCTCGGAAACGCGGCGACGCCGTTCGGCCTCAAGGCGATGCAGGAACTCGACAAGCTCAACACCCGCAAAGGCGTCGCCACCAACTCGATGGCGCTCTTTCTGGCCATCAACACCTCGGGTGTCGCGCTGCTCCCGGTGACCGTGATCGCGTTGCGCGCGTCGGCCGGCTCGAAAGACGCGACCGGCATCATCATCCCCAGCCTGCTCTCGACGCTCTTCACGTGCCTCGTCACCGTGACCGTCTGCAAGTTGCTCGAGAAGCGGCCGATGTTCGCGGTCGAGAAGTACGGGCCGGTGACGGTCGATGAGACGAAGCTCAAGGCGCCCGACGCGGTGTCGCTCGAGAAGGCCGAAGAGCTGGCTGCGCTCGCTCCGAAGTTGTCGCCGTGGAGACAGTGGTTCGCGGTCGGCATCGTGCTCGCGGTCGCGCTGGCGATGATTCGGCAGATGGTGATTCAGACCGGCTTCTGCGCGACGGCGGCGGACTCGTTGATCTGCACGGGCGTCGACCCTGCCGTGCAGAGCTTTGGCGGCTCAATTCTCTCTGACTGGCTCTTGCCGCTGTTGATCCTCACCATCGTGATGCTCGGCTTCACGCGCGGCGCGCGCGTCTACGAGGCGTTCATCGGCTCGGCGAAGGAAGGCTTCCAGACGGTGGTGGGCATCATCCCCTTCCTCGTCGGCGTGCTGGTCGCGATCGGCATGTTCCGCGCTTCGGGAGCGATGGAGATGTTGGTGAAGGCGCTGACTCCGCTCGTGTCTCCGTTCGGATTTCCGGCGGAGGCGCTGCCGATGGCACTCATTCGTCCGCTCTCGGGCAGCGGCGCGCTCGGCGTCATGAGCGAAGGGCTCAAGGCGTACGGGCCGGACTCGTTCGTCGGCTACCTGGTGTCGGTGTTGAACGGTTCGACCGAGACGACCTTCTACGTGCTCGCGCTCTACTTCGGAGCCGTGCAGGTCAAAGTGATGCGCCACACGCTCGCGGCCTGCGTGGTGGGCGACTTCGCGGGCCCGTTCGGTGCGTTCATCGTCTGCAAGATCTTCTTCGGAGCGGCACCGCTGATCGTTCCTGCCCTTTCGAAGTAGGCCTTCATCAATCTTCATCAGCGCGCGCAGTTCTGATCGCTACAGTCCGTGCTTCTTCGGCTCGCCCCTGGTCGAGCCTCTCCTGGGGAGGCACAGAGTGGTCATCGGCGACAAGCTGCCGTGGGGCTTCATCTTCAAGCTCCACGCTCCGTGGATGGGTGCGACGACGGCCGTGGCGTTGGCTGCCTGGGCGCTCACGCGATTGATCGAATTGAAGCTGCCGTTCACGCCCGTGCCGTTTCAGATCGCCGGCGTCGCGCTCGCCATCTTCCTCGGGTTCCGAAACAATTCCGCGTACGACCGCTGGTGGGAAGGGCGGAAGTTGTGGGGCGGCATCGTCAACGCGTCGCGCACGTTCACGCGGCAGGTGACGACGCTGATCCACGCGCCTGAGAAGGAGCAGGGTGAATTCCACAAGCGCATCGTCTACCGCCACCTCGCGTGGCTGCAGGCGCTCAAGCAGGCGCTGCGGAGCGAGGCCGTCGGCGATCTTTCGAAGCTCCTCGAGAAGGACGAGCTCGAGCAGGTCGCGCGCGAGAAGAACGTGGCCGCGTTCCTGCTGCAGCGCGCGGGGAAGGATCTGGCCGAGGCACAGCGTCGCGGGTGGCTCACCGAGAAGGGCCTCGAGATGCTCGATCGCACGCTCACCGAGTTGACGTCGCTGCAGGGCGGGTGTGAGCGGATCAAGTCGACTCCGATCCCCACCGCGTATCGCGTGTTCACGCACCGCTTCACGCGCTTCTACATCACGGCACTTCCGCTCGGCCTCGTGGAGCACATCGAGCTCGCGACGATCCCCGTGCTGATCGCGCTGTCGCTGGCCTTCCTGGTGCTCGAGACGCTCGGACGGCTGCTCGAAGATCCGTTCACGCTCACGCCGAATGGGCTCGCGCTCAACGCCATCACCCGCACCATCGAAGTGAACGTTCGCCAGCAGCTGGGCGAGGTCGACATTCCGCCGTTCCTCACTCCCGAGCTGCGCGGGAACTTCCAGGTCCTCCTATGAGCAACGACCCTTCTCCTCCGCGGCAGCTGTCAGAGATCGAACTCGCCGAGCGCATGTTGCGCGTGAACTGGAACTCGACGGTGGTGCGGCATCGCAGGGGCTACTGCTCCCTGCCTCCGGAGTTCGTCGCGCAGCAGGGCAAGACGGTGCAGCTGGTGGACGTGCGCGAGAGTGAAGAGCTCACGGGCACGGTCGGTCACGTTCCCGGATCGCGCTGGGTGCCGCTCGCCGAGGTCGAGGCGATCTCGCGTGACGTGCTCGAGGACACGTTGATCGTCGTGATCTGCGACGACGGCAAGCGGTCGGCAGAGGCCGCGATGCGACTGCAGACGGCGGGCATGAGCTGGGTCGCGTCGATGGATGGTGGACTGCGCGCCTGGAAGGACCGCGGCTTCACCACCTCGCGCGATGACTCGATCCTCACGCGGAAGAACGTCGAAGCGCCGTCGGTGCCGATGCGCCCGAACCGCAAGGGCCCGCTGTCTCTCGACGAAATCCGCCACCACGTCGGAGATCCCCGCACCGTTCGTTGGGCCAAGCTCGCTGCGTTCCTGATGCACGGCAAGACGAGCTGCGTCGACGGGCGCGACGATCACGGCGTGGTCGGAACGCCGGGCGGTGACGCCGGAGAATTCCTGCTCACGCTCGCGAGCGTCGAGTGGATCACCGGCAAGGAGATCCCGGGCGCGCAGTTGCCGAAGCTCTTGCTCCGCTGGGTCGAGGCGTTCGGGCACTTCTATTTCCACACCGACGTCAACGCGCTGAACACGTACATCAAGAAGCTGCGCGCGGACCCACGCATCCCGGAGTCGAGCTTGCCGCTGCGCACCGACCCTCCGCAGGCGTGGAGAAATTTCAGCGCCGGTCCTCCGCAGGAAATTCGGCAGTTCGTGCTCGAGCACCTCGTCGGGGCGGACACCACGGGCTGCGGCCACATTCGGTTCATGCTGACGAAGAGCGCGGAGTACGGAATTCGCGAAGGCCTGGTGCGCGACTTCCTGAACGCGTTCGTCACCACCCGGTGGAACGGCCTCGTCGAGCTCGAGTACGTGCCGCTGTCGGGCGGGCATCGTGAGGGCGCGGTCGTCAACGTGCGCCTCGAAGAAGACGTGCAGCCGTACACGCTGGTGCCGCTGATCTCTCCGCAGGTGTCGGGGATGCAGATGTTCGTGAACCACCCCGACGTGACGAGCTACTCGCGGCAGCTGTACGCGGATTTCGTCTGCCAGCACCTGATGCTCAATGGGCTCGGGGAGACCGATCGCGCGAAGGTCTTCGGCGTGATGGAAGCGCTCGGCGCGAAGCAGGCGGGGCTGACCCTCGGAGCTCTCGCGAAGGGCTTGCCGTTCTACACGGTGCGCTTCGGCAAGAATCGCGAGTTCACCGTCGAGGCGAACTGAGCGCAACCACTCGTCCTCAAGGCGGAGCGGCGACGCTGAGCGCTTCGGCCAACCGAGCACCACGCACGGGCTTGCGGACGAACGTGAGCCCACTCGCGCGGACCTTCGCTTCTGACTCCGCGGTCGTATCGCCGCTCATCAGCACGCGCTTCAAGCCAGGCTTCGCGCTCAAGCCCTGAAGAAGCTCGAGCCCCGACGCACCTGGCAGCCAGAGATCGCTGACCACGACATCGAGTCGCTCGAGCGCCTGCGCGTATTCGCGCGCTTCCTCAGCGTCACTCGCGGTGACGACCTCAAAGCCCCAGTGCGTGAGCATCGTCGCCAGCGCATTGCGGGCCAGGCCGTCGTCATCGACCACGAGCGCGACCGAGCCGGACTGCCGCACGGCCTCGGACCTCGGCGCTTCGACGGCGAGCGGCAGAACGATCGAGAACACGCTGCCTTTCCCGAGCATCGAGCGCACCGTCACTTCGGTCTTCAGCGCACTCGCCAGCCGCTTCACGATCGCCAGGCCGAGCCCAAGACCCTGCGCTCGATCGCGCGCCACGTTTCCCACCTGGTACAGCTCGTCGAAGATCCTGGGCAGATGCTCCGGCGCCATGCCGATCCCGGTGTCCCAGATCTGAATCAGCACTGAGCCCGAACGCTTGCGCGCCGCGATCAAGACGCGGCCTTTCTGCGTGTAGGTGATCGCGTTGCTCACGAGGTTCCGCAGCACACGCAGCAACATCGAGGGATCGGTGCGGAGCGTGACGTTCGGAGCCCGCACGTCGAGTGTCAGCCCTCGCAACTTCGCGCGCGCGCCGCACTCGGTCTGCAACGTCTCGAGCAGCGGACGAAGCGGAGCGTCGACGAGGCGCGGGATCACCGCTCCGACTTCGGACACCGAGAGCTCGAGCAGGCCCTCGTGCAGCGACACCAGCGACGCGTGCGCCACGTCGATCGATTGCACCAACCGCGCTGACTTCGGCTCCAGCGTCTGGGCCTTCAGCGTGTCCACCAGCAGGCCCATCGCGTGCAGCGGCTGACGCGCATCGTGACTCGCGGCGGCGACGAAGCGCGACTTCTCCTGATTCGCTTTCTCGGCCTCGGCCTTCTCGACGCGCAGCTGTTCGACGAGCTCGGCGTTCTCGAAGCGCAGCGCGATCGAGGCCCGCGTCTTCTGGTTCACCGCGCGCACGGCGGCGCGAACACCGATCGCGTGACTCACGATCAACAACGCCAGCGGCTTGAAGTGCTGCCCATCGGCGACCAGCAGGAAGATGAAGCCCGGCGTCATCGAGACCGCCATCGAGGCGTACATCGTGCGCGGCGTGACCGAAGTGCCGTGTGCTCCAGACGCCATCATTCCGGCGATGGTGAGCAGGATCACCGAGACCTCGGTCGTCTCTTTGGGGAAACCGATCCACACGATCAACACGCCCCACGCGAGCGCCGCCGCTTCCATCAACACCACGTAGAGGGGCGCCTGCTTCATCACCTCAGCGTCGGTGCGCTCGACCCGGTTGAACCACAGCGCATGGGAAAGGCGCGCGAGGTTGATCGTCACCACCAGCGCGAACCAGCCGCCCATGCGCGCCGGGCTTTCCCAGGTGGTGAGCACCCACGCGACGACGCCTGACGAGATGGTGGTCGCCACTGCGCGTGATGGGTTCTCGCCGATCGACATGCGCAGACAGGCCGCGTCGATCGCCAATTCCTGCGCAGATTTCTGCATGGACAGCACCCTACGACTTTCGTTTAGAGCGATCGCGCCTCACGTCGAATGCGTTGAAGCAGGCCGCGTCGAGTGCGACATGGTCAAGCACATGAATCTCACGCGCTGTGCCGTCGCTGTGGTCGTGATGTCCCTCGCAGCCTTTGCCGGGCCGCCGCCGTCGATCGTCGCACCGCCCGGGCAGTCGAAGCCCTGGGTGCCCGAGCCGCCCAAACCGCCCAAGTCGGCCTTCCCGCCCAGCGGCTGGAAGTTCAAACGAGGAGAGCCGGGGAAACCGGCGATCCTCCTCATTCACGGGCTCGCTGCGTCGAGCGGCCATTGGACGTCTCCTGCCGAGACCTGGAGCATCAAGAACGGCCACTACAAGCACTGGAAGGAGCCCAAGAACCAGTCGGGCAAGTCGACGATTCCGAAGATCGAAGGAGGCGTGCGCAGCATCGTGCTTTCGAAGGTCGACAAGCACGCCGACGAAGAAGGCAGCTTCTGGAACTACCTCGTGGGCCAGGGCTTCACGGTCGCGACGTGGAACCAGATTCCCTGCATGGACACCAGCGACATGCCCTCGCAGAAGTGTCTCGACTCCGACGTCTTCGATACCGCGTATCCGACCGCGAAGGAGGCCCTGGCTTTCCTGGCCGGCTCGACCACCGAAGACATTGCGCTGGTGGCGCACTCGCGGGGCGGACTGATCGCGCGCAAGCTGCTGCAGGAAAAGGATCTGCCGATCGCGCGGGTGAAGTGGGTGGTCACGCTCCACACGCCGCACCACGGCTCGAGCATGGCGTCGAAGGGGAATCAGTTTCAGAAGGCGATCGCGAAGCCGGGCGACGCGATCGAGATGGGCTGGGTGCCGTCGGCGCTGCGTGATGCGGCGAAGAAGCTGCTTCCTGACGCTGGCTCGAAGCTGAGCAAGACCATCGACGTGCTGGTGGTGCTCACGGGCCTCGCCGGCGCGAAGGAGCTCGACGCCAACGGCAAGCTCTACAAAGACATCGAGGCGCGCGAGAAGAAGATCCCCGGTCTCAAGTTCTACACGTTCGGTGGAACGTCACCGCGGCTCGCGAAGCTCTGGGCGCGCGTCTATTCCGACGGCGGTCAGAACTGGAAGACCAGGCCCAGGGAGCTGCTCGACTTCCCCGCCGACATGAAGGTGCCCTTCGACGAGGTGAAGAAGGGTGGCGATCTCCTCGTGACCCACGCGAGCTCGAAGCTCGAATCGCTCGAAGACGAGCACTTCACCAACTCGCTCAACCACGCCGAGGTGCTGTGGAACAAGAAGGTGCAGAAGAAGGTCGCTGCGTTGCTGCTCGCGGCTCCGGCTGAGGCAGGCGAGGCCACCGCCGGTGAAGACGATCAAGAAGACGACGCCGACGATGACACCGGCAACGACGACGCGGTCGATGCGGGGGCCAGGTGAGAGCAGCCCTCGTCGCGCTGTCGCTGTTCGCGTTCGTCGCTCACGGCGAGGATCTCGAAGAGGACGCGAAGAAGTTCCTCGCGGGCCGTCCCGAGCTGCAGGCGCTGGTCGGCAAGGCCGCCGACAAGGAAGGCAACGGCGTCTACAAGTTGAAGGTCGACGCGCCGGTGCCTCCCACGTGGGTGGTAAAGGCGGGCAGCGCGTGGGTCGTCGTGATGTCGGTCGACTCGTCGAGGCTGCAGTTGTCGTCGCTGATTCCGTCGAACGTGCTCGGCAACGCGGCGGTGAAGCAGATCTTCGTGGTGGTCGGAGCCGCGAACGGCACGCTCCCAGGCGGAAAGTCGTTTCCGGCGATCGCCTTCG
>JAEUJS010000260.1 GCA_016792935.1 Archangium sp. | reverse complement strand
AACCTCGCGCCAGGCATCGGAGAGGTGCCAGCGAACGGGATGACCACGGTCGTCGTCGAGCAGACCACGACGTATCTGCTGACCTGCAAGGGCAGCGGGCCCAACGCGCAGCAGAGCGTGAGGATCAACGTGATGCCGGCGACGAGCATCGACCCGCCGACCAACGTGATGGTCGCTCCGCGCGATGGGCAGCTGGTCGTCTCGTGGCAGCAGCCCTTCGGAGCGGGCGTCGTCTATCTCGCCGAAGAGCCCGGCATCACCACCGCGAACATCGACACGCTGCGCGGGCGCGTGGTGTTCCGCCGCGTGGTGAGCCCGTTCACCATCTCGGGGCTCGTGAACGGCACGACGTATTCCCTGCGCGTGGCCGCCGTCTCGGGAGCGCTCGAGAGCACGCTCGCCGCCGAGCTCACCGGTGTTCCGGCGCAGACCACGATGGCCGCCGACCCGTACTTCGGTGAGCAGTGGCACCTGACCAATCCGCAGAGCGAAGACGTGAACGTGCTCCCTGTCTGGATGAGTGGCGTGAAGGGTGAAGGCGTGAAGGTCGCGGTCGTCGATGAAGGCGTCGACATGGCGCACGAAGACTTGAAGCAGAACGAATCGACGGGCCAGAACTGGGACTACATCGGCAACGCGCCGGTGCGTTTCGCCGAGCACGGCACATGCGTCGCCGGTCTCATCGCCGCGCGCGACTTGAACGGGAAGGGCGTTCGCGGTGTGGCTCCGCGAGCGACCATTCGCAGCTTCAACGTGCTGCAGGACCTCACCTCGGCCAACGAGCGTGACGCGATGACGCGCGGCAAAGACGTGGTGGCGGTCAGCAACAACTCGTGGGGCGATGCGTACGACTCGACCGGTCTGCTCACCTTCGCCGACCCGCTGTGGCTCGAGGGCGTGCGTGAAGGCGCGACGCTGGGTCGCGGTGGAAAAGGCGTCGTCTACTTCTGGGCGTCGGGCAACGGCGGAGATCCCCAGTCGGGTCCCGTCGATGACTCGAACTTCGACGCGCAGGCGGCCAGCCGCTACGTCATCGCGGTCGGTGGCGTCGGTCGCGATGGCAAGGAAGTGAGCTACGCGGAAGGCGGAGCGAACGTGCTCATCGTCGCGCCGACCGAGGGCGATGACTTCGTCGCGCTGGTCACCACCGACATCACCGGGGCCGCTGGCTACAACTCCGGCAACTCCGGCAACGAGCACCCGAACCCCGACTACTCGAGCACCATGAGCGGCACGTCTGGCTCGACGCCGGTCGCCGCGGGTGTGGGCGCGCTGGTGCTGCAAGTTCGCCCGGAGCTCGGCTACCGCGACGTGCGCCGCGTGCTCGCGATGTCGGCGCGCAAGGCAGACCCGAGCAACGCGGGTTGGGCGAACAACGGAGCGGGCCTGCACGTGCACCACAAGTTCGGCTTCGGCGTGGTCGATGCCAATGCCGCCGTCGCGTTGGCGCGCACCATCGTGCCGGTGGGACCCGAGCTGAGCGTCGAGTCTCAGCTGGAATCGCCGGGAACGGCCATCGCCGACAACGGCGCCGCGGTGACCTCGAGCACTACGATTTCGAACAGCGGCATCGGTCACATCGAGGCCATCGAGATCGAAGTGACGATTCCGCACATGCGTACCGGCGACCTGGAAATCGTCCTCTCGCGCACGGGCGTGGCGTCGGTCACCGACCTGCTCCACCCGCCGCACTCGTGCTTCGACCCCGACACCAACAGCAACGACTGCTCCGACATCGACGCGTTCGTCTTCACCTCGGTGCGTCACCTCGACGAGCCCGCGGACGGCACGTGGACCTTGTCGGTTCGAGATCGCCGCACGGGCAACACCGGCACCTTCACCAGCTGGAAGCTGCGCATCTTCGGGAGACAGTGAGCCATGCAGACCCTTCTTCTTCTGTCCGTGTTGGCGCAGGCGCAGACCGTTCCGGGTCCTTCGACCGTCGCGCCCGGCGTCGTCGCTCCGTGGACCCAGGGGGCTTCGTTCAGCGACGGCAAGCGCAGCTACAAGTTGTACGAGAGCGCGGTGCTCCTCGCCGAGCCGTCGCCTTCCGAAGAGGTCGCCGCGCAGATTCGCGCGAACGATGTGACCGCGACGGTGGTGCTCGAGCGCCCGACGATGCGCATCTGGAAGGTGCTCGACGCGAAGGCGATGCGCGGCAAGGTGAGCGTGCTTCGCCCCGCGTTCCACGACATCGCGAGCGGCGGCGGTCGCTACCGCGTGCCGATGGGGCTGGTGTGTGGAGGAGTGCGACGCGCTGCAGACTGGGCGGAAGTGCTCAGTGGGTCCGGGGCAAGTTGCCTGCCCGATTTCTGGTACCCGCCGACGTTGCGCTGACGCTGGAGTATTCTCTTCTCACTGCCCGGTCTCACGCCGAAGCAGTGAAAGGGTTCTTCCGATGCTCTCGCTCGTTCTCGCCGCGCAACTTCTCGCTGCCGCTCCGGCGCAGCTCACCATCGACGTGCAGCCCGAAGGTGTCGAGGTGAAGGTCGACGGAAAGAAGTCGGGCCACAGCGGGAAGCCCATCGTGTTGAAGCTGAAGGCGGGCAAACACGTGGTGCGGCTCTCGCACAAAGGCGACTCACACGAAGAAGAGGTCAGCCTGAAAGCGGGAGAGAAGAAGACGTACCAGTGGGCGTTCGAGGGGACGAAGACGGGCACGCCTCCGACGGACGAATCGCCTGCGCCGACCAACGAGTGAGTAAGTAGTCGTCGATGCGTCTGGTCGCGGTCGCGGATACCCACAACGAGCACGGTGCGCTGCACATCCCCGACGGTGACGTGTTCATTCACGCGGGTGATTTGACGAATCGCGGAACGCTGAGCGAGCTCGAGCAGGTCGCCGAGTGGATGCGTTCACTGCCGCATCGCCACAAGGTCGTCATCGCGGGGAATCACGACTTCTGGCTGCAGGAACAGCGCTCGCAGGCGCATGCGTTGTTCAAGGGCCTGACGTACCTCGAAGACGAAGAGGTGACGCTCGAGGGCGTGCGCTTCTACGGGAGCCCCTGGCAGCCGTGGTTCCACGACTGGGCGTTCAACTTGAAGCGCGGCCCGGAAATCGACGCGGTGTGGAAGAAGATTCCCTCGGGCGTGGACGTGCTCATCACGCACGGCCCGCCGATGGGCTACGGCGATCTCGTGCATCGCGGTGAGCGCGTGGGCTGTGAAGACCTGCTGCGCCATCTCCCGCGCGTCGGAGCGAAGGTGCACTTCTTCGGTCACATTCACGAGGACCGCGGTGAGTGGAAGCACGGCGTGACACGCATCGTGAACTGCACGACGAGCGAGGGTGACCTGCCGGCGACGGTCATCGATCTCTAGTTCCGTGGACGACGTCTTTCCTTTCATCGGCGCCGTCGTGGTCGGGCTTGGCGCGCTCGCGGTCGTGTACTCGCGCGTGCTGCGAGCGCGGGTGCTGCGTGGTGACATCGCCAGGCTGACGCTCGGTCAAATCGCGCTGCCGCTCTTCGACGAGTACGAGGACGGCGCGCTGTACCCCACGGTGCTGACGCAGTGCGAGGCCCGCCGCAACGAGCCGACGACTCCAGACGTCATCAACAAGTTCGTCTGTCTCGACGTCGCCGCGGGGCGCTACCGCGAGGCCATGGCGTGGCACGACGTGAGCGTTGCTCCGCGCAACGAACCCGAGCGGTTGATTGCGCTGAACGTCGCCGAGGCGTTGGCGTGTCTGGGGCGACTCGAGGACTCGCTCCGCGCGACCGATTGGCACGCGGAAACTGACTTCCTGCGCGCAGGCGTTGCGTCGCATCGTGCGTGGGTGCTTTCGATGCTCGCGCGAACCGACGAGGCCCGCGCGGTGCTCATGCCGACGCACCCCCTGATACCCGTGCTCGGGAAGTTCCAGGCCGAATGGTACTTCTCTCTGTTCTGTATCGAGCTCGCGGAGCGGAAGTTCGACGCGGCCGTGCACTCCATGACGCCGACGCGTGCACTCAGCGTGAGTCGACTCGACGAAATCTGTCGTTCCTGCGCGCGAAGCTGTGCATCGCGCGAGGTGATCTCGTTGGATCGCTGACCCACTTCGCGCGCGGCGCACATTCCGGGTACCGATGGCAGGGCGGCGACGCGCTGGCGCACTGGGCCGAGACGCTCACCCTTCTCGGACGTCACGACGATGCGAGGGCTGTGTGGAGCAAGTGCGTCGCGCAGGATCCGCAGTCACCTGCAGCGCAACGTGCGCGGGAGAAGCTCGCCGGCTGAACTGCATCGAGTCGAAGTGGAGTTCAGTGCGTGCGTTGCTCGTCACGTGCGATTCGCTCGACGTCTGGAGGCCCGGTCGCCGTTCGCCCGTGCGCTCGCTCCGCGCAGCTCAGTTCGACCTCAAGGCCGTTGGCTGAGCGCTTCGGCGATCTCCGCGGTCTCGTTGATGGTGCGCTGACTCAACGCCGAGAGCCTTCCGAAGTAGCCGAACGCTCGCATCGCGCGGGGATCATCACCGGCGCCATCGACGCGCCGCACGTCGAAGCGCGGGTTGGCGACGAAGCGATCTTCGTGCGCGCTCAAGTCCACTGGCCGTTCCTTCTTCGCGTTGCGGAGCGAACGGCTCGCGGTGTGGCAGCTCCCGCAGTCCATGGTCTTCGGATTCGAGCGGGCAGGGTGCTCGATGCGCAACGCCGCCGTCACCGCGCGATCGAACGTGCGTTGATCCGTCAGCCTGAGCTCAGACTCCGAGAGCAGCGTGGGGAACGTGTCGCCGATGGCCTCGGGCTGCAGCTCGCCAGAACGGAAGTCGGTGTTGCCGAATTCCTGCACGCCCTGCTCGAGCGTGTTGGCGCTCAGCCGCGGAATGGTGTCGGCCACCAGCGCGCCGTTCTCGACGTTCAGCGCGCCGAAGCGCCACGCGACGTCTCTCTGCACGAGCCGCATGAACGCCACGCGCTTCAAGTTCTGCTGCCCGCACAGCCGCTTCACCATCGCGTGCAGCGCCGTCGCGTACGGACCCCGCAGGCCTTCGCTCGCCATCACGGGGTGGATGTCGAGCGGCTTCGCGGCGGTCGCTCCGTTGGCGCTGGTGCGCAGTGACTCGAGCGTGGAGCGCACGTCGGTCCAGTCTGCGTCGCTCAACTCGAAGAAGAGATGAATCGCGCCGTCTTCGGTCGTGGTCTGCAGGTTCTCGACGACGAGCGGCTGCGCCACGAGACGGATTTGCTTCAAGCAGCCACTCGCCGTCGCCGGGAAACACGGGTCGACGCGAATCGAGATGACACGGTACTTCGGGAACGTCAGCGCGGCGTCTTCCATCTCGATGAGGCCGGGCAACGCGTCGTAGAGCGCCCGCGGCAACAACGGTCCGCGCGTGCTACTCGAGTCGAGGCCCAGCAACGCGGCGTGGTCGCTCGGCGCAGGCAGCGGCATGAGCCACGACACGTCGTTCAAGTCGAAGCCGGCCTCAGAGAAGGCGCCCGCATCGGGGTTTCCTCCGTCGGGCAGAGGAACAGGCGCTCCACACGCCACGAACGTCAACGCCAGGAGCACCACGAGCCCACGCATGGGCGCGCCATGGAGCAAGCGATGATCCAGCGCAGGCGGCGTCGTTTCAGCCGCTTGCGACCGGCGCTCACCTCAGAAAACCGTCACCACTGATTCAGAACTGAATCGGCCCGGCCTGCTTCTCGAGCTCGAGCGCGATGTCGACGAGCTTCTTGTCGGAATCGACGTTGGTGATGGGCGTGACGTTGACGCGCAGGCCCTTCTTGTTCGCCTTGTCCTTGAGCCGTTCCATGTCGCGCTGCAACGCGGAGCGCGAGAACACCGCGCCCGGCTTCGATTCCAGCGCCTTCATCAATTCCTTGTCGTTGCCGAGGGAGAAGCCGGTGAGCGAGAGCTTGCCGAGCTTGAACACGTCGCCTTCGGTGACCTTGAAGACCAACTCGAGCTGCTCGGGCTTCACCGGGGAAATCGCCTCGGGCTCGACGCGCACGTTCACCATGCCGCGGTCGAAGTAGACGTTCGAGAGGTACATCGCGTCGAGGTCGGCGACGTCTTGACGGAAGGGCGCTCCGAGCTGCGTCTTGATGGCGACCACGAGGTCTTTTTCAGAAACACGTTTGTTTCCGACGAAGCGAATCTTCTGCACCACGGTGCGCACGCCTTCACTGACCTTGATGACCGCTTCCACGGTGCCGCCCTCGATCGACGCGGTGCTCACGTCGACGGTGGCGTTCATGTAGCCGCGCTCGATGAACTCCTCGGTCACCGCGTTGGAGATCTTCTTGAGTTCCATGCCGCTCGCCCGCGCGCCCGACGGAGCCGAGTCGCGGAGTTCATCGGCGCGCACTCCGTTGAGGCCTTCGAAGCGGACCTTCGAGATGAACGGATACTCGGTGACGAAGTACGCGAGCACCACGCGCTTGCCGTCGCCGAACGGAATCGCGATGGCCTGCGCGTCACGCACCATGCCCTGGCCGAAGAGGCCTTCGAGGTCGGCGCGCACGGCGGGTGCGTCGAGCGTCGTGCCCTCACGCGGAGCGACGACTTCGTGCAAACGGAGGTACGCGTTCTCGCTCGCTCCGATGAGACAGACCTTCTCGACCTTCGCGCCGAGGACGGTGGAGAGTTCTCCAGAGCCCCCCGGGGCGACGGCCTTGCCTGGTTCCTTCGGGCACTCGGGCGCGGTGGCGGGAGGTGCCTTCGCGGTCGGCTCGACTGGTTTCTTCTCGGTGGCCTGGGTCGTCGCGCAGGCGCTCATCAGTCCGCACAGCACCAACGCCCGCTTCATGGCCGCACCTCGACTGCCCCAGCAGACTTGTCTGCTGATGTGATCGACGCCTTCGTTCGCAATTCGGTGACGAAGCGCTTCTTCTGATCAGCGAAGAACTTCGCGCGGGCGGCTTCGTCGCTCGGTTTTTCCATCGCCGAGGTGCGAATCGCCAGCCAGCGGAACTCGAGCAGCTGCAGGCCGATCGACGTGCGGTAGCCCTCGAGCGTGTAGCCCTGCGCGACGAGCGCCTGCTGGAACTCCTCTTTGGAGATTTTGTTCTGGTCCATCACCATCTGGATCGCCTTGTCGACCTCCTCGTCGCTGATGGTGATCGACTTCGAGATGGCGTCTTTCGCGATGAGGTACTCGTTGATCAGCTCGTCGAGCGCAGCGTCGCGTGAGCTCTTGCTGCGCTCAGCGCGCGCGTCGAGCTCGGAGCGCGTGATGGCGCGGTTGTCGACGGTGGCGACGATGCGATCGACGAGGACGGCTTGCGCGTGAACGAGCGGGGCCGTGAGGAGCAGCAGGCTGATCAGAATTCTCACACGCGCATGCTCGCACGAACGCGTGGTGTCGCTGCTGGAGAAACCGCGAGCGCACTGCCTGTGCTGGTCTCTCGCGCAGGGGCGGGAGAGGGAGAGCGCGTCACGGGCGGGCGACTGATTCGTGCGTTCGTTCTCTCCGCGTCACGGACGCGTTGCGTCGACCAGGGCGTCACGGAGTCGGCAGCGTGATGGGCGTGGAGCGCTTCGAGAGGTCGCGCCACGCCGCTCCGCCGATGCCGAGCAACGCGAGCACGATGAGCGCCACCACGACCATCGGCGTGCGGCTCTTGCGCACCGCGCCGACTTCGAGCGCCGAATCGGCCTTCTCTTCATCAGCCCACGGGTCTCTCGCGTTCGGAGGGAGCGGAATCAGCACGGGAAGCTCCTTGGGAGGCGTACGCGTTGCAGCGACCGAGCCACCGCTTCGCGACCCAACGTCGTCGCCCCAGGGGGCTTTGACACCACGCACCGGGCGAGTCACCGCCACGATCTGCGAGCGCGGCGCCTCGACCGTGGGAGCCGACACCTTCTTCGGGGGCGGCCGATACGCCGGCACCATGGGCGAGGTCATCGCGTACGACGCGCGATCTGATTCCGACATCTCGCCGCCCGCTGTCGACACCATCGCCCGCGGCGAGTGGCGCGGCACGGTCACCGACAGACCAGGCAACGACTGCACATCCATGAACGGAGCGGGCGAGATGACCGCCTTCAACTTCGGGCGCGAGCCACCAGGCCGAGGCGGAGGCACCGGCGTTCCCGAACGGCCCGGTGTCGGAGCAACCGTTCCACCGAACAGCGCGCGCACCGCCACCATCTCTTCCAACACCGCGCGCGCGTGTGACGGACGGTCGGCGGGATCCTTCTGGAGCAAGCGCGTGATCAACCGCTCGAGCTCGGGCTCGATGTCGGGCATCCACTTCGACAGCTCCGGCGTCGGCGAGTCGACGTGCATGAACATCGTCTGCATCGGGTTCGCGCCTTCGAACGGACGGTGCCCGCTGATCATCTCGAACATGACGCAGCCCAGCGCGTACAAGTCGGTCGCCGGCGTGATGGTTCCTCCGGTGACCTGCTCGGGCGACATGTAGTCGGGCGTGCCGATGACCACCGACGCGCGCGTCTGCACCGAGCGCTGACCCGCGAGCGGGCCCAACTTGGCGATGCCGAAGTCGAGCAGCTTCACCCACGCGCCGCCGCGCGACTCGACCAGGAACAGGTTCGACGGCTTCAGGTCACGGTGGATGACGCCCGCGGCGTGCGCGGCGTCGAGCGCTCCGAGAATTTCGATCGCCCAGTCGAGGCACATCGCGGGTGGGAGTCGGCCGTGCTCCTTGAGCAGCGCGTCGAAGCCGCGGCCCTCGAGGAACTCCATGACGAAGTAATGCGTGCCGTCGTCGAGCTGGCCGAAGCTGAAGATGTCGACGATGCCGCGGTGGCCGATGGCGTTGACGGCGCGGGCTTCGGAGAGAAAGCGTTCCACGAGGTCGGGCTCACGCGAGCGCAGCACCTTGATGGCCACGCGCTTGCCGATGACCGGCTGGCGGCCCTCGTAGACCACGCCCATGCCGCCGACCCCGATTTCGCGGAGAACCTCGTATTCCCCAGCGCGGGTTCCAGCGAGTTTGCGAGCGGTAGACATGGCCGCTTCAAAGAGCAACCGGTGTGCCCGCTACCCGCCCTCGTAGATCCCACAAAGCAGGTGCATGTCGGACGGCCCGAGTGGAATTCCCAGAGCTGTCACATGACGTCCTGCTTCCCTCGGCGAGTCTCCGCCTGCGGCTACGTTCGCCGGATCAGCGAGCGCAGCGGTCTACCGGGCGGCGAGCGTGCGGCTCAGCTCTGACAACTGCGAGCGGAGCGACGCGTCGTACTGGTGGCTGCCGACGTTGGCGATGACTCCGCCGATCAGCTTCGGGTCGACGTTCGCCTCGAGCACCACGCTGCGCTGCGTGAGCGCCTCGAGCTGCTTCTTGATGGCGGCGACCTGCGTGTCACCGAGCTTGGCGGCCGAGGTCACACGGCCACGCACGCGGCCCATGCGGCTGTCGACCATGTCGCGGAACTGGCGCGCGATGAAGGTGAACGACGAGAAGCGGCCGCGATCGCTCAAGAGCTTGAGCAGGTTCGCGAGCACCGGCAGCAGACCCGGCGCGCTGGCGATGACCGCGTCGACGATCTGCATGCGCTGCGTGCGCGTCGCCGTCGGGCTCGAGAGGGTGAGCAACAGTTCCTTCTGCGACTCGAAGAACGTGACCAGCGAGTCGATCTGCGTGAGGACCTGATCAGCCTCGGGTCCAGCGGCATCGAGGAGCGCACGGGCGTAGCGACGGGCAACGGGAACGTTCGACATGACGCCGCGCGCGTAGCACGTTCGCGCCCCCATGGGCGACATTCTGGCGATCATCTCGAAGGCGCAGTTCGAGGCGGCTCACAAGAACGCGAAGGTCGGCGAGAAGCTCAACTTCACGGTCTACGTGAGCACCCACGCGGCGCTCGAACCGGTGCGTGGCGGCGGCAGCATCTTCCTCGTCACCGTGCGGCCTCCCGATGAACGGCTGTGGCTGCTGGCGGAATTGGTGAATCCGAAACACGACGGGAAGCAGTGGAAGAGCGCGGCTTCTTCGCTCGCGGTGAACGACGTCACCGACGCGTTGCCGAAGCTCAAGTTCGTGAACGGGAAGGGCATCGCTCCGAAGAAGGGCGCGCTCGGCATGAGCCTGCAGACGCCGCGGCAGCTGACGACGGAAGACTCGGCGCTGCTCCGCGGAGGGAAGTCTGCTGCGCCCGCACCGAAGGCCGAGGCGCCTGCGAAGGCAGAGCAGCCCAAAGCAGCTCCTGCCGCCGAAGCACCGCCACCCAAAGTCAGCACCTCGCTCACGCTCGCGTCGGTGCTCGCGCGCTGGCGCACCACGCGCGCCCCCGAGCTTGAGGAGCTGATCATCACGCTCGGCAAACACCACGCGCGTGCCTTCGCTCCGCTCGATCCCGAAGCCGACGACTACGACGCGCAGTGGAACGCGCGCGAAAAAGAAGCGACGCCCGAATCGCTCGACACGTTGCTCCCCGGTTTGTGGAGCGATCCGCGCGGCTCGATTCCGATGCGCATTCGCCAGCTCCTCGACCTCGGCCCCGACCCGCGCCTCGGCGAAGGCTTCCTCAAGATGATCGACGAGCCGCCGCTCACTGCGTCGAGCAACTTCTCGGCGTGGACGACGTTGTTCAAGGCGCTCCCGACGTTGATCGACACGCGGTCGACGAAGCGGTTGCAGGCGCGCACGAAGAAGAAGGGCGGCGACTCGCAGTTCTGGCCGAAGCTGAACGGGTGGATCGAGACCGCGCTCGGCCAATTGCAGGAGCCCGCGAAGCTCTCGAAGGAAGAAGCGGCCGACGTCGCCCGGCTGCAGAAGGAAGCGAACGCGCTCTTGAAGGGGCCGCCTCCGAGTGGAGCGGTCGCGAAGAAAGAGAAGCCTTCGGCCGCGGTGATGAAGGGCTCTCCGCGCGAGGCGCTGGAAGAAGCGCTGAAGGCGGCCGACGCCGGCAAGCCGCTCGAGGCGCTCGAGCCGTTGCGCCAGTACTGGGTGGCCACGCGCTTGCCGGAAGTCGCCGCGTTGATGACCACGTTCGCGCGATTGGGTCGCTCGACGCAGCCCGATTTCTCAAGCGGGAAGAGGGCCGAGCTGCACATGCGGTGGCTTGACAACGGAAAGAAGTTCGACGCGCGGTTGGTGACGCCGCTCCTCGAAGCGTTGCTCGAAGGAGCGCTCGCCGACACCGAAGAGCGCCTCGAGGTGATGCTCAACTGGCCGGCGGATCCCCGCGTGGCGGAGGCGATGGTGGACCGTTGCATCTTTGGGCGCGACCCGTACATCGGCGCACGTCCGCAGCTGTGGAAGCGCGCGTACGACAACCTCGTGGTGCACGCGGACCCACGCTTCGTCGATCGATTGGAAAAGAACGCCGCGCGCCTCGAGAACGCCGCGGCCTTCGATCGCAATCGCGCCGAGCGGCCGCACGCGACGCGCACCATCGGTCCGTACCGTGACGCGTCGAAGGTGGGGCGCGCCGCGAGCGCCGATGAGAAGAAGCTGCTCGAGCAGCTCACCGCGCTCGGCAAGAAGAGCGCTGATCAGAAGAAGGCGGCGGCGAAGCCTGATCAGGAACTCGCGTTGCTGAAGGCGATCAACGCGGCGGCTCCCGACGACACGTCGCCGTACATGGTCTACGCCGACTTCCTCGCCGAGCGTGGTGATCCGCGGGCGGAGTTGATCAACCTCTCTTTGGCGTTCGAACGCGGAGAGAAGGTGAAGAGCAAGCTCGAGAAGTGGGTGAAGGAGAACGAGAAGGCGCTCCTTGGGAACTTGAAGATGCGAATCTACAAACCGCTCGACCGCCTGAAGCGCGGCTTCTTCCCGTCACTCGGAATGGACCCGTGGGGAAAGATCGGAGACGCGGATCTCGAGCCGATGGCCGAAGACCTGCGCTGGGTCACCGCGAAGACCGTCTCGCTGCCATACGAGCCGAAGGCGCATGCCGACTTCTTGCTCAGCAAGGCGCCGCTCTACGGCATGGAAACCCTCGAGCACGCGTCGTCGCACTACCTCGAGGTGATGTGCGCGCGCGACTTCGACTGGCCGGTGAAGGTCATCTCGCTCGGTGGAGACCAGGGGCTCTCGCTCTCGTCGAAGGTGAAGCCGTCGGCGTTCCCGAAGCTCGAGGAGCTCCACTTCACGTTCTGG
Organism: Archangium sp.; assembly: GCA_016792935.1. Taxonomy (GTDB): domain Bacteria; phylum Myxococcota; class Myxococcia; order Myxococcales; family Myxococcaceae; genus Archangium_A. Next base: position 13,257 of record JAEUJS010000260.1, on the reverse strand, counting down.
AAGGCTGACTTCGACACCGCGTTCTTCGAGCACCCGCTGGTGAAGGTGTGCAAGCGCCTCAGCACCGGCGACCCGAAGGATGTGACCAACCGTGCGATGGACGTGCTCATCCCGCTGTTCGCGAAGCTGCCGAAGCTCGAGACGTTCACTTCGCTCAGCCGCGCGCTGCACGCCACGTTCACCGCGACGGGCGATGGGCGCTTCGATCTCGTGCTCGACGTCGGAGCCATCAACCCGAAGAACGATGCCGAGTTCAACGGCACGCTCGCCAGCTTCAAGAAGCTCGACGCGAAGTTCATTCGCTCGTTCAAGCTCGGAGAGTTGCCTGAAGTGCGTGGCTACTCGCAGCCCAATCCCGAGAGCACTGCGCTGGCGAAGGCCGCCACCAAACACCTGGGTTGATCAGCCCGGCGCAGGGAAGCGTTTCTTGAAATGGAACGCCTGCTCGCTGGGGCCGTTCGCGGTGATGAGCGCGAGCTTCTCTTTCGCGGTGGCGACGGTCGGCACTTCGCCTTTGGGGATCCACCACATCGCGAGCGCGTGACCGCCGACCACGAGCTTTTGATCGACGAACCACTGCTTGCGGCCGGCGTACACCTCGCTGTGCGCCGTGCGGTACGTGTACGCGTGGAGCGCGTCGATCGACTCCCACACCGACATGTTGAAGAGGACGAGCGGGTCGTCGAACTCGCGCTCCTGCAGGTTGCGGGAATCGGTGAGGTAGCGCCACACGAAGCCGGGGCTCTGATCAGCCAGCTGGTTCATCTCGTCGAGGCGCGCGATGTAGGTCGCCATGCGCGGGTCGTTCGCGGGCCACTGGCCGTACGCGACGTTGGCCTGCGCGAGGTGGAAGTCCGTGCTCGGCATTTCGCGGAGGGAACCATAGGAAAGACGTGCGTGTCTGAGGAGACTGGAGGCGTCCCGAATGCACGCTCTGCTTCCCCTCGTCCTCGTCGCGCTCCCTTCCGTTCAGCTCGAGGGCTTTCAACACGTGAAGCAGAAGCCCGACTTCTGCGGAGAGGCCGACGTCGAGATGGCGCTGCGTCGCCTCGGTCGCGACATCGATCAAGACGACGTGTTCAACGCCAGCGGGCTCGATCCCCTCAAGGGCCGCGGCATCTGGGCGGACGACTTGAAGAAGGTGCTGACGACGCTCGGCTTCGAGCCGGGGCAGACCTGGTACCGGGTGAATCCAGCCAAGTCGGGAAGCGAGATGGACGCGCAGTTTGCCGAGCTCCACAAGGACTTGAGCAAGGGCATCCCGAGCATCGTGTGCATGCACTACGACGCGCAGCCCAAGACGACCGAGCACTTCCGGCTCATCACTGGCTACGACGCGCGCACCGACGAGGTCGTCTACATGGAGCCGGCGGAAGACGACGGCGCGAATCGGAGAATGAAGCGCGCTGACTTCCTCGCGCTGTGGCCCTTCAAGCCAGCGAAGGACAAGTGGACGGTGATTCGTCTGCGCCTCGAGGAGAAGTCGAAGCCTGAATTGCAGAAGTTCACCAAGCCGACTCCGGCGGAAGTCGTGCAGCACGTGATGGAACTCAAAGAGACGATGCCGAGCGGCTTCACGATGGTGTGGGAAAAGCCGTTCCTCGTCATTGGCAACGAGTCACCCGAGAAGGTGCGTTCGCGCGCGAAAGACGTCGTCGGATGGACGCGCGACTTGCTCTTGAAGGACTACTTCCCGAAGGCGCCGGAGACGATGGAAGACGTGTGGGTCTTCAAGGACGCGGCGACGTACGAGAAGTACAGCCGCGAGCTGTTTCAGACCGAGCCCGACACGCCGTACGGCTTCTACTTGTCGAGCCGCAAGTCGATGGTGATGAACATCAGGCCTGGCTACGGAACGCTCACGCACGAGCTGGTGCATCCGTTCATGCACGCCAACTGGCCCGAGGGTCCGGCGTGGTTCAACGAGGGACTCGGTTCGCTGTTCGAATTTCCCGGAGAGCGTGATGGCCACTTCATCGGGCAGCTGAATTGGCGGCTGCCGGGTGTGCAGACGGCGATTCGCGAGAAGACCGTGCCGAAGATCTCTGCGCTGGTGAAGACGACGGAAGATCAGTTCTACGACGACGACTCCGGTGTGCACTACGCGATGGCGCGGTACCTCTGTTACTGGCTGCAGGAGAAGGGCCTGCTCATCAAGTTCGTGAAGCGCGCGCAGGAGTTGAAGGGTGAGGACAAGACGGGCCTCAAGGCGCTGACCGAAGTGCTCGGCGGCGACCCGGACACGTTCCAGAAAGAGTGGGAGAAGTTCACCCTCGCGCTGAAGCGTCGCAGCAGCTGATCACTGCTTGTCGCAGGCCTTCTGGTCGCCCAGCTCGCAGCCCTTCTTGAAGAGCGTCTTCGCGAGGCGCGGGTTCTTCTTGGTGCCAGTGCCGCTCGCGGTGAGCGTCGCCTGGTTGCGGCACGCGAGGCCGGACTTGAGGTCGCAGCCCTTCTCGAAGAGCTGGTACGCCTTCTTGGGGTTCGACTTCTCGAGCGTGGTCGCGAGGTTGTTGCAGCCGTTCGCGTAGTCGAGCTCGCACGCGCGCTCGTACAGCGCCTCGCCGTCTTCGCGGTTGGTCTTGCTGACCACCAGACCTTCGTTGAAGCAGGCCATGCCGAAGTCGAGGTTGCAGCCCTTGGTGTACGCCTCGAGTGACGCGGTGGGGTCGGTCTTCGAGAGCTCGTAGCCCAGCTCGTTGCAGTCGAGGCCGCTCCCGCTGTCACACTTGCTGCGGCGCTGCCCAAGCTTGTCGCTCTTGTCGTACTCGTTGGCTTCCTTCGCCAACTTCATGAGCGCGGCCTTGCTGAAGTCGCCGTCGGTGCCCATCTCGCGTTCGACTTCCCACTTCATGCGCCGGGTGCGCTCGCTGACTCCGCTGACGGTGGCGATGGCGAGCGCGAGCAACGGAACGCCGAGCGTCAGCCCGTAACCGACCGCGCTGAAGGAACGCTTCACCCCAGCCTTGAGCATCAGGAACACCCACAGACCGATGGCCCCGAGCGTGAAGGCCCCCATGAGGCCGCCGCTGATGAAGCTCTTCTCGAGGTTCAAGTAGGTGGCCATGATCAAGCCACCGAGCGCGAAGAAGCCCCACACCCGGGCGTAGGCGAGCAGCACCGATTTCCCCTGCATCGGCTCGGGGATGTAGCTGTCGTCGCTGACCGGCCGTGCGCCGCCGATCGGAACCAACGGCAGGTAATAGATGTGGATGAACCGCGTGGCGTGCTGGCCGCCGTCGTCGGTGTCGATCGTCCCGTACATCCGCGTGCCGTAGATGATGATCACGCGGGCATGACCCCACGGTCATGATTCGAGTGCAAGCAATGATCAGGAGCGCTGTCGCTTCGACGACTCGCGCTCTTTCTTCGGCTTCGGGGGCTCGAAGAGCGCTTCGAGCTTCGACCACGGCACTGGACGGCCCGTCGTGGGCGTCTTCCTCGCCTGTGCGCGTTGCCATCGTTCTGCACGTTCGAGTTCGGTGAGGCGCTTCTTCATGACGCGATCATGTCCACGACTCGAGCTCGTCGGCCAGTGAGGTCAGCGGCGCGACGTGGCGTCCGCTCGCGACGGCGGTGAAGACTTCACGCACGTCGTCTCCGCGGAGCGGAAGCACGTCGAGCTCGTTCAGACGAACCCATCGCGCGCAGAGCGAGTGTTCGTCGGCGACCGACTTGAGCGCCGCGTTTGGGTTCGTCGGACGCGCGAGAAAGACGACACGCACGCGAGCCGTTCCGTCGGGAGAGGGCGAGTGCTCGAAGCGCAAGACGCCTTCGAGCGTGACGTCGATGCCCGCTTCTTCCTTCGTCTCGCGGAGCGCCGCTTGCTGCAGCGTCTCTCCGACTTCGGCGCGACCGGCGGGGAAGTAGAACCGCTGGCCGTGTTTGCGTTCGTGCACGACGAGAAATTCGTCAGCGCCGCGGCGCACCACGACCAGCGCGAAGTACCACGTCGGAATCGGCTCTCGGTCTGATGCCACGCCGGCAACGTAGAGGTCACCCGAGGAGCTTGTCGATCGCCTGCCGTGGCGCGTAACCGACGAGCTGACCGATGGGCTTGCCGCCACGGAACGCGATGAGCGACGGCACCGAGCGGATGCCGAAGCGCCCGGAGTGTGTCAGCCGAAATCGAGTTGCACAAAACGGCGGTGAGACCGCTCTTTTGTACATCTCGATTTCGGACAGGGCGTCCCGCAGGTGCTTGCGCACGCGCTTCAACCTTTCACACCTTCTGCTCACCAGCCTGAGGCTGTTCGCTGCGCTGCATCCGCGCGACGAGCACGAAGCCGACGACCATCGCGATCAAGAAGGGCACGGCCTCCGCGCGCGGACCGAGGAGCAACCGACCGACTCCAAACAGCGCGCCGTACACGCCGAGAATTCCGCCGAGCCACGACACACCTGCGCGCCAGCCGCCCTCGATCGGTGCTGCCGGCGCGATGCGCGCCCACCCCGGTCCTCCCGGATGCACGCGCGCGTGGAACGCCTTCAGATGAGCCTCAGGCTCGGGTTGTGTGAGGAACGTCACCGCGACCCAACCGACCGTGGTGATGGCGGTGTTCACGACCATCAAGTGCGCTCCGTCGACTGTGTCGGATGGGTCGAACACGCCGCTCACCGTCAACGCGACGAACGAGACGAGTGAGAACCCCATCGCGGAAATTTCGGACCACGCGTTGACGCGCCACCAGTACCAGCGGAGCAGGTAGACCGGACCGGTGCCGGCTCCGAGCGCGATGAGCACGCGCCACGCGGCATCGACCGAGCCGACTCGATACAGCGCGTACGTCGAGCCGGCCGACAATAGGAAGAGGACGGCGGTGATCAGCCGCGACGCTCGCACCAGTCGCGCCTCGGGCACCCTGGTGAAGCGCGCGATGAGATCGTTCACCAGGTACGACGTGCCCCAGTTGAGCTGCGTGCTGAGCGTCGACATGTACGCCGCCGCGAACGACGCGAGGAGCAGCCCTTTGAGTCCGCTCGGCAACAGCGCGATGGCCTCGACGAAGCCCACTCCGGGGTCTTTCAAGTTCGGGTACAGAATTCCGGCGGCGAGCGCGGTGAGAATCCACGGCCAGGGGCGCACCGCGTAGTGCGCGATGGTGAACCACAACGTCGCGAGCATTCCGTCGCGTTCCGACTTCGAGGCGAAGATGCGTTGGGCGACGTAGCCACCGCCTCCGGGTTCAGAGCCCGGGTACCACGACGCCCACCAACTCACCGCGAGGTAGCTGAGCATCACCGTCACCGGCATCCACGTCGTGTCGCTCGGGAAGAGCTCGAGTGAGCGCGAAGGCGTCTTCGCGACCAGCGCGTCGAGGCCGCCGACCGCATCCACCGCGAAGAACGCGAGCACGATGCAGCCGCCCATCGCGAGGAGGAACTGGAAGAAGTCGGTGACCACCACTCCCCACAGGCCAGACAGTGAGCTGTACAGAACTGTCAGCGCGAAGAGGGCGAGCATTCCGGTGAAGGGGTGCACGCCGAGCATCACCTCGAGCACCTTCACCATCGCGAGGTTCACCCAGCCGATGATGATGAGGTTGATGGGGAGCGCGAGGTAGACGGCGCGGAACGCTCGCAAGAGCGCCGCGGGTCTTCCGGCGTAACGGAGCTCGGTGAGCTCGGCGTCGGTCTTCACTCCGGCGCGTTGCCAGAGGCGAGCGTAGAAGAAGACCGTCAGCATTCCGCCGGCGACCATGTTCCACCAGACCCAGTTGCCCGCGATGCCGTGTGCGGCGACGAGGCCAGTGACGGCGAGCGGCGTGTCGGCGGCGAAGGTGGTGGCGACCATCGAGGTGCCCGCGAGCCACCATGGAAGTGAACGACCAGCGGTGAAGTACTCGGCGACCGACTTGCCCGCACGGCGGGTGAAGAGCAGGCCGACGACGGTGCTCGCGACGAAGAACGCAGCGACCACGAGCCAGTCGAAGACGGTGAGCGCCACGCGGCGCGCACGCTAGGCGGTCGCTCGGCTTCGTCCGTACAAAAACCGGTTCTGGGCCGGTTTCCGCTCGGCGCTCAGGAGCGCAAGCGCCGTTGGCTCAGCAGCGCGAAGCCACCACTCGGCGCATGAAAGACGACGGCGGTGAGCGTCTGCTTCGGCGCGACGCTCGTGCCTGGCTGCATCTCGGCCACTGGGAGATACGCGAGCTCATCTCCAGGTCCGACGCGGATGACGGCGCGATCGGCCGTGACCGAGACGACTTCGCCTTCGACGACCTCTCCGACACGCAGCGGGCGAACGTCTTCGGTCTTTGCCTTCCGCGCTTCCTTCTTCGCGTCGAGATCTTCTCCGGCGATTCCGAAATCCGACGGACGGAGCAGCGACGCGCCATCGAGCCCGTCCGCACGCGCGCGCAGCTCGGCCTGCGCGGCCTGCTCGACCGATGCGTCGGCCGCCAGCGACACGAACGACGCGAGCGCTTCATCGAGCAGCGTCGCCGAAGGTGGATCCTGGAATGCCTTCGCCGGGTGTCGCGCCTCGGCGTAGAGCACGTGCAGGACGAGCAAGATTGGCGTGACCGTCACGACCTTCGGCTCCAGCGTGTCTTCGATCTCGAACAGGTCGAGGTGCGGCCGCAGCAGCCAGCGCCAGCCCGCGGTGAGCACCGCCTTCGCATTCTTCTGATCACCCGCAGGCACGCGTTCGAGCACGCGACGAGCGCATGCCAGGACCAGCGCTACACGTGTCCTCGGAGTCATGCGCGCATGACCCCGCGCGCAGCCTTCGAGTGCAGCGCTGTGGTAGATCGATCCGCACCTATGGTCGATCGCGTTGGCACTCCTGGCTCTCGTCCCGTCGTCACGACTCCTTCCACCAACACCAACACGCCGACGCGTCCCGCGACGACGCCGCAGACGCCTGCTCCGGCAGCCGGTTGGGCGCCCAAGTCGAACGACAAGGTGCTCTTCGTCGCGGTGAACAACTCCGACGCGCACCGGTCCACGCTGGAGTCCGACGCGCTCAAGGCCCGCGGCACCAACGTCACCGTCATCAAGGACACGCCCGTCAACGACACCATCACCACGCTCGACGCGCGCGGCGTGAAGACCACGCACGACCTGTCGACCGCTGACGGCGCGATGGGCTTCGCGCTCACGCTCGGGCTCCCGGCTGAGCAGACGAAGAAGGTCGCCGACGTCATCACCAACGCGGGCGCCGACTCGCGTGACGAGTTCGCGCAGATCGCTCAACAGTGGGCGGTCGCCGAGCGCGGTGGTCAGCCTCCGTCGCGCTTCGTGCTTTCCGGTCACCACGTCGGCTACGGCGTGTACGGCGAGAACAACGGCAAGCTCGATTGGCCCTCGGTCGGAGCGCTCGCCGAAGCGATGCCCAAAGGCGCCAAGTCGGTCGAAGACCTCCTCATCGCCGGCTGCTACTCGGGCGGCGAGCAGATGATGGAGAAGTACCAGGCGATGTTCCCCAACGCGAAGACCATCACCGCGTACACGGGCTCGTCTCCGGGTGCGGCATCGGGCGCCACCGCGCACCAGAAGTTGTGGGAACAGGCCACGCGCGGCTCTTCCGAAAATCTCACCAAGAAGATGTTCGAAGGCATGCGCAAGGGCGAGAACGTCGCCGTGTGGACCAAGAGCAAGGGCTACGACGACGGCTCGGTGCGCGCTCCCATCGCTGAGCTCAAGACGCGCCAGACCGAGCTCCAGAGCGGCTTCGACGCGGCCTGGGCCGGCGGAGAAATTCCCAACACGCAGCAGGGCCCGGTGCGCGACTTCTACAACGCGACCCAGCGCTTGATTCAGCACCCCGAGACCACGCCCACCGAGCGCAAGGCGCTCGAGATGACGCGCGACCAGACCATTCGTCTCATCTTCCACGGCCCCGTCTCCGCGAAGTTCCAGGAAACGTACGCCGGCAAGGTCGACGCGGGCTTCAAGGCGCTCGGCATGGACGTGCCGAACTTCAAGAACCTCAACCGCGCGCAGACCCTGCAGACCATCGCGGCGTTCGAGCAGAAGTTGGCGGCGAGTCCGAATGCGGGTCCGGCCGCGCAGCAGCTCGCGGGCATCCTCGCCGACTACAAAGAGCTGAAGCCGACGCTGATCCCCGAGACGTGGATCTGATCAGCGCTCGATGAAGCTGAGTCTCGCGTTGGTCCTCGCGTGCGCGACGGTGGCGCACGCCGGTGCTCCGGTGACGTACGAGTGGAAGCTCGTCACCGGCGGCGGTCGGCCTGATCAATTGTTGTGGGTGATGCAGGGCAACGCGCCGCCTCCCAGGCGCGTCATCGAGACGTGGAAGCTCGTCATCGACGACAGCGGAGCGCACTTCACCGCGCGCAAGGGCGGCAAGACCGTCAACGAGACGAACACCGCGTTCGACGAGAGCAAGGCCGTGCTGCGCGAGCCGCCCCCGCGCGTGTTGTCGATGGAACAGGTGCCGTGCAGCGCTCCGATTCTCGGCAACTACTCGGGCACGTGCACGGGCGCCGCGGGTGGTCCGCTCGATGCGCCGCTCGTTCCCTTGAGCGTCGTCGTTTCGTCGGGCGGAAATGTCCGCAAGAGCATCGAGACGCTCGCGCTCACCATCTTCACCGCGGGCCTCATCATTCCCGGAGAAGAGGACACCTCGGTCATCGCGCACCTCACGCCTCCGCCGAAGAAGGCGCTGAGCGCGGAGCTGACGAAATGGAAGGCGAGCGCGAAGAAGGAGAGCGATTTGCCCGAGACGCTCGAGGTCGAGCTCGCCGGTGCGCGGCTGGTGCTCGCTGGTCGCGCGACGCCGGACCTGGTCTTCGCGCTGACTCGCCGCGTGCCGGAGGTCGACCGCTGGTCGCTCCTGCGGCTCGCGCGGCAGCGTGGGCTTTCACCGGAAGGACTGCTCTCGGTCGTCGCGCGGCTCGATGGATTGCCCGAAGACGACGAGGCGTTGATCAGCTCGGCGTTGGTGCACCTCGATCCACTCGTGAGTCAGGGCGTGCGAGAGCTCGTTGCAGGCCGCGCTCCGACGTTGCGCGCACAGGCCGCGAAGCTCGGGAGCAAGACCTTCGATGCCGAGGTGATGAAGCTCCTCGAGGCGGGCGGGCTCGAAGCTCCGGAGAGCGGCGCGCTGGTCGCGATGTTGTCGCGCGCCACCAGACAGAAGTCGCTGCCGCATCTGCTCGAGGTGTTGCCGCTCGATGGTTCGGCGCAGTTGCTCGAGCTCGAGTCGGGTGAGCGCACGCCGACGCAGACCGAGGCCTTGCTCAAGAAGGCTCCCCTGTGGATCGAGCGCATGGTGCTCGCCGGTCGCGGCACGGAGGCGATGCGCTTGCTCAGCTTCGATGATGCGCGGTCGCGTGTGCTGACGGTCTGCATCGAGCGCGTGAAGGCTGAGGACAAGCCGCGCGCGTTGAGCGAGGCGCTGACCACGTTCATCTTCGATGAGGAGCGGCTCAAGCTCCTGAAGAAGTGGAATGCCGTCGTGCCGCAGTTCGACGTCGCGCAGGTCACGAAGGTGGTGAGCGCGTTCTCGTCGGCGGAGCCGAGTCGTGAGGCGCTGAAGCTGGTGCTCGAGGCGGGCGGGCTCGAGAAACAGAAGGCTGCGGTCGCGGCTGCGCTCAAGAAGTCGAACTTCGACGATGAGCGGACTGCGATTCTCGAGGTTGCTCCGGAAGGCTCGGTCGATGAGTTCGCGGCGATGGCGGCGTTCTCGTTCGAGCCGCCCAAGGTGAAGTTGGCGTGTCAGCTCCTCGCGCGGAAGCCGGACCCGGAGGTGTTGATGCGTGCCATCGAGCTGTCGTCGTTCTCGAAGCTCGAGGTGCTCGCGTGCGGGAAGGGCGCGGTGAAGGCGATGAGTCCGCAGCAGCGGGCGAAGGCGCTCGAGTTGTTCCACTTCGCCGACAAAGACAAGGCTGCGGCCCTGCTCGGTCGGTAGGAACTTCTTCGCGGGCGTGAGGTCTGTTCGCGCTCGCGATGCCCCAGAATTTTCGCCCCGGACGACAACCTGGATGACGCGCCTGATCGCACTCCTCGTCCTCGCGGCCACGCCGTCGGAGCCGACGCTCGACCAGCGCAAGCGCTTCGCCGAGGCACACCGCATGAAGCTCACCTTCGACTGGAAGCGCAGCAGCGACGAATGCCAGAAGGTCGTCGCTCCCTCCGCGCTCGGATGCAAGACGCCCGTCTGGCTCTGCACGCAAGCCTGGAGCAGCGGCATGTGCGACGGCAGCTTCAGCGAGTCGCGCGGCATCACGTTCGAGCTGCATGAGCCCAGTGAGGCCGAGGTCGATGCCGCGCCGCTCCCCGAGCTCATTCTCGAATCGGAGTCAGGCGACGACTGTCCCGAGTGCGAGTGCACCGACGACTCCGGCATCGGCTTTGGCCCGGGCTTCACCGAGGCAGAGAAAGAAAGTGCACGTCGTGCGTTCGAGAAGCAGCGCGCGCGAGAACACGCGAAGTGCCTGAGCGATGCGGCGAAGCGACAGAAGGCTGAACGGACGAAGCGCATGTGCACGCTCTTGATGGTCGACCCGTGCCGCCGGGAAGCGTTCATTCGCTGCACGGGAAAGAACGGCAACGAGGACGACCCTCCGCTCGGCAAGACGCTCGTGTTCTCCTACGCGAGCCAGCCTGACGGTGGAGCTCCGCTCGGCGGTGAATGGGAACCGCGAGACTGACTACGGGCAGACGCTCAGCGACGTGATCCACTGATCAATCAGCGCCGTGCCCATCGCGTCTTCGACGCTGGTCCCCAGCGGAGGCATGCGGAAGGCGTTGAGCGCGTGCATGCGCGCCGACACCACGCTGTTCGCCGGTGAGCCCGGAGCGATGATGCGCGCCGCCGCTCCGATGCCGACCGTTCCGTTGGTCGGCATCACGTTGCACGAGTTGGTCTGCATGAAGGTCAGCGAATACCGCCAATCGGCCGGGCCCTGACCCATGCCCTGCTGGTGACACCCGGCGCAGTTGGCGTGCAGATACGCGCGCGCCCGGTTGTCGAGCGGGCCCGCTCCGAACGGCGGCTCGTACCGCGCGAGCGAGCTCACTGGTCCACCGAGCGGAGCCGAGAGGAAACCCAGTCCCTCGAGCGTCTCGAGCTCGTTCGCGGTGCGCCCCGTCGCCGGGTACATCATGTTGCGGTTGAGCTGACCGATTTCGGGCCCGAGTGAACGCCCGGCGTACGCGGTGTGGCACTGCATGCACTGACCACGCGACGGGTAGAACCAGGTCTGCGAGCCGACCACCTTCGACTTGCTCGCGGGCAGCAGGGTCGCTTCGGTCTGCCCCGCGTTCCACTCGTATGAGTAGCCCGCCCAGTTGCCGTTCATGTGTCGCATCAGCAGGCGCGTCTCGATGCGCTGGCCGGCGATGGAGAACGTCTTCGCGAGCACCGTGCCGTTCGGGAAATCGAAGTCACCCGACGCGGTGACGGTGATGGTCGTGCCGTCGGGGATCGCGAAGAAGCGTTCCTTCGACGCGCCGTCGCTCCACAGCGCCGCGTTGAGGTCGTACGGAATCATCGCCGCGACCGGAATCGTCGGGTTGCTCGCGTTGAAGCAGCCGGTCTGCGAGAGCAACTGCGGGAACGTGTCGACGCCCGCGTCCATGCCCATCGGTACGAGCTGGTGAATCTGCCCGTTGTTGATGTTGAGCACGTACACCTCGCCGTTGTTCAGCTGCGCGAAGCTTCCGATGCCGAAAGCAGTGTCGATGAGCTGACGCTGCACGTAGCCGCCCATGCCGTCGGGCTCCGCCGAGAAGATGCGGCCCGAGCCGTAGTCGCCGTAGATGAAGCGGCCGATGAGCGAGGGAATCCCCGTGCCGCGATAGACATAGCCGCCGGTGATGGAGTTGCCGAAGGTGCGGTCGTATTCCACGACGGGGTCGATGAGCCCTGCGGTGGGGCAGCCGCTGCTCGGGTTGTAGCAATGCCGTCCTTCGCGGAAGCGCCAGCCGTAATTGCCGCCGAGCGAGACGAGGTCCACCTCTTCGTATGCGCCCTGGCCGACGTCGCCGACCCACAGCTCTCCGCTGACCGTGTCGAAGCTCCAGCGCCACGGGTTGCGGAAGCCGAGCGCGTAGATTTCCGCGCAGCGCGTGCCTGCCGTCGCCTGGCGTTGCGAGCTGGTGCGATTGCACGGCGTGTTGTCGGCCGCGTACGGGTTGGTCGCGGGAATTGCGTAGCGCATCGCGAACGGCACGTTCACGTCGATGCGCAGCATCTTGCCGTGATTGGTGTTGAGCGATTGGCCCGCGTTGTTCGGGTCACCGCCAGAACCGCCATCACCGAACCCGATGTACAGGAAGCCGTCGGGGCCGAAGCCGATGTCGCCGCCGTTGTGGTTGCTGAACGGCTGGTCGAGCACCAACAGCCGTTCCTCACTGGCGAGCGCGAGCGTGAGGCCGCTGTCCATGCTGCGGAAGCGTGAGATGACGCTGCGGAACGACGGCGTGCCCTCGGTGTAGCTGATGAACACCTCGGGCGTGGTCGGCCAGTTCGGGTGGAAGGCCATGCCGAGGAAGCCACCTTCGCCCTGCGTGTCCACCAGCGAGCTGAAGTCGAGGAACGTCGTGACCTGCGCGGTCATCGCGTTGTTGTTGTTCGGGAAGACGCGAATGACTCCGTCGCGCTCCTGAACGAAGACGCGCGTGTTGTCTCCAGGCGCCTGGTACATGCCGAGCGGCGCCGCGAACGTGAGGTTCGGGAACACGCGCGTCGTCGTCACCGGAGAGTTCGTCGGTGGAGGCGCCGGCGCGATGCACGTCGGGTTCGCCGGACGCGAGTCGAGACCGAGACCGCCGTCGTTGATGACGCCGCCTCCGCCGCCCGTCGTCGCGCCGCCGCCTGTTGCTGCGCCGCCACCCATCGCCGCGCCACCACCCGTCGCAGCACCACCGCCGTTTGCAGCGCCGCCGCCCATCGCCGCGCCTCCGCCCATCGCTGCGCCGCCGCCGTTTGCAGCGCCGCCGCCCGTCGCAGCGCCTCCGCCCATCGCTGCGCCGCCGCCGTTTGCAGCGCCGCCGCCCGTCGCAGCGCCGCCACCGTTCGCAGCGCCGCCGCCGTTTGCAGCGCCACCGCCGTTCGCAGCGCCACCGCCGTTCGCAGCGCCACCGCCGTTCGCAGCGCCACCGCCAGTACCGCCGCCGGAGCCGCCGGTCATTCCCGCGCCGCCTCCGTCGGCACCGCCGCCGCCTCCAGTGGAGCCAGCGTCTTCAGGTTCACCAACGATGGCGACACAGCCACTGATCAGTGACGCAGCGAGCACGGCAGCGAGGCGAGTGCGCATGGCCCGGCATGGTGCACGCGTTACCCCGCAG
>JAEUJS010000143.1 GCA_016792935.1 Archangium sp. | reverse complement strand
GCCGATCGTCGCGAGGAAATCGATGATCTCCTGCCGCGTGAGGCCGGCGCCGGAGTCGGTGATGGTCAACGTGCCCCGCGCGCGATCGAGCTTCACCTCGATGCGTGGCTCGAACGGAGACCCACTTGCCTCGATCTTCCGCCGCGTGATCGCGTCGTGCGCGTTCTGCACCAACTCACGCAACGCGACGGTGGGCGTCGAATACAGGTGCTCGCCCAACACCGACATCAAGCCAGCGAGATCGACCTGTGTGGTGCGAACGTCTGACATGCGGCGGCTCCTGGCTCAGCCGCGGAACATCTGACGCCGCATCGAGACGTTCACCAGCAACCCGATGCCGAGCATCACGCTGACCATCGACGAACCGCCGTAACTCATGAGCGGCAAGGTGATGCCGGTGATCGGCAAGAGCCCGGTCACCATCCCGATGTTCTCGAACACCTGCCAGAAGATCATCGCGCAGATGCCGACTGCGACGAACGCTCCGTATTTTTCTTTCGCCGTCAGCGCGACGTTGAGCCCCGCGAGCATCAACACGCCATACAAGACGAGCAGCAGCAGCGATCGCACGAAGCCCTCCTCTTCGGCGAACACCGAAAAAATGAAGTCGGTGTGCTGCTCCGGCAGGTACCGCAGACCGGTCTGCGTGCCCTTCATCCAGCCCTTGCCCCAGCGGCCTCCGGAGCCCACGGCGATCTTCGATTGCATCGCGTGGTAGTTCGACCCCTTCAGATCGATGGTCGGATCCAGCCAACCGCTGATGCGCAGATCCTGATGCTTCTTCAGCTTGTGGCGGATGATCGTGAAGCGCGCCTGCCCTTCGGCTTCACGCGCTGATTGATCGCGCACGTAGTCGTTCCACAACACGCCGACGCCGAGCACGAACGCCAGCCCCAGCGCGACGTTCACCGGCCAGGTCGGCTTGCTGAACATGATGATGGTCAACGCGGTGAACACCATCATCAGCGCGGTGCCGAGGTCGGGCTGCACCAGCACCAGCGCCGTCGGGAACAACGCGATCACCGCCGCGGGAATCAGCCGAATGAAGCCCTGCGACGGCTGATTCGGTCGATCGTCGTCGTGGAAGTACTTGGCGAGCATCAACACCATGCCGAGCTTCATGAATTCGGCGGGCTGAATGCGGAACGGGCCGACCACGAACCAGCTCTCGGCGCCCTTCGCCTTGTGACCGATGAACTTGAGCGCAATGAGCGCGGCGATGTTCAGCAGATACAAAGGCACCGTCGCGCGCTGGATGAATTTGTAATCGACGAGCGAAACGCCCACGACCATCGCGATGCCGACGCCCAGGTAGAGCAGCTGGCTCATCCACACCGGGGAGCTCGGTGGTCGCGACGCCGACGCAAGGTTGTAGATGCCGACCGCCGCAGTGAGCAGCACGGCGAAGACCAGCAGCCACGGCACGTTCGCGGTAGCGCGTTGTTCGACGCGGAGCTCCATCAGTCGGCTCCTTCGTCGGCGGGAGGCAAAGGCTCACCAGGCGAGAGCGGCACCACCGGCACATCCGTCTTCGCGGGAGGCGGCGGCGCGGGAGGCGCTACGTCAGGCAACGGCGACGGAGATCCCGCCAACTCGGGCTTGAGCGCCGGCTGCTGAACGGCGACGCCAGTCCCCGGGTTGTCACGCGGAGGAACGAGCGGCGGCATCAACAACTCGGTCGGCGGAGGCACGGGTCGATTCGGCTCAGCGGTGTAGCCATCACCAAACGCCTCGCCATCGAGCTTCTTGAGCTCGAAGTACTTCTTGATCACCGCCATCGCTGCGGGAGCCGCATCAGAACCACCGTGACCGCCGTGCTCGTTCAGCACGATCACCGCGATCTCCGGCTCGTCCGCAGGAGCGAACGACGCAAACCACGCGTGGTCGCGTTCCCAGTAGCTCATCTGTTCCTTCTTGAGGCGCGTCGCTCCGAGGCGAGCCACCTGGGCGGTGCCCGTCTTGCCCGCCACCACGACGTTGGCGAGCCGCGAACGAAACGCCGTACCACCCGCTTCGTTCACCACGGCCTTGAGCGCATCGACGATCACCGTGCGCTGCTCCGGAGTGATCTCGACGTCGCGCACCAGCTTCGCTCCGAATTGCTCGAGCACCTTTCCTTCCGGTGTCTCGATGCGCTCGACGACCTGCGGCTGGAAGACGTGCCCACCGTTGCCGAGCGCCGCGTAGAGCACCGCGAGCTGCAGCGGCGTCACGTTCACGTCGCCCTGACCGATGGCGGTGTTGAGCGCCATGCCCTTGGTGTAGCCGCCGGGCGTCACCCGGTTGTGGTACTCGCTGCTCGGCATCACGCCGGGCACTTCAGCCGCGACCGCCGTCACCTGATCGTTCGCCTTGCCGAAGTTCGTCACCGCGCCGAGACCGAGCTCCTTGCCGACTTCAGCGATGGGGTCGATGCCGAGCGAGTCGGACACCTTGTAGAAATACGTGTCGCAGCTCCACTGGAGCGCCTCGCGTGCGTGCACCACGCCGTGACCACTCTCCTTGTGGCAACGCCAACGCCGTGAGCCGAGCTGGTAGCCGCCACCACACGAGACCGCGGAGGTCTGCGTGAAAGATCCCGCACGCAACGCAGCGAGCAACGGCACCACCTTGAACGTCGAACCCGGCGAATAGCGCTCGGCGGTCGGGCGGAAGATCATCGGCTTCAGCGGATCGGCGTTGAGCTGCGCGAGCCGCTGCGGAGACACGCGCCCCGTCATCTCATTGGGATCGAACGAAGGCCGCGATACCATCGCGCGCACGAAGCCGGTCTTCGCGTCGAGCACCACGATCGCACCGGCCGACGTGCCCGGAGGAAACGCACGCTCCGCTTCCAACTGCAGCCGAGCGTCGATCGACAACACCAGGTTGCGACCCGGTCGCGGCGGTACTTCATCGCGCTTCATCGGACTGCCGGTGGCATCGCGCATCAACTCTCCACGCGCGTTCACCACCTGCTTCACCCAGCCGTCCTGCCCGCGGAGATAGGACTCGAAGGAACGCTCCACGCCACGACGACCCGTGTAGTCGCCCATCGCGTACGGAGGCCGCGCCACGTCAGAGCCACCGTTCAACTTCACGAGCTCATCGCTCGTCACTTCGTTCATGTACCCGAGCACGTGCGCGAGGGCGGTGCCGGCGCGGTAGTGACGGTGCGGCACTGGTTCGAGATCGACTCCGGGCAGTTGGTACTGGTGCGCGTTCAGCAGGTCGAAGTCATCGCGCGAGAGATCGACCTGCACGACGATCTGCTGGTAGCGCGAGGGGCCACGCGCGCTCTTCACCATGTCGATCACGTGCGCCGTCGTCTCGGGATCCCACCCGAGCATCGACTGCAGCCGCGGAATCACCTCGGCCACGCACTTCTGACAGAACGCCGGCGTGATGAAGACGTCGAGCGATGGGCGCGCGTCGACCAGCACTTCACCGCGGCGATCGCGAATCAGCCCACGCGGCGCGCGAACTCGAAAATCTTTGAACTCGTTGTCGACCGAGAGCGCAGTGAACTCTTCGTAGCGAACGACCATCAACCGGTAGAGGTTGATGCTGAGCACGAAGAGCCCGAGCAGGAAGAAGCCGCCCACCGCGAAGATGCGCGGACGCAGCTCCCTGGGTTCCCGCTGTGCACCGAGGCCGAGCTTGAGACTCATGAGAGGCGAATGCCTCCCGGCTCGGGGCGCTCACCCGGTTCGATCTTCTTGAGCAGCGGCCACATCGCCATGCCCGCGAGCACGGTGAGCACCACCTGCAGCGGCACTCCGCTCAAAGACGTCACGTGGCCTTCGCTCGACGTCACCCAGCTCAAGAACGTGGCGAGCAACGCATGACCGACGGTCGCCGCGGCGATGAACAACGCGTACGACGAGCGCGAGCGGCCATCGACCAGCACGCCTCCGCCGCGCACGAGCAGGAACACCAGCACCGCGAGCCCTGGATAGAGGCCCGTGGGGCGACCGGTGAAGACGTCGAGCAGGTACCCGACCGAGAAGGCCGACAACGCGCCTTCCACCGTGGTCGCGCGCAACGCCGCGTAGACCACCAGCGCGAGACCGACGTCGATGCGCGTCACCTCGAAGCCGAAGGTCTTCACCAACACCGACTCGAGCGAGAGGAGCAACAACGCGAGACCTGAGAACGCGAGGAACTTCATCTTGCCTGCTCGCTCCGAACCGCCCCAGGTCGGTTCACCGCTGCGCGTTTCATGGCCGCGTCTCCTTGAGATCCAAAGCGGCCGCGGGAATGCCCATCGTCACCGGGAGAATCAACACCTCTTCCACGCGGCTCAGGTCCACCGTCGGTTCCAGCGAGCCCTTCAAGAACATGCCGACCATCGGCTTCTCCGGAGAGCGCACGATCCCGACACGCAAGCCGCGCGGAAAAATCCCATCGCTGCCGGCGGTGACGATGACGTCTCCATCTTTCACGTCGTCTTCGCGGCGCACGATGTCCACCGTCAGCGGCCGCGCGGGTCCAGCGCCCAACGCGGTCGCGCGCACACGCGTACGTTGCACCACTCCGCCGATCTTGGAGTTCGGATCGGTGATGAGCATCACGTCCGCCGACGTTCCCACCGAGCGCACCACGTGACCCACGACGCCTTCGGGTGTGACGACCGGCATGCCGACGCGCACTCCGTCGCTCTCTCCGCGGTTGATGCGAATCGAGTTGAACTGCGCCGACGGGTTGAGGCCGATGACGCGCGCGACGATTTCCTGATCGACGCTCTCGTCGGCGTAGCTGAGCATCGCGCGCAGCCGCAGATTTTCGGCCTGCGCTTCTTTGAGCGCGTTCACCTCAGCCTGCGCTTCGGCGAGCGACACGCGACACACCTGCGCCTCTTCGTGCGCGCCGCGCAGCGCGATGTAGCCGCCGCCGATTCCACCGATGCCGTCGAACATCCACGTGAAGAGTGACTGCACCGGCGTCGACACGAAGAGCACCGAGCGATCGATGAAGTTCGGCTCTCTCCCGCGGTGGCCCGACCACAAGTAACTGATCAGCGGCCACACGAGCAGCGCGCCGACGATCAGCAACTCTCTGGATCGCTTGAGGAAGTCGAACACGTCAGTCCCGGCCTTAAACAACTTGCAGTTTGTGCGAGGCGATCCTACAGGCGGCGCCTCCGTCTTTCCAAATACCGGAAACCCATGAGCAATTCCGAACAGAATCGCAAATACGGCTCACTCCTCTTCATTGCTGCGCTGGCAGTGCTCTTTGCACTCCAGTGGGGCCCCGGCAGCCAGGGTTGCGACACGCGCATCCTCGACGAAGAAACCGCCGCCACCGTGAACGGCAAGGCCATCCCGCTGAAGGAGTTCGCGCGCGCATACGGCCAGCAGAGCGACAACTTCCGTCGCCAGGGCGTGCCCACCGACATGCTCAAGCAGTTCGGCATCCACAAGCAGGTGATCGATCAGCTGGTGAACACCGAGCTGCTCTCGCAGGCCGCCGAGGAGCGTGGCCTCACCACCAGCGACGCCGATCTCGGCAAGGTGCTCAAGGAGATCCCCGCGTTCCAGAAGGACGGGAAGTTCGACAAGGAGAGCTACCAGAACTTCGTGCGCAACTACGAAGGCACCAACGAGGTGTACTTCGAGGACAAGCTCCGCCGTCAGCTCGCCGCCCAGAAGCTCCTCGATCTCGTCGAGAACTCGGTCGCGGTCAGCGAAGAAGAAGTGAAGGCCAAATACCTGAAGGACGGCGACACCGCGAAGGTGACGTACGTGCGCTTCTCTCCTGCGATGTTCAGCGAGAAGGTGCCCGCGCCGAAGCAGCCTGAGGTCGACGCGTGGGCCAAGGGCAACGAGGCCGCGATCGCCGCGCACTACGAGCAGAACAAGTTCTCCTACTTCCAGCAGGAGAAGGTGAAGGCACAGCAGATCCTCCTCAAGATCGCCCCCGACGCCACCGACGCGCAGAAGGCGGAGATCAAGACGCGCATCGAGAACGTGCGGAAGGACATCGTCGACAACAAGAAGCCGTTCGCTGAGCTCGCCAGGGCCGTCTCGGAAGATCTCGAGACCCGCGAGAAGGGCGGCGACCTGGGTTACGTCGAGCGTCTCTCGTTGCCGGCCGCGTTCGCCGACATGTTGTTCGCGCTGCAGCCCGGTGAAGTGACGCAGCCGGTGGAGACGCCGATGGGCTGGTTCATCGGCACCGTCAGCGAGAAGAAGCCGCCCGAGCAGAAGCCGCTCGACGTCGTCCGCAAGGACATCGCGACGCAGCTCTACGTGAAGGAGAAGGCGAAGGCGCTCGCGCAGGCCGAGGCCGAGAAGGCGCTCGCGCTCGCGAAGACCGGCAAGAAGTTGAGCGAGCTCTTCCCCGCCGAGAAGTCCGACACGGGCGCCAACCCGTTCGCGTTCGCGGCGGAAACCAAGCCCGAGGCGAAGGACAGCGGTGAGTTCAACTCGTCGCAGGAAGCGATGGGCACGCTCGGCGCCGACAGCGCGCTGAAGAAGGAAATCTTCGCGCTCAAGGGTCCGACCTTCATCGATCGCGTGGTGACGTCGGGTGACTCGCTGCTCCTGGTGTCCGTCGAGGAACGCAAGCAGCCCAACGACGACGACTTCGCCAGGCAGAAGGCGCAGCTCACGACCGAGGCCGTGAAGGGCAAGCAGTTCGAGGTGCGCGAGGCGTTCCTCAAGTCCCTCAAGCAGAACGGCAAGGTCGTCACCAACGATCAGGCGATCGACAAGGTCATCGGCGAAAGCTGAGAAGTCTCGGAGGCACGGTGCTCACCCTCGCCTCCGCATCGCCACGCCGCAAAGAACTCCTCACGCATCTGGGCGTCGAGTTCACGATCCGTCCCTCGGACATCGACGAGACCCAACGCTCGGGCGAAGGCGCACACGCCTACGTCGAGCGACTCGCGCGTGAAAAAGCAGCCGCGGGCAGCGGAGACGTCATCCTCGCGGCCGACACCTCGGTGGTGATCGAAGACGAAGTGCTCGGCAAGCCCGGCACCGATCGCGCGCTCGGAGCGAGCATGTTGAAGCGGCTCTCCGGCCGCGCACATGAAGTGCTGACGGCGATCGCGCTGAAGTCGAAGCACGGAGTCGCTTCGCGAGTCGTCAGCTCGAAGGTGCACTTCCGCGCGCTCACCGACTCCGAGATCGCCTGGTACGTCGCCACCGGAGAAGGCGCCGACAAAGCTGGCGGCTACGCGCTGCAGGGCAAGGCGTCGGTCTTCATCACGCAGGTGATCGGCAGCCCCAGCAACGTGATCGGCCTCCCGCTCACCGAGACGATCGAGCTGTTGCGCGCGGCAGGCGTGCGCCTTCCGATGGATGGAGCCGCGTCATGAGCATCACCCGCGAACAGCTCTCCGCGAACTTCGCGAAGGTCGAGTCGATCATCCAGGCCGCGTGCGACAAGGTGAAGCGCAAGCGCGAAGGCGTGACGCTCGTCGCGGTCAGCAAGCTTCACCCGCCCGAGCTGATCCGCACCGCCTGGGAGCTCGGCCATCGCGACTTCGGAGAGAACTACGCGCAAGAACTCCGCGACAAACGCACCGCGCTCGCCGACTGCCGCGGGTTGATCTGGCACGCCATCGGTCCGGTGCAGACCAAGAACGCGAAGTACATCACCCGCGCCGCGCACGTCTTCCACGCGCTCGATCGCTTCGAGGTCGCGCAAGAGCTCTCGCGCCGTCGTGAAGCGCCGTCATTGCGCTGCTTGATCGAAGTAAACGTCGCCGGAGAGAACTCGAAGGCCGGCATCGCTCCCGAAGAGCTCGGCGCGTTCATCGAGTCGGTGCGCGTGTTGCCGCTGCTCGCGATCGTCGGGCTCACCGCGATGCCGCCGCTGTCCGAAGATCCCGAAGCGTCGCGCCCACACTTCAAGCACCTCGCCGCGCTGGCGAAGCAGCACCGCCTCAAAGAGCTCTCGATGGGCACCACCAGCGACTACGCGGTGGCCGTCGAAGAAGGCGCGACGTTGATCCGCGTCGGCACCGCCCTCTTCGGAGCGCGCGTCACAGCTCCCGGACTTTGAGCTTCCCCTCGTCGGTGAAGCGCGCCTCGAGCGTCGCGCCACAGTAGTGGCAGTTGACCTCGTCACCGTCCTTGAAGCCGTCGCCCCACGGGTTGTTCGCGTTGCACGTCGGGCAATCGAACTCGAAGCGCATCTTCGGCTTGCCGTCGCCCTTCTTGTCGTCGTCGTCATCCCAGCTGCCACTGCCGAGTCCTGATCCACCGCTCATGCGTCACCACCTGTTCATGAAGTCGTTCATCTCATCGAGGGCGCGCGTCCGGCGCGAGAAGACCTCGCTGAGCATGCTCTTCAATGCGGGCAAGAGCACTCCGGCGTTCAGCAGCGCGTCGCGCGGCACTTCGATCACGTCGAGCTGCCCCTGCGCGACCGCCGAGGTCTTGCGCACACCGCCCTCGAGCACCGAGCCTTCGCCGATCACCTCGCCCTTGTGCGCGTGACCGAGCTCCACCGAGTCGCGATCTTTTCGCGCGAAGAGCCGCGCCTCTCCGGCGACGACGATGAACAGCGAGTCCCCCGCATCACCCTGCTGCATCAGCACCGCCTTGTCGGCGATGCGACGGAGCCGCCCTCGACCGAGCGAAGCCGCGCCGAGCAACTTCACGATCGGCGCGTTGGCGAAGGCCGCGTCGCGAGAGAGCACGTCGGACACCTCCGCCCGCTTGAGCTCCATCTTCGCGACCTTGTTCGAGTCTTCGCTGCCGGGCACGTTTCACCACCCTACGGACTTCGTCACCGAGCTTCGACGTCCGCCGCGGGGAGCGTGCGGTAGTTACGATCGATGTGCTCCATCAACTCGAACAGCGCGTCGCCATACGGCGTGGCGTCGTTCGGAGTGTAGCCCTTTCGATTCACCCAGAACGTGCCGGAATGGCACTCCCGCTCCCACTCCGGGAAGCGATCGAGCTCCATGCCGTTGTCGTCCTTGTTGCGGCAATCGCGCGCGCCGGTCGTCTTGTTGGTGAAGCAGCAGCGCCCGTTGGGGAACACGTAGATCACCGGTCGCAGCTGCAGCGCGGGATCGACCACGAAGTTGTTCGCCAGCACCGCCGCGGCCACGAAGTCCGACGGCTCCATGCCGTAGCCGTGCAGCAGGTACGCCACCGGGTAGCGCTGATCCGCGTTCGCCGCGTCGCCGTACCCGGGGGGAACCGAGATCGAGTACTCCCACTTCGCGCCCAGCTTGTCCGAGAAGTACGTCTCGGTGCGGTAGTCGGCCGGCGTGCTCTGACCAAAGACCGCGCTCGGCTTCGGCGCGTTGGGCCACATGTTCGCCACCCAGTTGAAGACGATCTGGAAGCGGCTCGCGGCCTGCCCGGGCAGCCCGACGTGATCACCCTCGCCTTGCTCGATCTCCTGATCGGTCCGGTTTTCCTTTCCGTAGAGCGTGATCAGATCTTTCGGCACGTTTCGCCAGCTGCGGTTCCACGGGTTGAAGTTGCCCGACGTGCGGTCCTTCATGCCCGGGATGTCGGTGAAGTTGCGGTACTCGCCGACGATGGCGCGCGCGCGCTTCACCGCGGTGAAGAGGTGCTTGGCGTTCAGCCCCAGGTTGAAGATGTCGTGGATGCCGCCATCGAGCAGCACGTTGAAGCGCCGCTTCGCCGTGTCATCGAGCGCGTTGAAGTTCGTCCGTCCATCGAGCGCGAACATGCGCTTGCGACCGTCGACTTGATCGAACTCGCCGTTGCCTTCGCCGGTGTCACTCGTCGAAGGAACACCATCGAGGCCGTTGTCGCGGAACGGCTCGCCTTGATCGAAGCGCCAGTTCTTCTCGGTGCCCGTCATGTTGCCGTCGACGTCGTAGTTGTCGTTGTTCGCGTCGGTGGGGCTGGCGGACGCCGTGGTGTTGCACCCGCCCGAGCCGTTCTCGAACGCGTCTGTGCAGCCATCGACACCGACGTCGTCGTAGCGCTCCTGCCCGTTGTTCACGAGCGGCTCGCCGTAGTCGCGACGCCCGTTGCCGTTCATGTCGTATGCGAGCGCGATGGCGACGGGCATCGTCAGCTCACGACACGGATCGATCTCTCCCGCGTGCGCCAACCAGAACAGCGCGTATTCGTCCTTCTCGGCGCGCAGCACGCCACCACGCGTCGAGCAGTACTGCGTCGCGAACGCGACCTCCTGGCTCCTGGGGAGCGGCGTGGCGATGTTCGCGCGGTCGCTGCAGAAATCGACCTTCGCCATCGTGTCGCGGCAGAAATAGACCTCCTGCGTTCCGTCGCAGAAGGTGATCGCGTCGTAGGTGCCATCGGGGTTGTACTCGGCGTTCTTGAGGCCGCGGACGCGCGTGGGATTGGCGCAGAAATCAGCGGGAGGATGCCGCACACGCTCGGGATCGACGCCCGGTGGAGCGATCGCCGACGCCGGGTTCTGCGTGATCAAGTTGCCGTACGCGAGCATCAGATCTTCGACCATGCGCAGGAAGCTCTGGCGCTCGAACGTGCCTCCGTTGTTGGTCACGTGAAGGTGATTGAAGTCGTTGGGGTGTTCCCACTGACCTGGAACTCCGCGTCGGGGGGTCGCGCAGCCATCGATCACCGTGGGATCGTTCAGGAGCACGGGGTCCTGCTGCATGATCGCTTCGAGCTCAGCCTTCGAGCAGAACCCGCTCAGCACGAACTGGTCGCTGAACCGCTGGAAGAACGCCGCGTCGATGGGACCTCCGAGCGAGGCCACGCCGTCGAACTTGTCGGTGTTCGTCGACGCCAGCGCCATGCCGCCGATCGCTCCCATCGAGACGCCGCCGAGCACGCGGTACGTGGTGCGCATCGTCTCTGGCGGAGGCGGTGGCGGCTCGACCTTCGGGGAACACGATGACGCGACAGCGCACACGCTGAGCGTGAAGAAGAGAACTCTCACTGGGCACTCCACTGCTGGAAGGAAACGCGGGGAAATGCAGCCTACGGATCCGGGGCGTGAATAGCGAGGGACGCCTGACAGTCTCGTCATGTGTGCCGCGACACCGTTGTCGGGCAGGAGGCGAAATGTCGAAGCGACTCATGCTGTTGCTGAGCTCGGTTCTCTCGAGTGCCGCGTTTGCCGAGGCCGGAGACATCGTCAGCGTCTTCGGTCCGGGAGAGCAGACCACGTACGAGGTCAGCTACCTCGGCCTCACCGCGGGCCGCGCGCAGCTCACCGTCGGTTGGAAGATGGAGCAGTTTGGCCACGA
>JAEUJS010000121.1 GCA_016792935.1 Archangium sp. | reverse complement strand
GCCGCCCGTGGTTCCGCCACCGGTCGTACCACCGCCCATGCCGCCACCCTGACCGCCGCCGCCGCCCTGGCCACCACCACCGCCGAGCTGCGTCGACATGCACGTGCCGAGGTTGCACGCCGTTCCGAGTCCGCACACCTGGCACATGCCGCCGAGCTGACCGCAGGCGCCCTGCGACGCTCCGGACTGGCACTCGCCCTTGGTGTCACAGCAGCCCGTGCGACAGGTCGAGGCGTTACAGGTCTTGGTTCCACAGGAAGGCGTGACCGCCATGATGACGCCGAGGGCAAACCCGGCAACGAAGTGCTTGATGTTCATGAGTCTCTCGAAGTCAGCAGCAAGCTTGCTGCTGGGGGAAGCGATCCTGCCGTCGCCGGCCTGGGAGGCAGGAAGTGTTTGATTCGTACCGGAAAACGACCCTTCGGCCAACCTCTTGGCAGCGCATAGAGTCTGTCGCGTGACGGAGGGAAACCGGGTCATTCCGGCAGTGAGTGCGAAGGGTCTGGTCAAGCGCTTCGGAGGCTTCACCGCCGTCGACAACCTCGACATGACCGTTCCGCGCGGCGCGTTCTACGCCTTCCTCGGGCCCAACGGCGCCGGCAAGTCGACCACCATCTCGCTGATGACCGGCACGTACGGAGCCGACGCTGGCGCGCTCCAGATCCTGGGCCGTGACGCGCTCAAAGAGCCGCTCGAGGTGAAGTCGCGCCTGGGCGTCGTGCCTGAAGAACTCTCGCTCTTCGAACGACTCACCGGCCGTCAGTACCTCGTCTTCAGCGCCCGCATGCACGGGTTGAGCGGAGACGAAGCGAGTCACCGCACGGAAGAGCTCCTCAAGCTCACGGAGCTCACCGCGAAGGGTGACGCGCTCGTCGCCGAGTACAGCAAGGGCATGCGGCGACGGCTGGCGATCGCAGCGGCGCTGATTCACGCTCCGGAATTGGTGCTGCTCGATGAGCCGTTCGAAGGCATCGACGTGCTCGCCGCGGGAGTGATTCGTGAATTGCTCTCCGAGCTCTCGCGCCGCGGCGTCACGCTGGTGCTCACCACGCACGTGCTGGAGATCGCCGAGCGCCTCGCGACACATGCGGGGATCATTCGCGGTGGAAAGCTGGTCGATGAAGGTGACGTGGCGTCGCTCAAGTCGCGTCACCAGACCGATTCACTCGAGGTCGTCTTCGAGAAGTTGATCGGCGTGCCCGCGTCGCGCGACGCGAAGCTGAGCTTCTACGGAACGGTTGCGAAGTGAAGCGCCCGGGCTTCATCACGCATCTGCTCCTGCTCTGGAAATTACGGCTCACGATCGGTTTGAACCGCGGAGCTCCATCGCGGTGGTGGCTGTCGATCTTCGCGTTCCTCTTTTCGAGCGCGCCGGCGGTGGTGCTCGCGCTGGCGTTCTTCGGCCTGGTGCGCATCTCGGATCAGCTCGAGCTGCCGATCTGGCCCGACTTCATTCTGCGGCTGCTCTCGTTCGTGACGTCGTGCGTGTGGGTGACGTGGCCGGTGTTGTCCGCGGGAGTCGACGATCATTCCGAGCTCTCGCGGTACTCGGCGTATCCGATCAGCTCGCTGCGACTGATGCTCGCCTCGACGCTCGCGTCGCTGCTGGAGCCGCGCTCGCTCGTCTTCTACGGCCCGCTCGTCGGAGGCACGCTCGGCTACCTCTCGATTCGTGACGTGGCACATCCCGAGTTGATCGTGATCGGCTTCGCGGCCTACGTGATGTTCAACGCGGCGCTCTCGCGTGTCGGTCTGCACATCGTGCTCAACGTGCTTCGCCAGCAGCGCAGCGCGGAGTTGATCGGTGGTGGGTTCCTCGTCGCGTTGATCATCGCGTCGTTCATTCCGCCGGTGGACACGTCGTGGCTGCTCCAGCTCGGCAAAGCCGGAGTGCAGGCCGTCCCCGACACCATCGTCACCGACGCCACCAAAGCGCTGGGGCGATTTCCGACCGGCTACTTCGCGCACTCGCTGATGATGTTGTGCACCGATCACAAGGCGTACGCGCTCGGAGACGTGCTCGCGTTGATCTCGATGACCATCATCGCGATGGTCGTCGCGTGGGGCTTGCTGATCGACTTTCACCGTCAGTCGGGTCGCGCTCCGCCGGTGACGAGCAAGGAACGCACGCAGAATCCGTTCGTGCGACCGAAGACGTTGTTCGGGACCTTCGTCTTACGAGAAGCGGTAGACCTCTGGCACAACCCGCGCGCGCGGTTGCTCGCTGCGGTGCCGTTCGTGCTCGGCATTCTCTTCAAGCTGCTGAGCGGTCGCGCGCTGTTCGTGTACCTCGTTGGAGACACGGCCGACGCGTGGCTCCTCAGTGGCCTGTGTGTCTACGGCGCGATTGTTCTCGGCTCGACGTTTTCGCAGAACGCGTTCGCGTACGACGGGCACGGCTTCTCAGCGTTCCTCGCCGCGCCGATCGATCTGGGGCAGGTGCTGCGCGCGAAGAACCTGGTGCACGCCACTGCGGGTGGTGGGCTCGCGGTGATCGTCGCTGTTTTCTACGTCGTCTATTTCGGTCACGGCTCTCCGCTCGATGTCGCGTTGGCGTTGGCGAGCGTGGCGACGTTGATCCCGGTCGTGTTGCTCGTCGGAAATCTGCTCTCGCTCTATTTCCCCGTGAAGTTCCACGCGAACTTGAAGCGGCGCGACAAGTTGCCGTTCATCGCGTCGATGATCGGCATCGGAGCTGCGGGCGTCGGAACCTGGCCGCTCGCGTGGACGTTGAGGCAGTGCGGTAAATCGGGGCCGGGCGTCGGAAATCTGCTCTTCGTGGTGAGCGCCGCGGCCGCAGCGTGGGGGCTGTACTTGCTCCTCCTGCCCGACGCGGTGAGAAGACTCGGAGTGCGTCGCGAGTTCGTGTTGCGCGCCGTCACCCGCGAGTAGAAATCAATTCGCAGCTCGTTCGTTGAAGAGACACATGCGCTTCCTCCTCAACATCCTGTGGGCGATCTTCGGAGGCGGCATCGTGCTCGCGCTCGAGTACGTGCTCGCCGGCCTGGTGTTGTGCATCACCATCGTCGGCATCCCCTTCGGGATGCAGTGCTTCAAGATGGCGGGGCTCGCGCTGTTCCCGTTCGGCAAAGACTTCGACGACGGAGGCCGCGTCGGTCTCGGCGGCGGAATCTTGAACCTCGTCTGGTTTCTCTTCGGCGGCTTGTGGATCTTCCTGACTCACATGGCCGCGGCGTTGCCGCTCGCGCTGTCGATCATCGGGATCCCCTTCGCGATCCAGCACGTGAAGCTCGCGATGCTGGCGCTTTTCCCGTTCGGCGTGCGGGTGCGCGAGAAGCCGTAGTCGTCTTCTTCTTCGAAGCCGACTTCTTCTTCCTGGGAGGCTCCATCATCGCCTCACGATGCGCTTCCTCGACCCACGGTCGCAGCGCCTCGACGTCATCGGCCATCGACTCGGGCATGCACACCCACTTGCGCAAAGCCCCCTGGGGCGACGCCGTTGGGGAGCGGCGCGTCTTGCCGCTGCCCATCGGATCGAAGATCGCCGCGTCTTCGAGATCGCGCGCCGTCACGAACTTTTCCTGATTGGGAAACCGCAACACCACGCGCCCGTCCCACACCAGCGCGTAGATGTTGGTGTTCGCGAAGAACGCGTCGCTCCCGAACATGAAGCGCTCGGTCACCTCGGGCAATTCCGCCGAGAGATCCTGCAAGAGTGATTTGAGATGTGCGTTGAGGCTCACGGCTGGTTGTCGAGCCGCCACGCGTTCAAGAGCCGCACGCGAACATCCGGAGGCTCCCACGTGAACTGCCACCGCGTGCGCCACATCGTCGCGCCGAGAATCTTGTCGTCGCTGTCCGGAATCGTGCGCGCCACCTTGCGAGAGAAGTGCAACACGCTCTCGTCGAAGCGCGGATCGCCCGACTTCTCGACCACGCTCACGTCAGCCAAAGCTCCGCTCGCGTCGGTCGTCACCTCGAGCACCGTGCGCAGCCGCGGGCGTGACACGCGTTCCTTGATGTTCTCGGTCTGCGCCAGCGCCGCCATCGCGCCCTCGCGTGCGCGCTGATCATCGACGTTCGGCATCATCACGTTCTGGTTCTGCACCGAGCGACCCGTCGGCGTGTTCGCGATCTTCGCCTGCGCTTCAGGAGAAGGACCGTTGTTGAACATCATGCCGGCGACCTCTCCGAGCACTTCCTTCCCGGTGAGCGGCGTCTTGTCGATCTTCGCGGTGGGCAACATCTTCCGCATCGCGGTCTCGTAGCGCTTGAAGTGCGGAGGCACGTTGCCCGCTCCGACCGCCGCGAGCCCGACGTCTTCGCGCAGCTGACCGTTCAACTTCCGCGTCAGCACCTCGCCCGTGTATTCCTTGAGCACGGACTGATCGGGCTCTTCACCCGGCCCGTTGCGCACGGTGGACCCGCGGCCCGAGTCGTTCGTCCCCGCGGGGCCGAGCGACATGATGAAGCCCGTGCTCGGCACCAGCGAAGGCTTCGTCGCGACGGGCAGATCTCCGCGCTGACCGACGTTCGGCCCGGTGACCGCGGGAGGCGCGTCGTTCACGATCGCGATGTTCGGCGACGACGGCTGCTGCGGCGGGTTGGTGTTGGTCGCGTCCTTCTTCTTCTTGATGACCGCCGCGAGCTGCTGGGGAGGCTTCACCGGATCCGGTTCCTTCACGGGCTCGGGCTCAGGCTCTTTGGGAACGAAGAACTCCATCTCGATCGCGTTCGACGCGACGAAGGAAGGAGGCGGCGGCTTGATGTTGGCGACCACTCCGAGCGCGGCGGCATGCAGCGCGACGGACACGCCGACGAGCGTCACAAACCGCCGCTGGTCGGAACCCGAAGCCACGTTTCGCTACCCCACGTCGTCGCCCCAGGGGGCTTTGAGGTCACATACCAGCAACCAGCCGGAAAACGATAGAAGCCGCCCGATGCTGCCCTTCAAGTCACCGCTGGAACCGATGCTGTCCCAGGCGCAGGAAGAAATGCCCAGTGGTGACGGGTGGCTCTACGAACCGAAATGGGACGGATTTCGCGCCATCGTCTTCCGCGAGAAGGACAAGGTGCACATCTGCTCGCGCCGCGGCCAACCGCTCGAGCGCTACTTTCCGGAAGTCATCGCGGGCCTGAAGAAGTCGCTGCCTGAAGAGGTGATCTGCGATGGAGAGATCATCCTCCCCGGCCCCAAAGGCCTCGACTTCGATGCCTTGAGCCAGCGGATCCACCCCGCGCCTTCGCGCATCAACCGCCTCGCTGCCGAGACACCCGCTGGCTACGTGGCGTTCGATCTCCTCGCGCTCGGAGAGAAGGATCTGCGGCCCATCAAGAATTCCGATCGCCGCAAGCTGCTGCTCGAGAACTTTCAGATTCACGGGTCCTTCTTCGTCACGCCGCAGACCATGCAGCTCGACGAGGCCAAACGCTGGTTCACGGAGTTCGAAGGCGCCGGCTGCGACGGGATCATCGCGCGACGCGGTGACCTCGACTACCAGCCCGGCAAGCGCGTGATGGTGAAGATCAAACACCACCGCACCGCCGACGTGGTGATCGGTGGCTACCGGCCCGGCAAGAAGCCCGACTCGGTGGGCTCGCTGCTCCTCGGCGTCTACGACGAAGACGGAGTGCTCCATCACATCGGCCACACCTCGAGCTTCACCGCGAAGGAGAAGCGCGAGCTGCTCGTGAAGCTGAAGCCGCTCGAGGGTGGCGAAGGGTTCTACGGCGGGAAGATGCCCGACATGGCGGCCACCAATCGCTGGGCCGCGGCGAAGGCGAAGGAGGCGAAGGAGAAGGGTGAAGAAGGCCCGATGTCCGTGAAGCTCCACCCGAAGTTGGTGATCGAAGTTCGCTACGACTACCTGCAGGGCAAGCGCTTCCGCCATGCGTCGACGTTCCTGCGCTGGCGTGAAGACAAGGCGCCGAAGGACTGCAACTTCGCGCAGCTGCTCCCGCCCAACCCGTTCTCGCTCGCGAAGATCATCGCGTTGTCTCCGGGCAAGGCCCTGGATGCAAAACCGGAAGTGAAGTGAGGACGCCATGTCGCTTCGCCCAGAAGAGCTGCAGGCGATCGCGACCGAGCTGACGCGCGAGCTCGCGGGCGGAGTGGTGCAGAAAATCCACGCGCCCACCACCACGCGCGTGTATTTCGAAGTGCGCGTGCCCGGACGCTCGGTGACGCTGTTGATGTGCAGCGATCAGAACTTCGCGCGCGTCTCGGCGATCGAAGAACGCCCCGCGAATCCCGCGACGCCGCCGACGTGGCAGAGCGTGCTCCGCACCGATCTCATCGGAGCCAAATTCGCCGACGCCGAAGCGCTCGAGTCGCGGCGCACGCTGCTGTTGCACTTCGCGAAAGAGGGTCGCTTCCTCAACCTGATCCTCGAGTGCACCAACGAGCCGGCGATCATCTTCTGCACCGGCGAAGCGAAGATCCGCTCGCTCTCGATCCCCCATCGGCCCGGTCTGCGCGTCGGTCAGAACTGGGTTCCGCTCGAGGAAATGCCGCTGAAGTCGCAGCCGTCGCGCCTCGCCGGAGATCAAGTGTTTCTCCGGCTCACGCACGCCGCGGAAAAACTGCTCTCCACCACCGAGCAGAAGACCGCCGTCGATGCGCGACGCGCGCCGATCCTCTCGAAGTTGAAGAAGCTCGAGCGCACGAAGGAGAAAGTGCGCGCCGAGGCCGATCGCACGAGCAAAGCGCAGCAGCTCCGCCTCGAAGGAGAGCTGATCAACCAGAACCTCCACCTCCTCAAGCGCGGCCGCATGGTGAGCGAAGCGAGCGCAGGCGGCCCCCACGGAACCGGGCTGAAGACCGTGCGCCTGATCGGCTACGGCGACGACGGAGAGCAGCGCGAGCTCGAGCTCACCCTCGACCCGGCGAAGACGCCGCAGCAACACGCCGAAGCGAAGTTCCACCAGTACCGCCGGCTGCTCCGCGGGCAGGAAATCGCGAAGAAGCGATTGGTCGAGCTCGAAGCAGAGGGCAGGGCGCTGCAGGCTGAGCTCGCCGCCATCGACAGCGCTCCGCCGAGGCTCGACCTGGGGCGGGCCGGGAAATCACAGAAGTCACCGCAAGAAGCGTTGCCGCCGTACCGCGAATACCTGGGCCACGGTCAGCGCATCTGGGTCGGTCGTGGCTCAGCGCACAACGACACGCTCACTTTCCAGACCGCGCGGCCGTTCCACATGTGGTTCCACGCGCGCGGAGTTCCCGGCGCGCACGTCGTCGTGCCGCTCGAGAAGAACGCCGAGCTGAAGAGCGAAGTGCTCCTCGATGCCGCGCATCTGGCCGCGCATCACTCCGATGCCAAGGGAGAGCCCCGCGTCGAGGTCAGCTACACACGGGTGAAGTTCGTGCACAAACCGAAGGACGCGCCGGCTGGGGCCGTCACCTTCACTCGAGAAAAGACGCTCATGCTGCGGCTCGAACCTGATCGGCTGAAGGCCCTTCTTTCGACTGAGAAGACCGGCTGACTCAGCGCGTCACAACGTCCTAAATCGCCTGCGTTGATCGGCTGTTCGGGCCTGTGCTACAGCGCGCGCCTTTTCCAGACGTGTACACACACGCTCTGTTGGCTGTCCCGGTCGCCGTTCGTCGCAAAACGAGGTGTTCATTTGCTGGCGTTGTCGCTCCTCAAAGTCGCTCGTTCGCTAACGGCCAGCGCGCCGACTGGCAGACCCAGCGCACCCAGCACGTGTGCACTCGCAGCCGTTTCTTCTGTGATTTCGTCGGGTTTCACTTCTTTCGGCGCGAGCGCTGAGTCGGCACACATGTTGCCCCTCGCCCCGCGCCGCCCCTCCTGGAGGTCTGTGTGAAGCGTTTCTCCTCACTCGTGCTGAGCCTGGTTGCTGCCGCCAGCCTCGCGCAGACTCCGGCTCCGGCTCCGACAACGCCGGCCGCTCCGGCTTCTTCCGACGGGCAGCCGGCCGCGACCACGACCGCCACTCCGAACGGTCAACCCGCGCCGGCGAACAACCCGCTCGCGAAGGCCGTGCAGGCGCGTACGCCCGAAGAGCAGGCGAACCAGTCGGGTATTCAGCTCATCACCACGCTCGATCACTACCTCGGCATGGGGACCTTCGTCGACGCGCGCTACTACTCGTCGCTGACGGGGTGGCTGACCATCATTCCCCAGTACCTCTTCGGCATCGGCAAGCAGCGCCTCGTGGCGAGCGCGACGATTCGACTCGTCTACGAATACACCCTGCCTGACGTCGAGACCGGCCGTCGCTTCAGCTGGTGGGATCTCGCGGTCGGTGTCTCTGCGCCAGCGTTCTTCCGCGACACGGCCTTGACCGGCATCGCGTTCACGCCGTCCCTCGGGTTGACCATTCCGTCGACCATCGAGAGCATCAACGCCGGCTTGATCGGTACGCTGCGCGGCGGCATCACGGCCTCGCGCTCGATCAAGGTTTTCGACTTCCGCGCCAACGTCAGCGGGTCGGCTTCGGTCTTCGGGCAGCCCGTCAACGGCTACCGCAACCCCACGCTCAACGGTGGCCAGCTCCCGACCGACGGCAACGGCAACCTCCTGCTGGTGTGCCGCCCCGGTGAGCAGCTGTGCGGCGTGTCGAACAACAACACCGCCTTCACGATCTCGGCTGGTGGCCAGGTGCAGTGGCGCGCCACGGGCAGCCTCTTGTTCTACGTCGGTTACACGTACATCCGCGCGTGGCGGTATTCAGCCAACACGGTGAAAGACGAGTTCACGCCCAAGGCCCTCGATTCCAACGGCAACCCGGTCTCGCGTGTGGGCATGGGCTCGTTCGACCGCACCTCGGCGTTCTTCGGTGGCAGCTACCAGCTCAACGAGCACTACTCGCTCGACCTCGGCGTCAGCAACGTGCAGACGCCGCTGACCCCGACGGGTCAGGTGCGCTTCCCGTTCCTCTCGTTCGGCACGTGGGCCGACAACGCGACTTCGATCTACTTCACTCTCACCGCTGCCTACTGACTCATGTCTTCGCTCAACATCACTGGAGGTCTCATGAACCGTCTGTCCACCTCTCGCTGGCTTGGTGCCGCTGCCGCTGCGTTGTTCGCAGTGGGTTGCGCTCAGAGCAACGGCGACGTCGTTCGCGTCCAACCGAACGTCGTGCGCAAGGCCGACCTCCTCGACGGCACGTGGTTCTTCCGCAACACCGTCACCTGGACGCCGTTCAACACCCAGTTCACGTTCCCGGGCCAGACCGGCAACATGGAAAAGCTGGTGTGGGAAATCCAGGAAGGCAACCTCGTCGGTTACCGCTCGTACCCGTTCACCCCGGGCGCTGAGTCGAACATCGATCAGAGCTCGAAGGTCTCGGGCACGACCGCCAAGTACTGCGACGCCAAGGGCGCCTGCAAAGGCGGCCAGAAGTACTACGGCGCGCCGGTGGTGGCGTTCCCCATCGAGAGCCACTTCGACATTCAGCGCGGGTACAACCCGGCGACTGGCGAGCAGACCAACGTGGTCAGCGAGAACGCGTCTGACCGCGTGTGGAACCAGCGCGAGTACATCCGCGTGAACTGGTCGAGCAACATCTTGAACGCCATGTCCGGCATGAGCTGGGGCACGGTGCAGAACCCGCTCGGCGGCTCGACGGCCAACAACTGGATTCAGCCCAACGAGCCGGGAACCGACCCGTACGACTGGCCCACGTTCGAGTACGCCGACCGCGATGGCGACGGCAAGCAGGAGCTCGTCTATTTCGACGTCACCGGCCGCTACATGGCCGCGCCGGACTCGATGTACTTCGAGGGCTACGGCTCGATCCCGCTCTGCTGGTTCGCGTACGGCGTGTACGACTGCGCGGCGAGCGAGATCCACATGCGCGTGTCGATCGCCAAGGTCGATACCACCTGGTCGCGTGACTACGAGCCGCTGGTGTACCCGAACGACCTCATGTCGTACTTCGGCTACTTCCGCACCGAGCGCCTGAACTACGACCGCAAGTTTGGCTACAACGACTCGGCCGTCATTCGTCTCGGCCAGCGTCACCGCGTGTGGGATCAGTACTACCAGAAGGCCAACGGTGAAGTGACCGACCAGGCCATCCCCATGGCGGCGCGCACCCCGAAGCCGGTGAAGTACTACTTCACGCCGGCCAACCGCATGGGTGGCACCGAGCGCTACGCCGAGTTCTGGGAACCGGGCCGCCGCATCGAGCAAGATTTCGATCGCGCCTTCAAGCGCGCCATCGCGGCCGCGCAGCAGAAGCAGCCCGACGAAGTGCGCCAGATGTTCTACCTCTGCAACAACCCGGTGAAGTCGGGCGACCCGCAGGAATGCGGAAACCCGGGCTTCTCTCCGAAGGTCGGTGACCTCCGCTACTCGTTCGTGAACACGGTCGCCGAGCCGGTCGCCAACGGTCTGCTCGGCTACGGCCCGTCGTCGGCCGACCCTGAGACGGGTCAGCTGATCTCCGGCATGTCGAACACCTACACCTGGGGCGTCGATCTCTACGGCCGTGACGTGACGAACTGGATCCTGCTCCTCACCAACGAGAAGTCCGAGCGCGACTACATCTCGGGCGTCGACGTGACGACCTTCATCAAGGGCAACCGTCCGTACAACACGCGCGGCATCAACTACTCGGGTCTGCTCCAGTCGGAACTGCAGGGTGTGCCGAACCGCAACGCGGAATCGGTCGGCGCGTGGGATCGCCCGACGACCCGCATGGCGACGGTCATCAACAGCATCCTCGCCGACCGCAACACCATCGCCAGCAAGGGCGACCAGATGAAGAAGGCCGCCGACGAGCTCGCCAAGAACCCGGCGCTCGAGGCCGCGGTGCTCGACAACCCGGACGTGCAGAACGACCTGCTGGGCCTGTTGCCGCCGTTCGCTCAGGCGGCTGCGCAGCGTGACCCGAGCTTCTTGCGCCAGGCCTCGCGCTCGGTGCTGACCAACATCAAGCTCAGCCAGACGTGGGAGAAGCAGCGCCTCGAGTACCTGTCGAAGAACAACATCACCACCTTCGACTTCTTCGACCGCACCCTCATCGGCCTCGCGTCGAGCAAGCTCAACTACCGCAACAACCGCATCGCCGAGCTGACCACGCCGGGCGCGCAGCACCCGCGCTGCGCTGGCTCACCCTGCAGCACGCTCGAGGCGAAGGCCGTTGCTGACGACGAGATCGCCAAGCAGGTTCGCCAGCAGGTGTGGCTCGGCACGGCGCTCCACGAGACGGGCCACACGCTCAACCTCCGCCACAACTTCCAGGGCTCGTTCGACTCGATCAACTACTTCGACGCGTACTGGGACACGCGCAGCTCGTGCGAGGTGCCGGGCACCAACGGTCGCACCTGCTTGACGGTAGAGCAGGGCGGTCAGGCCAAGCTCCCGCGCATCCCGGCTGACATGAAGGCGGTCGCCGACATGAAGGAAGGCAGCGCGGCCAACCAGTTGCTCAGCGGCGTGCACGACTACGAGTACTCGTCGATCATGGACTACTCCGGGAAGATCTACGGAGACTGGGCCGGCCTCGGAAAGTACGACGAAGCGGCGATCATCTTCGCGTACTCGGGCGACACCGCTCCGGGCTACGTCGAGGTGTTCAACAACGCGCGCAAGACCTCGAAGATCGTGCCCGGTTCCGATGGCGCCAACCTCACCATCTCGGGCGCCGGTGCCGACCTCCCGATGGTCAACGTCACGCACACCACGCCGAACATCCGCAACTACACCGAGCGCTTCCACTACATGACGGTGCCGCTGCACTTCGGTGAGGGCAACGACATCAGCGCCATCATCCGCGACGGCATCATCAAGCTGCGCGATCGCCGCATGGAAAAGTGGAGCGCCGTCGTCGAGAGCGAGAAGAAGGTGAAGGACGCGCTCGATTCCGACCCCACGCTCATCGACGACCCCGATCGCGCCTCGGGCGTGCTCGGCTCGCCGCTGCTCCGCGTGCCGTACATGTTCTGCTCAGACGAGTCGGCTGACGGCCCCGTGTTGTCGTGCAACCGCTTCGACCGCGGCCCCGACTACTACGAGATCGTTCGCACCAAGCTCGAGGACTACTGGAACTACTACCTCGACACCCACTTCCGCCGGGACAGCGCCTTCTTCTCGGGCAACGGCGCGCTCAACCGCACGTTCGGCACGTATTACACGATCGCCAACAACTACAAACACTGGGTCTACGAGTTCTACAAGAAGAGCAACCGCAACCAGGAGCAGGTCGCGAAGTACAAGATCGACGCGATGACGCAGGACTACTGGACGATGGCGGTCCTCGACGGCGTCAACCAGCACCTCAACGTGATGTCGGTGCCGCCAGACGGTCTCTTCATGTACCGCAACCTCCGCGGCGGACCGCGGTGGGACCTCGTCTCGCAGGGTGACGACTTCGATTACTTGAACCCCGCGGGTCGCTCGAAGCTCGAGGAGCTCTACACCTCGCGCCTCGGCGCTCAGGACTTCGTGGTCATTCCGCGTGGTCTGGGTCGCCGCATGTACAGCCGCTACGACTTCAAGTCGGGCTTCGGCTTCTGGCAGCGCATGCTCGAGGCGGGTCACTACAACGACCAGGTCGGCGCGATGTTCGCGGCCGTTCTGCCCGACATCGACATTCAGGGCGTCGACATCACCGCAGACCAGGACCGCTACGCCATTCCGTACTACCTGGTGTTCCGCGACGAGTTCCAGAACACGTTCAGCTCGCTGTGGGCGAACGACGAAGAGAAGATCCGCCCCACCGCGTACAAGACGGTCAACGCGGCCGATCAGGTGCAAGACGAAGCGGCCATCGAGTGGCGCACCTACGTGCGCGGCACCGACTTCTTCGCGGGCTTCAACTACCCGCGCGAGAAGCAGAACTGCACCGGCGCGCAGCGTCCGTACCGCGACAACTGCTGGAAGGCCGAGCAGAACCCCGCTCCTGCCAACATCCAGCTGACGTGGACCAGCCGCATCTACGGCCTGTTCCTCGGCATGGCGCTCTTCCGCGTGAACTTCGACCTCGACTACGCGAAGGCCAACCAGGTCTACAAGCTCGGCTCGGGTGAGGCGTTCACGGTTGCTCCGGGCTACCACACGGTCGAGGTGCCGGACGTCATCACCGGTCACCGCTACGTCGCGATCGAGAAGGACGGCGCTCCGCCCAACAGCACCGGCGCGGTTCGCATGATCGGCATCGCCAACGAGTACCTGAAGATGGTTCAGGACCCGGCGCTCTGCCCGCTGCCCGACTACGTCTTCTTCCTCGGGTATTCCTGCTTGCCGGCTGACCAGGCCAACAACCCGGCCATCCTCGAAGACCGTCGCAAGTACTGGACCGAGGTCTTCCAGGATTCCATCCGCGACCTCGACCTGCAGCGCGGCATGTACTCCATCTACGGGAAGGCGTTCTGACCATGACCTCCTTCCACTCCAACCACCAAACGGGACCGAACATGAACCGCCTGTTCAAGACCTCGCTCTTCGCCGCCGCGCTGTTCGCGTCGGCCTGCGCGCAGCCTGAGCTGATCGATCGCACCCAGCCCAATTACGTGAAGAAGTCCGACCTCCTCGAGGGCACCTGGTACATCCAGGACTCCGTCATCGACGCCCCCAAGACCCCGAACGGCCTCGCGGTCGTCGGCTACGGCGGCAAGATGGAAAAGGTCCGCTGGGAAATTCAGCAGGGCATGCTCGTCGGCTACCGCTCGTACGAAGTCGTTCCGGGTGCCGACCCGCGCGTCGACCGTCAGAAGTCGAAGCTCGGTCAGGTCGTCTTCCAGGACGGCCGCCCCTACAAGGGCAACCCGGTCGTGGCGTACCGCATCGACAGCCACTTCGATCGTCAGCGCCAGTACAACGCGTCGACCGGTGAGCAGAGCAACGTGCTCGTCGAAGATACGACCGACCGCCCCTGGTACGAGCGCGAATACATGCGCGTCAGCTGGTCGTCGAACATGGTGCAGAACTTCGACACCTGCAATCAGCCCAACATGCTGCCCAACGGCTGCGTCGGCGGCAGCGGCTGGTACCTGCGCACCGTCACCAAGGAAGACCAGAACCCGACCGACCAGGCGCTCACCTTCACCAAGGACGCCAACGGCAAGCTCCAGTACTTCGACTGGTCGACGCAGGTCGTGTTGAACCCTCCGTCGATCTATTACGAAGGCTACGGCAACCTGCCGTTCTGCTTCTTCAACCCCACCTTCGACTGCGAGAACGTCGACGTTCGCATCCGCACGTCGGTGCTGCGCGTCGATGAGTCGGTGGCCAACGACTACGAGCCGCTCGTCTACAACGACAAGCTGATGGTGAAGTTCGGCTTCTTCCGCCAGGAGTCGTACAGCTACTCGAAGGACTACTACTACACGTACACGGGCCAGCAGTTCTTCGCGATGCGCCACAACATCTGGCAGCGCGCGCACGACGACAAGGGCAACACCATTCCGGTCACGCAGCGCGGCTTGAAGCCCATCGTCTATTACATGACGGCCAACACGCCTTCGTTCCTCGAGGGCGCGGCGTCGCGTCACCTCGCGCTCGCCCAGGGCATGGACCCCGATCAGACCATCGAAGCCTCGTGGGACCGCGCGTATCGACGCGCGGTGGCTGTGCCGCGTGGTCTCGAGGTCAGCGACGTTCCGCAGATGTTCTACGTGTGTGAGTCGCCCGTTCGTGAAGGCTCTCCGGCGGCCTGCGGCGCGCCCGGCACCTACGCGCGCATCGGCGACCTCCGCTACAACATGATTCCCTACGTCGAGCAGAACGCCGGAGGACTCCTCGGTCTCGGCCCCTCTGCGATGGATCCGGAGACGGGCATGGTCGTGAAGGCGGCCGCCAACGTCTACGGCCCGCCGCTCGACACCTGGGCGGGTTCGAGCCAGCAGGTCATCGATGTCGTCAACGGCGACGTCACGTTGAGCCAGCTCATCACCGGCAAGGACATGAAGGATTACGTCTTCGCCAACCTGAACCCCACCGACCCGCGCCGCCCGGCGAACGGGCCGTGGCAGTCGCAGCAGCCGCTCATCTCGGAGCCGAACCGCCCGCTGGGCTCGTTCAGCAACCTCGACGGCCGTCTGAAGACCCTCGCCGAGGCCTACAAGGTCAACGGCCTGCCCCCGGCGAAGGAGAACCGCCGCGCGGTCGTCGAGCGCCTGATCAGCGAGCACCCCTCGCTGCAGGAAGAGCTCGTCAACCTGCCTGAGGTGCGCCTCGCGGTGCAGTCACTCACCACCAACAAGGGCTTCCAGGCGAAGGTGCAGACCGACTCCGAGTTCTACCGGAAGGTCGCGCTCAACGTGCTCCTCAACAACGACCCCGTCGAGGCGGCGCTCAAGAAGTCGCGCAACACGCCCGACCCGACGGTGGGCTGCTTCTACGAGTTCTCGTACGACGACGAGGACTACGT
>JAEUJS010000709.1 GCA_016792935.1 Archangium sp. | reverse complement strand
CCTGCTCTCGCTGCTGGTTCGCCACCGAAGCGCGTGAGCTTCGAGTTCGTGAACGCTGACGTCACGAGCGTGCTGCGCGTGTTCGCCGAGGTCGGGAAGTTGAACCTCGTCACCGCCGACAGCGTGTCGGGGAAGGTGACGATGTCGCTGCGCAACGTGCCGTGGGACGAAGCGTTCCAGGCTGTGCTGGCGTCGAAGGGGCTCGGCGTCGAGCGGACGAGGTCGATTCTACGCGTCGCTCCGCTGAAGGAACTGGCTGATGAGGAAGTGCAGCGCGCGGCCATCGCGAAGGCGCAGTTCGAGGCGAAGCCGCTCAAGACGACGCTCATCCCCGTGAACTATGCGAGCGCGGCCGACATGGCGGCGCACGTGAAGGCGACGCTGAGCTCGCGCGGCACCGTGTCGGTCGATACGCGTACCAACACGCTGATCATTCGCGACGTCGAGTAACGCCATCGCGATGGGCTGACTGAGGGCGTGCTCCCTCACCCCAACCCTCTCCCCGAGGGAGAGGGAGTTGCGCCGCCACTGCGCGCAGAGGTCGCATCACGAAGTCGCGCTCGTGCATGCGCGGATGCGGGAGCGTGAGTTCCTCGGTCGCGCGCGTCTCGTCTCCGAAGAGCAGCAGATCGAGATCGATGTTCCGCGGCGCCCAGCGCTCACTTCGCTGGCGGCCCATCTGAACTTCGGCTGACCGCAGCGCGGCGAAGAACCCGTCGAGTGACAGGCGCGTCTCGATCGCATCGACGGTATTCAAGTACCGAGGCTGCGGAAAACGATCTCCCGGAGCCAGCACCGCATCCGTCTCGATGATCGGCCCCGACGTGCGCGCGCCGAGAAGATCCAGGCGCCGTCGCGCCTCCGCGATGTTCAGCAGGCGATCGCCCAGATTCGATCCGATGGCGACGAAGGCCAACGTCATCACTGCACCGGATTGCGAAGCACTCCGATGTTCTCGATCTCGACTTCCACCACGTCGCCCGACTTCAACGGTCCGACGCCTGACGGAGTCCCGGTGCTGATCAGATCTCCGGGCAACAGCGTCATCACGTGCGAGATGAACGACACCAGCGCGGCGCTCTTGTGCACCATGTCGCTGGTGCGCGAGTCCTGCTTCGTCACTCCGTTCACGCGACACTGAATGCGCAGGTCATCTGGAGACACGCCGGTCACCATCACCGGCCCACAGCACGCGAACGTGTCGTAGCCCTTCGCGCGCGTGTGCTGCACCTCACGCTTCTGGATGTCGCGCGCCGTGACGTCGTTGAAGCAGGTCAGCGCGAAGATCGCCCCGGCTGCTTCTTCAACCGACGCGCGGGTCAGCTTCTTGCCGATTACCAGCGCGAGCTCCGCCTCGTAGTGCACGTCCTGACTCGCAGGCGGCAGCACGATGGGCGAGAGATGCGCGTTCAGCGCGGTCATCGGCTTGGTGAAGATCAGCGGCTCGACGGGCACCTGCTTGCCCATCTCTTCGGCGTGCTTGCGGTAGTTCTGGCCGATGGCGACGACTTTGCTCGCGGGCGTGATGGGCAGGAACTTCGCGTCGCTCAGCGCGATGGTCTTGCCCTCTCCCCAGCCCTCTCCCGCGAGGGGGAGAGGGAGTTGGCACGTGATGAGCCGATCACCTTCGACCCTCGCGTACGTCGCTCGTCCTTCGAGCTCGATGCGGGCCCAGGTGCTCACTTCACTCCGAGCACGTGCG
This sequence comes from Archangium sp., assembly GCA_016792935.1. Taxonomy (GTDB): domain Bacteria; phylum Myxococcota; class Myxococcia; order Myxococcales; family Myxococcaceae; genus Archangium_A. The sequence continues at coordinate 9,315 of JAEUJS010000709.1, read as the reverse complement.
TCATGTCGTAGAGGCCCGCGGGCTTTCCAATCACCCACTTCGCCGCGCGCAACGCTCCGCGACCGAACTGCTCACGCGACGTCGCGCGGTGCGTGAGCTCGACGCGTTCGCCGTCGCCAAAGAAATAGACCGTGTGCTCGCCAACCACGTCGCCGCCGCGCAACGCCTGCACGCCGATCTCCGAAGCCTTGCGCTCGCCGATCTGTCCGACCCGCGACGTGCGGATGTCGTCTTGCGAGCGACCGAGCGCCTTCGCGAGCTCATCGGCCATGCGCACCGCGGTCCCCGACGGAGCGTCTTTCTTCATGCGGTGGTGCGTCTCGACGATCTCCACGTCGAAGCCCTCACCGAGTCGCTTCGCCATCGCCGCCGCCAGCTCGATGACCAGATTCACGCCGACGCTCATGTTGGGAGACATGACGAGCGGGATCTTCTTCGCCGCTTCCGCCATGTGCGCCTTCGCCTCGGCGGAAAATCCCGTCGAGCCGACGACCAGCGGCACTCCGGCCTCTGCACACAGACGAGCGTGAGCCACCGACACTTCCGGAGTCGTGAAGTCGATCACCACCTGCGCGCCCTTGAGCGCCTGGTCCAACGAATCGACCGTCGAGACCTCCAACGGAGCGAGATGCGCCGCGAGCCCCGCATCGAGACCGATCGACGCACTGCCCGGCTTGTCCGTCGCGCCGTGGAGCACGAAGTCAGACGTGTCGCGCACCAGCCGCGTGATCAACGAGCCCATCCGGCCCGACACGCCGGTGATGACGACCTTGATCGCCCCGCCGCTCACGAGGCCTTCCGGTTGAGCAGCCCGAGCTTCTGCAGCTCGTCTTTCAACCTGGCCGCGTTCGCATCGGTCATCACCGTGAGCGGCGGCCGAATCTCGAGCCCGAACATGCCCATCTGGTGCAACGCCATCTTCACGGGAATGGGGTTCGACTCGCAGAACAGCAACCGATGCAGCGGCTGGAGCTGCAATTGAATCGAGCGAGCGCCCGCGATGTCACCAGCGAGCGCCTTGCTGCACAGCTCGCTCATCAACTTCGGCGCCACGTTCGACGACACGCTCACCACGCCGCGGCCGCCAGAGAAGATGAACGGCGCGACGACGAAGTCATCACCCGAGAGCAGTGTGATCTTGTCGCCGACCTGCTCGTAGACGTCGAGCGTGCGCAGCACGTTGCCGGTCGCTTCCTTGAGCGCGACGACTTCCTTGATTTCGACCAGCTTCTTCACCGTCTCGGGGAGGAGATCGACGCCGGTGCGACCCGGAACGTTGTACGCCATGAGCGCGAAGCCGGGATGCGCCTTCGCGACGAGCCGGTAGTGCTCCACGAGGCCGGCCTGCGTGGGCTTGTTGTAATAGGGAGTCACCACCAGCGCGCCGTCGGCTCCGAGCTCGCGCGCGACCTTCACGCCTTCGATCGTCTCGGCCGTCGAGTTGCTTCCTGCGCCGGCGAACACCTTCGCGCGGCCGCGATTGGCTTTGAGCGCCACTTCGATCGCGCGGCGCCGCTCGGCCGGAGTCATCGTCACCGACTCGCCCGTCGTCCCCATCGGGATGATGACCGAAGTGCCGTTCGACACCTGGTATTCGACCAACGCTTCGTACGCGGCTTCGTCGAGCTTCCCGTCCTTGAACGGGGTGGCGAGCGCGGTCATCGAGCCTTGCAACGTCATGGCGTTTCTCCTCTCCAGAGATCCTGGAGTGCTTCGCGTTTTCTGATCACCCGCCACCGTTTTCCATCGACCAGCACCTCGGCGGGCCTGGGGCGGGAGTTATACGTGGATGCCATCGACATGCCGTAGGCCCCCGCCGTCTTGATGGCGAGCAGATCACCTGCGACGAGCGGCGGTACAGATCGCGCCTTCCCCAGAACGTCGGTGCTTTCGCAAACCGGCCCGACGATCTCCACCGTGGTCTTCGCGCCGCGCCGAGGCTTCACAGCCACGATGTCGTGGTGCGCTTCGTACAGCGCGGGCCGCATCAGATCGTTCATGCCGGCGTCGACGATGAGGAAGTGCTTGGTCTTGGTCTTCTTGTTGAAGAGCACGCGCGTGATCAGCACGCCGGCATTCGCGACGATGACGCGGCCGGGCTCGAGCACGACGGTCGCTCCGGTGTGGCGCGTGGAATCGACCACCACCTGCGAATACGCCGCGAGTCCGGGCGGCTTCTCATCGGTGTACGTGACGCCCAGTCCACCGCCGACATCGAGGTGCGTGAGCGGAAAACCCTCGGCCTTCAGCGTGGTGTACAGCCCCGCGACGCGTGAGAGCGCCTGGGCGAACGGCTTCGCATCAGTGAGCTGACTGCCGATGTGGCAATCGACTCCCATCGCCTGCAGGCCCTTCATCTTTCTGGACGCGCGGTAGAGCGCGACGGCTTCTTCGAACGGCACGCCGAACTTCGAGCTCTTCAACCCGGTCGCGATGTACTTGTGCGTCCTGGGATCGACGTCGGGATTCACCCGCAGCGAGAACGGCGCCTTCTTCTTCGCGCGCCGTCCCACGCGGTCGAGGAGTGCCAGCTCCTCCGCGCTCTCGACGTTGAACATCAAGATCCCCGCGCGCAATGCAGCGACCATCTCGTCTTCACGCTTGCCGACGCCGGAGAAGACGATGCGCTTCGGATCTCCGCCTGCTTCGAGGACGCGCGCGAGCTCTCCGCCGCTGACGATGTCGAAGCCCGAGCCGTGCTTCACGACGAGCTTCAGCACGCCGAGCGTGGAGTTGGCCTTCACCGAGTAACAGAGCACGTGCGGCACGGTGCCGAACGCGTCGCGCACTACGCTCAAGTGCCGGTTCAGCGTGGCGCTCGAATACACGTAGGTCGGCGTGCCGACTTCGTGCGCGATCTTCTCGAGCGGAACGTCTTCGGCGCACAGCGCGCCGTTACGCGAGTCGAAGTGATTCATGGCTTCCTCTCCGCGCACGAGGAGCAGCCCGCATCAGCAGTCGACGTCGTGCTCTCCGCGGCCGTCGCTTCGAGTGGAGGCTTCGGCGGAGCCTTGATCCCACACGCGCCGATCGCGATCAGCAGCACCGCGAGCGCGGCGAGCCGGGCGAACATTTCAGAAACGGATGCCGACGATCGCGCGGAGGGCCTGCGCGTTCTCGCGCTGAATCTCCGTCCCGTTGATGGGGATGCCGTTGGCGATCGAGCCCTCACGCTTCATGAAGCCCTCGAGCGGGAAGAGGATTCCGTACTGCAGCTGGCCGTAGAAGCCGTCTTCGGTCTCGTAGCGAACGCCGCCGTTGATCTCGATGCCGAGCGACTCACCGCGGCCGCCGTAGAGGTAACCGGGGGTCGACTCGACGAACAGCGCGCGCGAGTAGATGAGCGCAGCGAACGCCTCGAAGCCCTGCGTGATGCGGTACTTCGCCTTGGGCTTGAAATAGATCGAGTCGGTCACCCCGCCGAGGATCTCTCGGTAGAGGATCATGTCGACGCGGTAGTCACGGTTGAACCGGAAGTTGGTGATCTCGTTGTCGGTGCAGGTGTTGGGGCAGCTGTATTGCGGACCATCGGTGTCGCCCTCTGCGGTGGCGCCGTTGAGGCCCGAGCCCTTGCGTCGCGGGTAGTTTCCAAAGCCGTACGCCTTGTCACCCGATGCGAAGCCGATCTCACCGCCGATCTCGAGGTCGCCGTTGAGCAGCTTCGCCTCGCCCTGGAGCACGCCGCCGAACTGGTACACGCCGAGCGACTGGCTGGCGTCGATGGCACCCGCCGACAACGCGCGGTTCTGAATGCCACCGAGCACCGCTGCGAACTCGGCCTCGATGCGGAACTCCTTGCGTTCGAACTTCGCCCACAGGTCGGGGATGAAGATGTCGGCCTTGCGGAACACGGCCGGGCTGGTGGCCTGACCGCTCGCCGAGCCCTCGGTCGCGCCGAACGGCTTGCTCAGCGTGTCCACCGCGTCGAAGCGCTGGTTGCGGTACGTGAAGTGGAGGCCGTAGTTGAAGACGAAGCTGTCGTTGTTGAGCTTCGCGAGCCGCTCCTGCTCGGTGTCACGGCGCTGCACCGCGAGGATGAAGCTGGTCACGTTATCGGACGTGTTGAGATCGAACGGCTGGCCGCCTTCCTGCGTGCGGTTGCTGATCAACCCCGACAAATTGAAGTCGATCATCGGCGTAATGTAGAAGCCGGGCAGCGGCTCGGCGGTGAAGCTCACGCGATCGACGGTGTCACCCCAGTCGTTGTCGATGCCGTTGCCGTCGTTCCACAACATGCCGAGGCCCCAGTGCGAGGGCATGCGGCCGAAGCGCAAGATGCCGATGGGCGTGCCGACCTCGCCCCAGACGCGCTTGAAGAGAATCGAGTCCTGCAGCGAGTTCACGCCGCTGCGCGGAGCCGTCTGGCTGGCGCTGAACACCGAGAACTCGTTGCGGTCGTAGTAGTAGTCGTTGATGCCGTTGCGCGAGAACGCGTAGTCGGGCGTGCTTCCCCACACCATGTTGTCGAGCGCGTCGATCTGCGCGCGAACGCGAACTTCTTCGCTGATGTTGATGGTGGGCTCGAAGCGGAAGCGCATGTTCACGCCGGCCTGGGTGCGGTCCTGCAAGCTCGACGGTGAGCGCGGGAAGAGCGGGTAGCCGGCGGCGTCGTTCCCGCGGCCGAGATCGAACTTGTAGAAGAGCTCGGGGCGAATGCGGAGGTAGCCGTCGAAGGTGACGAGCTCCAGCTTGCGCTTCTCGTCGACCCAATCTTCCTGCCAACCCTGCGCGACCGACTGCGTGGCGAGCTGCGCGCGCATTTCTTCGCGGAGCTCCTTCACTTCACGGCGCGCGGCCTCGAGGCGTGCTTCGAATTCCTTGCGGAGATCGCTCTCGGAGCTGGAGCTGGAGGTCGTCGTCGGAGCGGTGACAGGAGCAGCTGTGCCTCCGTCGGTCTGCGCGAGAGCGAAGGTGGACGACAGCGCGAGGACCGCGAGCGCCGAGCGAGAGAACCGACCGCCGACGAAGGAGGCGTCTTTGCGCGAAGCGCAGAGGTTTGCGAGCGCATGAGACAGGCGAAGCATGAGCAGCGTTCTCCGTGAGCAGATCAGCAGCCTCAGGCTGCTGCGGGTACAAGTGAGGCGCGGCGGGGTGTAGCCCAGCAATTCGCCGGGCGTGCACTTTTTTCAGGTCCGCCGCGTACGCGTCACGACCGCACCGATTGCCTACTTTTTCGGAGCTTTCGTCGCGACGAGCTTGAACAGTTCCTGCGCCGCCGCCCGATTCGCCTTGAACGGCGCGTAGAACTCGATGGTGTCGAACTGCTGCTTCATCATCGTGGGGTTGGTCTTCTTGAGATCGATCTGGCGCTGAATGTTCTTCGGCCCGTCGGCGAAGTTGCTCTGCGTGAGCATGCGATCGTCGGGGTAGCGCGCGAGCACGTACGGGTAGATGGGCGGGAGCAGATCCACCGTCTCGGGATCCCACAAGTAGCGATCGCCGAGCACGGGCAGCCACATCGCCTCGGGGTGTGAAGTGCCGATGCTGGTCTGAATCGCGGGGCGCAGATCCTTCTCGACGATGGTGCGCAGGTACGCGATGCCCTTGGCCACGGTCTTCTCGTCGCGCGCCATGAGCGTGGACGTCAGCAGCTCGTTCACCTTGTTGCCGAAGTCGGGTGCTTTGGGGTCGAGCCCGGCGATCACTCCGTCGAGCGCCCCGCCCTGCCGCTCGCGCGCGAGCTTGAGCATCGCGTCGTAGCGCTCGACCTGGTTCTTCGCCTTCGCGTAGTTGGCGTCGGCCTCGAGCGCGATCTTGAACTGCCTGGCGGCCTCTTCCTGATCTCCGCGATCGCTGGCGTCGAGGCCCTTCGAGTACGCGTTGAAGGCCTGGAAGCTCTGCGTCTGGTTGCGGCGCAGCTTGCTCTTCTCATCCGGCATCAACTTCACCGCGAGATCCGCGAGCACGGCGTCGACGAGATCCTTCTCCACCGAGAAGAAGTCATCGAGCGGACCTTCGACCGCCTGCGCGCTGATGTTGGCGCTGGTGTCGACCTTCACCACGCGCGCGTCGATGCGGAGCTTTCCTTTTTGGATCTGCATGCCGCCGGTGAGCACGAACTCGGCGGACAACATCTTCCCCATCTTCAGCGCGGATTTCGGATCGACGACCCTGGTCTGCGAGAGCTTGAGCTCGTCGAGGATGGCGTTGAGGCGATCGCGCTCGACGACTTTCAATGCGCTGACGTTCACGAGATCGGTGATCAACATGTCGGCCAGCCCCTTGCGGAGCGGGTCGTACTGCGCGTCACCGGAGTTGTTGTCGAAGTACGCGACCATCAAGGTCGGCGTGCCGGCGAGTGCTGACGACGCAACGAGAAGAGAAAGAAAGAGCGAGCGCATTGAGGGTCACTCCGTCAGCGTGGCGAGATCGAGTTTGGCGAGCGCGAAGCCGGGCCGTTCCTTGACGACCTCCTGGAGCAGCCTGGTCGCGGTGGCCTTGTCCTTCTTGTCCTTCGCATCGAGCGCGTAGGAGTACTTCACCGCCGTCGCGTACGGCAGCGGCTCGGACTTCACCGCGAGCTCCGACTTCATCTTGTCGAGCGACTTGAGGACCGCTCCGACGCAGCTCTGCTCGGCTTCGAAGACGTCGTCGTCCTTCAACTTCGCGCGGTGCGTGGCGGTGACGGCCGAGGTCGCGGACGAGAAGAGCCGCAGCTCGATGCTCTGAATCTTGCCGGCCTTGATGAGCGAGCCGGTGACGAGGAAGTCGGCCTGCAGCAACTTGCCGACCTTCACGAGGTTGGACTTGTCGGTGAACGCGCTGGAGCCGAGCTTCAATTCAGCGAGCACCGCTTCGAGGCGATCGCGCTCGACGATCTGGAGGCCGGGCGCCATCGCGAGATCGGTGATCATCATCGCGGCGAGGCCCTTGGTGAAGGCCTGCAGCTCGGCGTCTTGCGTGAGCACGTCGAAGTACAGCACCGCGATGCGCACCGGCGGTTTCTCGGCCGGCTTGTCAGCGGCGAACGAAGGGAGAGCAGCCAGCGCGACGAGGAGGACTCGACGGAGAATCTTCACTTCGCCTGCGTAGCACCCTGCCGAAGCTCGGTCAGTACACCGTGGGCGCCTTTCGGGTGGACGAAGGCGATCTTCGCTCCACCGGCGCCGATCTTCGGAGTTTGATCGATCAGCTGCGCGCCCTTGGCCTTCAAGTCGGCGAGTGACTGTTCGATGTTCTTCACCTCGACGCAGATGTGGTGGAGCCCTTCTCCGCGCTTCTCGAGGAACTTGGCGACGCTGGTGTCGGGCTCGGTCGGGCAGATCAACTCGATGCGCCCCATGCCGTGGCCGAAGATCGCGGTGCGGACCTTCTGTTCTTCGACGACTTCCAGCTCCGGAGGAGGAAAGCCGAGGACCTCGACGTAGTACTTGATGGCGACGTCGAGATCCTTCACCGCGATGGCGACGTGATCGAGTCCAGGGGTCATGACTTGCTCCTCTTCTTGGCGGGCGGTTTCTTCGGCTGACACGTTGGGCAGAAGTGCGTGGTGCGCCCGCCCTGCGTGAACTTCTTCACGATCGTCTTGCAGCGACGGCACGGGAGATCAGCGCGGCCGTAAATCAAGAACGGGTTCTCGACGCCGGGCTCTTCGACGTACGCGATGTCGTCGGTGCCGCCCTCTTCTTCGAGCGCGAAGTCGATGGTGGCGATGATCGCCTTGTGGAGCGCTTTCCATTCCGCGTCCTGCAGCGAGACCGGCGTGCGCGACGGGTGGAGCTTGCTGCGGAACAACGCCTCCGCCGCGTGGATGTTGCCGAGGCCCGCGATGCGCTCTTGATCCATCAGCGCGACTTTCAGCGGCTGCTTCGATTTGCCGAGCGCCTCTTTCAGTGCGTCGAGTGAGAATTCGTCTTCGAGCGGATCGAGGCCGAGCTTGGCGACGGACTTCTGCTTCCACAGCTCGGTCGCTGGAGCCGCGTCGATGAAGCCGAACATGCGCGGGTCCTGGAAGTGGATGATCTCGTCGTTGTCGAGGTGGAAGCGGGCGCGGCTCCACTTCACTTCTTCGGAAGGGCTGCGCTTGAGGAACTTGCCGGTCATGCCGAGGTGACCGACGAAGCCGAGCTTGTTGTCGAAGGAGACGACGAGGAATTTTCCGCGGCGGCCGATGTCGTGGAGCGGGCCGTTCAGCGCCTTGAAGACGCCGAGATCGGAGTCGCGGAAGGTGCGCAGGTCTTCGGCTTCGGTGCGGACGAGCTTGCGGCCCTTGAACCAGCGCTTGAGCGCGCGGCGGGCGAATTCGACTTCGGGCAACTCAGGCATGCGGGTCGTGTAGCGAGTTCCGTGCTGGCGCGCACCGGTCACTTGTCGGACCCGCATGAGACAACGGCGCGATGAACACCATCCTCGCCATGCACTATCTGCTCGCAGTGATCGAGAACCGCCTCCGGCCGATGGCGCGGGCCCGCGGGTTCACGATCGAAGATCTCCCCGTGATGCGTTTGGTCTATTTGAACGCGCGCGGGCCAGACACGACCTCGGTGACCGCTTCCGGCATCGCTGAGACCATCGGCCGCTCTCGCCAGAGCGTTGACCAATCGTTGCGCCGTCTGGAGCGCAGGGACCTGGTCGAGTGCTGGAAGCGCGATAACGGATGGGTTGGAGGCTGGGGGGCAACGAGCAAAGGCGAGCTGGCCTGGATCCGATTGCACGAGGATCTCTGCAAAGCCGAAGAGTTCGTCTTCAACACTGATGAGAAGGCTCGATCGGCGACGAACTTTCTTCGGGACGTGCGTCACAAGGTCGAGGACGCGACGTGGCTGCTTCGGAAGCTGCGGTACGAGCGCAAGGCGATCCGCGAGTTGGCCGAACTGCGCCCGGGCGAACGCCTGAGCGAGGAGTCACTCAGGGAGCTGACCATGGACGCGGAAAAGGCCTACGAGCTTCGCGAAGACGAACGTGACGAACTCAGGCGCTTGCAGCGCAAGGTGGACGAGCTCGAAGCGGAACGCCTCGAACTCATCGCGCGCTAGCAACAGCCTCAGGGTGGTGTTGAGCGAAAGAACGCGCGCCGTGCCGATGATGCGCTTGCCCCTCGGCCACGAACGACACCCGGGCGAGGAGACCTCGGGCCGGACTGCCTCCCGGGAAGCGCAGTACTCATGACATTAAGAGCATGAGCATTGCGAGGCAGTTCTCGCAACTCTGGCGTGCCCGAACCGTCCGAGTTACCTCGCAGGCCGTGAAGAAGCGCCTCCTCCTCCTGACCATCGCGATCCTCGCGACCATCACCAGCGCGAGCGTCTGGAAACGCCACGAGCTCTTCCGCCGCGCAGCCGGGATGCCGGAGTTCACCGCTCCGGACTTCACGAC
>JAEUJS010000707.1 GCA_016792935.1 Archangium sp. | reverse complement strand
CTCGTGCCTCGCCGAGATTCGGATGATCGAGACCATCGACACCGGCTCGCCGAAGACGCCCTTCATGAAAGACGGCGATCGCGTGGAGATCGAGATGAAGGACGCGAACGGCAAGAGCATCTTCGGTCGCATCGATCAGCGGGTCCGCATCGGCTCCAGGTAGGTGAAGTGGGTCGCTGACCTTTTGAAGGTCTCGCGTCCGGGCTTTTGGCCGACGCAGCTGTGGTTCTTCGTTCTCCCGTTCGGTCAGCGCGACATGTTCGGCACGCCCGAGTTCTGGCTGGGGTGCGTGTACGTCACGTTTCCGCTCGGGCTCCTGCTCTACGGGTGGAACGACATCTTCGACGCCGAGACGGATCGCGCGAACGGCCTCGACGACGCCGGCCTCGCGCGATTGCCGCGGTGGATCATCGCCACGCAGCTTCCCTTCGTCGTCGCATTCACGGTGCTCGCGGGGCCGAAGATGCTGCTGTGGGCGCTCGCCGTCGCGGGCACCAACGCGCTCTACCGTCACTCTTTGCGAAGGTGTTCTTCGTTGGGTGGAACGGCGTGGTCATCGCCACCGCGTATGTCGTCTGGAAGACCGGCATCTTCGTGCTCACGACGGGCTGAACTGCATTGGGGTCGAAGATGGTGCGGGTACGCGCGACCGCCGTGCTCGACACACCTCAGCCCCTCTCCTCGGGCACCGGGTGCGCAAGTTCGCGCGGGCTTCGAGATCGGTTTCGAGAGCCACGGGGGGCGGGCGCGATCTGGTTGCCAGAGCTCACGTTGAGGGACCGACCCCCTCGCCTCTTCTGCTGATTTCGAAGCCAGCGCGCCCTTCACACCGGCGCGATGCACGAGAAGCACGTGCGCCGTTGGCACGGAGCAGACACACACCAACCACTTCGACCTCGAGGCAGTCAGCGTGCCATCTGTCCTCTACAGCCCGCGGCTCTTGAAGAGTCGCTCCCACTGCGCCTTGGAGTACGCGGCGTCGATACCCGGGTAGCGGAGCTTCAACGACTCGAGCCGCGAAGCATCGATCGGCCCCTGCGGCAGCGACGCAACTTCCGCTTCGAAGCGCGAACGCACCGCGCCCGGCACGCCGTTCTTCAACACGTCACCGACGAGAAACCGGAACTCGCGCCCGAGCGAATCTTCATCGATGGAGCGATCCAGACGTCCCGTCAGCGCCGAGTCCACCGCGCGCATGGTCGGCTTCCACACGTACTCGGGCAGTTCCTGGCTCTGCAGCGTGGGCAGCCCGCTGAACGAGGCGAGCTTCGGGTCGTCGGCCATGTACGCGCCCTGCACCACGCCGTTCGCGTCGGTGACCGCGTACACATTCCACGCGCGGCTGTTCAGGTGGGCCTCTCCTTCCCACGCGTCGCCGCGCTCGTTGCCGTAGCGGCCGATGACGTGCACGTGCTTCACCATGACGCCACCTTCGACGCCGTCAGCACGCGCGAGTCGCAGCAGCGCGTCGGCCACCTCTCCCGTGAGCGTGGTGGTGTCCACGTCGGCGGAAACGAATGGCTGGTTCCACACCTCACGCTCGCCACCGTGCACCTCGTCGTTGTGGATGTCGGCGACGAAGCCACCTCCACCGTTCACGAGAAACTGGCTGGTCGCGGCGAGCAGGTCGTACGCGCTGACCTTCGAGTCCATCAGCGTGTTCGGGTCGGCGAGCGAGATGTGGTCGGCCGTTCCCATCAGGAAGTTGCCGAGGTCAGCGCGGCTCACCCACTGACCGCCGAGCCACAAACCACGCTGGCCTTCGGGGCCTCCGACGTCGACGCGCGCCGCGAGCTCGGTGCTCATCGCTGACCACGCCCACGCATGGCACTTGCCCCACCACGTCGGCGCTTGTGGGTCGTACGAACTCTTCGCCGCAGCGAGCGCGGAGAAACCGCCCCCGAGCTGCGCGCCACGCTCCTTCGCCGCGGCGTCGAGCGCGTCCGCCGGCTTCAGCTCGCTCAGTCGCGCGTTCTCTTCGTCGGTCAGCAGCGCGGAATGCGGCGCCTTGCTCCCGTGCGCGAGCCGCATCGGCCCGGTGTGCACCGCGTCGTAGCCGCGCGAGTACGGCGTGATGCCGGACGTTCCACGCAGCGCGCCATCGCGTCCGAGCACGACGACGTCGTCATCGAAGCTGGAAGCGTCGAAGCCCGTCATCGCGCGCAGCACCGGCTCCGTGACCGGCTCGGAGACGAACGCCTCGATGACGCTCCGCGCTTCCAGCGTCGTCTTCGGCGCGAGCGCGATGGCGCGCAGTTCCCTCTTTTCGTCGGCAGTGACGTCCGCTCCATCGCGTGAAGAGTCGACGAGGCGCTTCGCTTCGTTTCCATCGAGGCGCTCGTCATCGCGCGTCAGCAGTGAGTTCAAGGTTCGCAACAAGGTGACCGTCATGGCGCTGCTCCGTTCGTGAGTTGGTTGGACGACGCCAATGGACAGCTGCAAGCGGCGATCGCCAGCAGGGGCCGCGAAAGCACGGCCTTTCTCAGGCGCTGTGAGTCCGCGGGCGTCCATGCTCCACCAGCACGGGACAGGGGCCTTTCCCGCGCGTAAGTTCAGCCGCGTTTCCCTATGGCTCATTCCCTCGAATTCGAATTCCTCGACGACGCCTCAGGCGGCCAGCTCGTCCCCGTCGGTGGCCCGCTGTTGCAGCTGCGCGCCCTGCTGGTCCGCAACGAGGTCGACGCGGCCGTGAAGTTCTACGAAGAGACGCGCGGCTCCTCGCGAGAGGGGCTCTTGCAGGAAATGGTGACCGGCTCCTTCGAGCTCAAGAAGTCCATCGCGCAGATGTTCAAACGCGCCCGCGACTTCGGAGCCGCCGCCACCACCTACGAATCGCTCCGCCTCGACGCCGAAGCCGCGGCCGCGTGGGAGCAGGTGAACGAGTTCGCCCGCTCGGCCGAAGCGTGGAAGCGCGCGGGTGAAATCACCAAGGCTGCGTCAGCGTACGAGCGGGCCGGGCGCATCGACGACGCCGTGGCGCTCTACGGTCAGGCGGGCTCGCGCGAGCAGATGGCCGAAGCCCTCGCGCGTGCGGGGGAATACGAGAACGCGGCCGGCGTGTACCGCGCGCTCGACAACCTCCACGGCGAGGTCGAGTCGCTGCGGCTGTGCGTCTCGAAGAGCCCGGGCGCGATTGCGCCGACGATTCGCCTCGCCGAGTTGATGTCGAACCACGGCCACCAGGACCAGGCCATCGAGCTGTTGATGAACTGCGCGCGCTCGTCCACCGAGGCGCGTGGTGACGCGACCCTGCTCGAGTACCTCGCGCGCTTGCTCGAAGCGACCAACAACGCGGCGGCGGCGGCGAAGGTGCGTGCGCGCATTCCTCCCGCGAAGAAAGAAGAAAAGGCCGTGCCGGTGTTGCGCGCGGCGATGCCCTTGCCGACCACTCCGGCGGCCGATGCGTACGGCTTTCTGAAGGCGCTCCCGATGTTCTCGGAGCTCTCGATGGAAGACATGCGCGCGTTGTTCCGCGTGTGCGTGCAGCACGGCTTCGGGCCCGGCATGCACCTCATCGAGCCGGGGCAGGCGGGGCGCGGGCTGTTCCTCATCGTCGACGGGCAGGTCGAGGTTTTCGGCGGCAGCGGCGTCGAATCGCGGCTGCTCAACACGCTGGGCGTCGGCGGCTACGTGGGAGAGATTTCGCTGCTCCTCGATGGCCCGACCTCGGCTCGCGTGACGGCGCGCACCAACGTGAAGGCGCTGTTCATCTCGCGTGAGGCCTTCCGCCAGTACGTCTTCAACACGCCCAGCGCTGCGCTGCGCATCTATCGTTTGTTCAGCACCAACCTCGCAGAGCGCGTGCGTACGCTGTCGGCGGCGCGCTAAGAGGAACCCAACGTGGCGAATTACGACGAGCTCGCAGAAAAGCTGTCGATGACCGAGCTCATCCGGCTGCAGGACGTGCTCTCGAAGGCCATCGTGCGGCGCTTCGAGAAGCGGCTCGCGCTGGTGTTCGCCGACGTGGTGGGGAGCACTCCGTACTTCGCGCGCTTCGGTGACGAGGCCGGCCGCAAGCTGCAGCAGCGCTTCTACGACCTGGTGAACCACGCCATCGCCTCCGAGCGCGGCCGCGTGGTCGACACCGCGGGTGACGGCGTCTTCCTGTGCTTCGACACCGCCACGCAGGCCTCGCGCGCGATGGTGAACCTGCAGCGCAACATCGTGCGCGACAACGACTCGCGCGCGCCGGAGCATCGCTTGTCAGTGCGCGTCGGCGTTCACTCGGGCCCGGTGTTGACCGACGGCGTGTTGGTGTCAGGCGACGCGGTGAACTTCTGCTCGCGCGTGTCGGGCTCGGCGGCGCCGGGGGAAATTCGTCTCTCCATCGGCGCGCACGGAGAGCTCACCGACGTCGAGATGCGCCTGCGTTCGCGCCGTCAGCGCGGCGTGGAATTGAAGGGCGTCGCGGGCCCGCAAGACCTGTTCACGCT
>JAEUJS010000679.1 GCA_016792935.1 Archangium sp. | reverse complement strand
GGCGGCGCCGAACGCGGAAGTGCGCTGGCTCGCGCCGGGTGGGCGGTTTCGAAGCAACTGGGCCGAGCTCTCAGCTGCGTGGCTCGGTCGGCTGATTCCGGCGGAAGAAATCGTCACCGAGTTCCGCGCGCAGGTCGCCCGTGTGCGCGAGCTGGGAGCCGACATCGATCACCTCGACACGCACCAGCACCTGCATCTCTTGCCGAACATGACCTCGATCATCGAGGTGCTGGCGGCGGAGCTCGGTGTGCCAGTCCGCTGGCCGACGGAGCGGCCGAACTTCACGTGGCTGCGTCATCCCGGGTCGGCGGTGAAGTCGGCGATCCTCGCGACGCTCTCGCGCGTGAAGCAGCCGCGCGGAGTGAAGCGCGTGCCGGCGCTCGGCGTGTTCGAGTCAGGTCGCCTGACGGAGCGGCGGCTGATTCGGCTGCTCGATCGCCTGCGTGACGGCGACAACGAGATCGTCACGCACCCTGGCCTCGACCCCGGAGTCGTCCCGCAAGATCCGAAGTGGCGCTACAGCTGGGAAGAAGAGCTGAAGGCCGTGCTCAGTCCGCGCGTGCGCGACGCGATCGCCGAGCGCGGGATCGAGCTGGTGACGTACCGGAAGCTCTCAACGACGTGAGACCGGCCTTCGGACTCAAAGAAGCCAGTTTTCGAATTGCGTCCTTGTCTCCCGCTCGCGCCGCCTTCTCAAACCATCGCCGAGCTGCCTGCGCATCCGCACGAATGCCAAGGCCGCGCTCGAGACAGACAGCCAAATTGAACATGCCTTCCACCACTCCGTTCTCCGCCGCGCGCCGATACCAAGCCGCCGCCTCTCTCCACTTCTCCCCCGGGTCGTCAAAGTCGCGTTTCCACCCCAACCACATTGCGGCCTCCGCACTCCCACTTCGATAGGCACGTCGAAGCCAATACTCGGCCTCGGCGAGGGAGCGGCGGACCTTTTCTCCGTAGAGGTAGATCTGACCAAGTTGAAGCTGAGCAGCGCTGTAGCCCAAGCGGCCCGAGCGCCTGAGGAATGCCATGCCCTCGCGCATCCGGCCTGACCCGAAGCAGAGCTGTGCGATGCCGTAGAGGGCGACTCGCCTGTTGCCGTTCACGCCGCGAATTGCATTACGGTACAGCTCCTCTGCTCTGCGTTTCGACCGCGGGCGAGTGGTCAGAACAACCCAAGCGAGTGCGATGGACGCAGCGGCGTCGCCCGCGCTCGAAAGGCGCTCAAGGCGATTGCGAAGAGCGCGGTCGACCTGAACCTGTTCGCCACGGTCGCTCCTTGTCTTGAGCTTTCGGAGCACGGCAAGATCGCGCGGCGTCACTTGGGCTTGCCTTTTCCCTTGGGAATGACCTCCGGCATCTTGGGCGGTTCCTTCGGAGGCGGCTTCTGCTTCAGCTTCTTCCCGGTCTGGTGATCCCTCGTCTTCGGCTTGTCTGGGTTTGGGTTCTTGCGCTCCTTTCCTCGCTCTCCGACTGGACAAGGAACGACAGGCAAATCATCGGGATTGACTCCCGGCGGTGGGAGTTCGCAGCGACAGCCCCCGCCAGTGTCGAGTAGTCCACGAAACGTTGCACCGCAGTTGACGATGTACCCCATTACTCGTGAACTTCTTGTAACGAAAGGGCGGTTTCGCTTCAGCCGATGTCGGGCTCGCAGGCGCACGTGTTCGTGTTGCAGGTGAAGCCGATGCCGCAGCCGCCGCAGTTGCTCGAGCACACGCACGAGCGCGTTCCCGGGTTGCAGACCATCGGAGCGACGCACGTACCGCCGCACGCATCACCGTTCGGATCAGGCGACGCGTCGTTCCAGTACTTGTACGAGACCGCGACCTGCACACCCGCCGCGCTGGGGATGCAGTTGCCGAAGAACACGATGCGCCGAGTCGCCGGGTCGATGTCCCACCCGTTGGTGCGATCGCGCGGAACGTCCGCCGTGTTGCACTGACCACGCGTCGTCGCGATGGCCACCTTGATGGTCGCCGAGATCGGCGGACGCTGCAGCTGCGTCCCCGTTCCACCGATCACCGCGTTCAAGATCGCATCAATCGTCGCCTGCTGCTGCGCCTGCTGCGCCGGCGTCGGAGCCGTCGGGTTGAACACCATGATGTTTCCGAGCACGCCCCCCGTCGCGCGAATCAGCGAGTGGTACTTGCCGGGGTTGCCTTCCTGCGAGTCGCCGCAGCTCCCGTTCTCAGGGCAGATGATGCCGTGCGCCACCGCGCGCACCGGAATGCGCGCCATCAAGAACGACTGCATCGCCGCCGGCGTGATGCTCGATTGATCGAGCGTGTCGGTGAGGAAGATGAGGTGTCCCTGCGCGTCGGTGCGGAACGTGCTCGACGCCATCGGGCTGCCCATGCGGTTCATGAACGTCTGCGTGCCCGCGAAGCCCTGCTCACTCGCGTCACCGCCGGTGCCGAACGCGCCTCCGCCGCTGAACCAGCTCTGCATCGTCGTGAGGTTGGTCGTCCAATCGCGGATCGAGCCGTTGTAGCCCGAGGGGAACCAGCCCGTCGTCACTGCGGCGACGCGGAAGTCCAGACCAGCGGCCATCAGCTTCTGGCTGAAGATCGCTCCGGCGTTCGCGACGGCCGTCTGCGAGCTCTGCATCGAGCACGAATCGTCGACCACCCACAGGAAGTCGACCTTCTGGCTGATCGTCGCCGCGAAGACCTCGCACTGCACGTTGGCGAAGTCTCCGAACTGCGCGAGCGCGGTGCCACCAGCGGCGTCATCGACGCGGAACAACGCCTGGCCCGTGTAGAGGTTTGCCGGGACGACCGCGATCACCAGCGCCGCGCGCGAGGTCGAGCGACGCACGTACTCCGCCACGACCTTGTACGGACCCGCCGCTCCACCAGCGGAGAGCAGACCCGTCGCGTTGGTGCCGAGGTAGTTCTGCGCGATGGCGTTCACTTTGTCCTTCACGCCCGCGCCGCCGCTCACGTCGTAGATCGCGCGCGCCGCGGCGAAGTTGTCCCACGTGGTGAAGTTCTGAACGAGCGGAGCCGCGACGCCGGTGATCTTCGTGCGACCGTCCGCCTCCTCAGCCGTCACGTCGGCGCCCGTGGGCATCTTGGTCAGCGCGATGCCAGCGATGTTCGTGGTGGCGTCGAAGAACAAGAAGCCCTGCTCGCCCATCGGACCCGACACGCGCGTGATCTCCGTGAACTCCGGAACCAGCGCGACCTGCACGTCGCTGATGCCGCTCGAGTGGAAGTTGACCGGCTTCAAGTTCACGGTCGCGCACGCCTGCTGCGCGACGCCCATGCCGTCACCCATGTTCGTCGGGTTGAGCTCGCCCATGTCGACGCGGCCGTTCAGGTTGGTGTCTTCGGCTCCATCCTGAATGCCGTCGCCATCGGAGTCGGCGTTGCACGCGTTGGTCGTCACCGCGGAATCAGCGTCGTAGGTCTGAGCCGTGTACATGCAGCCCATCGGATCAGCGCCGATCGGCTGGAGACCGCCCTCGACGCCATCGGGCAGACCGTCGCCGTCGGTGTCGCGCAACGCGCCGTTGGTCGCGCAGCCGCCCATCATCGCCAGCTCTTCACCATCGGAGTAACCGTCGCAGTCGGTGTCGATGCGGACCGGATCGGTCTCGGTGGGCTGACGGCTGCCGTCGTGGTTCGCGTCTTCCACTCCGTCGTTCACGCCGTCGCCGTCGGAGTCACCGCGCGTCGGGTTCGACTTCGAGTTCGGGTGCGCGTCGGGCGTGATCTGACAAGTCGCCGAGACCGAGCTCGTCTTGCCGACTTCGAGACCGTCAGGCAGGCCGTCGCCATCGGAGTCGGCGTTGCACGGGTCGGTGCGCATGCCGTTGCCGTAGTCGGTGCCGTACTCTTCCGCGTCGGAGAGACCGTCGCAGTCGGTGTCCTTCGTGAGGTTCAGACCCGGCGTGTTGGGGTCGCAGCCCATGACGACGCCACCGCCGCCCTGGCCGCCGCCTTGTCCGGCGCCGCCTCCGCCTTGACCGCCGCCGTTCGCTCCGCCGACGCCGCCGCCGTTTCCGGGGCCTCTGACAGTGCCGATGGTGGCGCGGCTTTCGCCCATCACGCGCACCTGACCCGCGGTGCAGTCAGTGAAGTCTTTGCACTTTTGAACGGTGGGACACGCACAGCCACCGACGATCGCGCTCGCGAGCGCAGCGAAGAACAAACGGTTCATGAAAGATGACCTCCGAAAACAGGTCAGCAGCACAGCTGCTGGGAAACACGGCACGCCCGGCACTGGGGACTTCGGCCCGGCCCCTTTTCAGCGTGGCGGAGCCTAGCGGGGTGTACGAGCCTTGAGAACACGCGCGAGTACACTCTCAAAGAACGAGAAAGTGGCCCCACTGTCAGTGGATCCTGCATGCGATTTCCGTTGCTGATGAGCGTGGTTTTGGTGGCGAGCGGGTGCCCGCAGAAGGAGCCGCCCGTCGCGAGGCCGCCTCCTCCAGCCGTCGCACATCAACTCCCGCTGCAGTGGGAGACGATGTCGTTCAACGGCGTCGCAGTGGTCTCCAGCCGGGGCGAAGACGAGCGCTCGTGCGAGGTGCGGTGCGTCGGGCGTGGCGGAGCGACGATGTGGATGCGCAACGAGTGCATCGCGACGAGGAACGATCTGCACTTCGTGTCTCCGGATTGCGTCGTGGCGGTGCTGAAGGACGCTCCGCCGGTGAAGGACTCGGTCGCGGCGAGTCCCGTCGGTGCGGTGTGGAAAGGCAACGTCGATGCGCCGACGCTGATTCGGCTGCATCAGGTCGCGGCTCCGGAATCGGTGGCGCTGTCGGAATCGGGGAAGTGGTTCGCGTGGCTCAAGGGCACGCTCGATCGCGAAGGCGAACGGCCGCACTACGACACGCTCGGGAAGGGCTTCGAGTTCGACACGCTCGACGGGAAGCACGTGCTGCTGACGTTCGCGCAGCTCGAGGAGTGGGTCGATCGGCCGCCTCCGCCGCCGCCTCCGCCGATCGCTGCACCGGTCGCAGTGAAGGAGCCTGTCCCTGAGACGCCGGCTTCGGATGAGATGTATCGATGGACCGGAGCCGATGGCGTCGAGCAGGTCGGCACGGCGGATCAGATCCCCGAGAAGTACAAGAAGCGCGCGAAGCGAATCGACGCCGAGCTTGGAGTGGTGAAGGCCGACAAGCCGCCGCCTTCCGAGGTGAAGCCGCCGAGGCCCAGTGGGTACCCTGCTCCGCTGCCGGCGTATGGCGGGCTCGACAAGTGCGCGGCTGCGCGGCTGAAGCTGGATCGCATCGAGAAGCAGCTCGCCGAGCTGAA
This sequence comes from Archangium sp., assembly GCA_016792935.1. Classification (GTDB taxonomy): domain Bacteria; phylum Myxococcota; class Myxococcia; order Myxococcales; family Myxococcaceae; genus Archangium_A. The sequence goes on along the minus strand of JAEUJS010000679.1, from coordinate 8,487 downwards.
GCCGCCTCCGGAGTGCATCGCGAATCCGACGGTGCGCACCGCGACCGGTGGTTGGGTGTTCGATGCGCAGGAACGCATTCGATGCACGAGTGGTCGTGAGAATGCGCTCAAGAACATCGAGTACCAGAAGACGCAGCTCGAGGCGCAGAAGGCCGCGGCTCAGGAAGAACTTCGTCGCGCGCAGGTCGGCGGCTGTTGATCCCCTCTCCCGCCCCTGCGGAGGGAGTCATCGCGCTCGCGGTCTACACCTTCGCGACGAAGAGGACGTGCGGCGTCGTGCTGCCGGCCTTGAGCGAGACGATCTCCTCGACCTTGAAGCCGGCTCTCTCGAGCATCGCCTTGGTGCTCTCACGCTTGCTGAAGCCGATCGCGCCGCTGCCCTTCGTGCGGCCGAGCACCTTCACCATCACCTGTTCCTGAAGCAGCGCCTTCCTGGTGCGCCAGCCGCCGTCGTCTTCGGCTTCCTTCAGCAGCAGCACACCCTTCTTCTTGAGCAACTGATGACACGCCGCGAAGAACTCGGGCCACGCCTCGGTGGGCAACAGGTACAGCACGTCGCTCACGCACACCGTGTCGAATGACTCAGGCTCGATCGACGCGAGCCGCTCGACCGTCATCACATCGAAGCGCGTGTTGCCGAGCTTGCCGACACTGCGTCGCGCCCAATCGATCTTCTTCGGATCCGGATCGATGCCGACGATCTGCCGATCCGGAAAACCGAGCGCGAGCATCGAGCACAGCAGCCCATGTCCGCAGCCGACGTCGAGCATGCGCGTGCCGTGCACCCGCTTCGCCAGCTCGTCGAGCGGAGCCGTGATCAACCGCGCGCGAACGAAGAGTCGCTCGGCGAGCGGGAGCTGATCGAACACCGTCAGTGCGTGGTGGGTGAGCATTTACGAGCCCGAATGGAACTTGCGACCGCTGCGCACCGCATCGAGCAGCATCGGCGCCGGAGTGAAGCGCTTGCCGAGCCGCTCCTGGTAGTGCTCGGTGCGCTCGAGGATCTTCCCAATGCCCTGCGCGTCCGCGTACCGGAACGGCCCACCGAGGAACGGAGGGAAGCCGAGCCCGAAGATCGCTCCGATGTCGCCATCACGCGGCGAGCGCAGAATGCCCTCACCCAGACAGCGAATCGCTTCGTTCACCATCTGCAGCGCACACCGCTCCGCCATCTCGTAGCGATCGAAGCGCTTGCGATCTTTGCCGCTCGGGGTGAGCGCGTAGATCGACGTGTCGACCTCGCCCTTCTTGCCGTTTTCGTAGAGGTAGAAGCCCTTCTGCGCCTTGCGGCCGAGGCGACCGTCCTTCACGAGCGCCTCCGTCGTATCCGGAGCGATCATCCGCTCGCCAAACGCGGCGTGCATGATCTTCCCGACCTTCGAAGCGACATCGATGCCGACCTCATCGAGCAACGTGATCGGCCCCACCGGGAATCCGAAATCGACGAGCGCCTTGTCGAGCTCCGCGATGTCCGCTCCTTCCGCGAGGAGGAACGCGGCCTCGTTCATGTACGGAGCGAGAATGCGCGACGTGTAGAAACCCACTCCGTCGTTCACCACGATCACCGTCTTGCCCTGCTTCTTGCCGACCTCGACGCACGTGGCGGTCACCCAATCGGCGGTGCCCTTGTGCGTGATGATCTCGAGCAGCGGCATTTTGTTCACCGGCGAGAAGTAGTGCATGCCGATCACGGTCTCGGGATGGCTGCTCGCCTTGGCGATCTGGGTAATCGGAATCGACGACGTGTTCGACGCGAAGATCACGTCCTTGCGGCACACGCCCTCGATGTCCTTCACCATGCGGTGCTTGAGCTCGAGATCTTCGAACACTGCTTCGATCACGATGTCGGCCTGCTTGAAGCCTGAGTAATCGGTCGTCGCAGTGACCAACGCGAGCTGTTTTTCCGCTTCACGCGCCGTCAGCGAACGCTTCTTCACGCGCTCGTCGAAGAGCGATCGCACGTGACCGAGCGCGCGGCCGACACCCGCGTCGTCCTTGTCCTTCATGCGCACGGTGACGCCCTGCAACGCGGCGCTGACATAGGCGATGCCGCCGCCCATCAAGCCGCCGCCGAGCATTCCGATCTTCTTCACCTCGCGCGGCTTCACCTTCGCGTCCGCCACGCCGTTGTCCTTCTTCAGCGCGGTGGTGGCGAAGAAGATCTCGACGAGGCGCTTGCTGACGTCGCTCATCACGAGCTCGCCGAACGCCGCCGCTTCCGCCTCGAGGCCGGCCTTCATGCCCTTCTCGAGACCGACGCGAACGACCTCCAACGCGCGCTCCGGAGCCGGGTACTTGCCGCGCGTCTTCTTGAGCAGCTGCTTGCGCGCCTGATCGAACATCACCTTGCGGCCGAGCGGGTTGTCTTCGAGCGCGAGCTCCGCCCACGCTTCCTTGTTCGTGAGTCCCTTGAGGATCTCGGGCAACGACTTGCTGCGCGCGATCGCCGGAGCGAGGCCACGCTTTCGTTCGACCTTCAACGCTCCGCTCGCCAGCTCACTCGCGCGCTTCAGTGCGATCTCGCGAAGAATCGGAGCCGGTACCACTTCATCGACCACACCCAACTTGAGCGCCTTCTTCGCCTTCAACGAGCGGCCCGTGAGGATGAGATCGAGCGCCGCCTGCGCGCCGATCAAAGCGGGCAGCCGCTGCGTGCCGCCCGCTCCGGGAATGAGACCGAGCTGCACCTCGGGCAACCCGAGCGACGTCTTCGGAGTGTCCGTCGCGACGCGGTAGTCGCAGGCGAGCGCCCACTCGAGACCGCCACCGAGACACGCTCCGTGAATCGCAGCGACGACCGGCTTCTCGAACGCGTCGAGGCGATCGAAGCCGGCCTGACCCTGCCGCGAGAGTCCACTCGCTTCAGCAGCGGTCTTGATGGTCTGCAGGAAATCGATCTTCGCGCCGGCGATGAACGTGTCCTTCTTGCCGGAGATGAAGACGATGGCCTTCGCGGAGCCGTCACTCGCGGCGCGCGTCATCAGCGCCTCGAATTCCTGGCTGATCTGCGGCGCGATGGTGTTGACCGGCTCGCCTTCCATGTCGAAGGTGATGACGGCGACGTCGCCTTCCACCGCGTAGGAGAAGTTCTTCGTGTTGGGGGTGCTCATCACTCACGCTCCAGAACGACGGCCGCGCCCTGACCACCCTGGGCACAGACGGTGACGAGGGCGTGGCGCGCGTTTCGGCGTTTCAGCTCTCGCAAGGATTGGTGCAACACGCGCGCGCCGGTCGCCGCGAAGGGATGACCGAGCGCGATCGAGCCGCCGTTGACGTTGAGCTTCTTGCGATCGACTTCTCCGAGCGGACCTTTGCGGCCGAGCTTGTCGGCGAACGCTTTGCTCTCGAACGCCTGGATGTTGGACGCGACCTGCGCGGCGAACGCCTCGTGCATGTCGATCAGATCCATGTCCTTCAAAGTCAGTCCCGCGCGATCAAGCGCAATCGGAGCGGCGTACGCAGGGCCTTGCAGCAGCTGATCTCCGGGATCAGTCGCGGCGAACGCCCACGCCTTGATGAAGCCGAGCGGTTGGTAGCCGAGCGCCTTCGCCTTCTCTTCGCTCATCAGGATCAGCGCAGCCGCACCATCGGTGAGCGGTGACGCGTTTCCGGCAGTGACCGAGCCGTAGCGGCGATCGAAGACGGGCTTCAACGCGGAGAGTGCTTCCATCGACGCGTCGTCGCGCACGATGTTGTCGGTGGTCGCGATCTCCTTGAACTTCGGAGGCACCGGCACGCTCATCACCTCTTCCTTGAAGAGGCCGGTCTTCCACGCGCGCGCGGCGTTCTGGTGCGAGGCGAGCGTGATCTCGTCCTGCTCCTTGCGCGTGATGCCGTTTTCCTTCGCCATCTTCTCGGCGGAATCGCCCATCGACATGCCGGTCGTGTACTCGGCGATCGCGGGCGGCACGGGGAGCAGGTCTTTGCCCTTCAACCGCTGGAACGGCTTCAAGCGGCCGGCGAGGTTCTTCGCCTTCGACGCGCTGACCAGAGCGTGCGCGAGCGGACGGCTGGTGAAGATCGGAGGATCAGACATCGACTCGGTGCCGCCAGCGATGCCGACGTGCGCGAGGCCGCCTTGAATGCTCTGCGCGACGCTGATGGCCGCTTGAATCGACGTCGCGCAGGCGCGCATCACGGTGTGCGTCTGGATCGATCGCGGCAAGCCAGTGAGCAGCACGATCTCGCGCGCGATGGATGAGGCGGTCATCGAGGGGACGACCTGGCCGAAGACGAGCTCGTCGATCTCTTTGGGATCGAGGTCGTACCGCTGCACGAGCTCTTGAACGACGATGCGCCCCAGATCGAGTGCGGTGAGATCGTTGAAGACGGTGTTCGCTTTCACAAAGGGCGTGCGGAGCCCTCCGACGATCGCGACGCGTTTCGTTTGCGCCATGAGTGTGACCTCCGAAGCCGCGAAGTAAGGCCGACCGATTCGAGAGTCAACGGAGAATGACGCAAAGCGTCACCCACCGATTGATAGAACCTCGCCCATGATCCGACTGCTCCTGGTGGTGCTGGTGGCTGTGTTCATTTCCGCGTGCAGCTCGCGACCCGCGTGCAGTTCGAGCTCGTGTCCGTTTGGGTGTTGCGACTCCGCGGGGCTTTGCCAGACGCCGAACAACTCCGCGTGCGGCACCAGCGGCGCTGCGTGTCAGGCGTGCCCCTTCCTGCAGACCTGTCAGGTCGGCGCGTGCGTCGCTTCGTCGATCGGTGGCGGTGGTGGCGGCACGAGCGGCGGTGGTGGTGGCACGACGGGCGGTGGAGCGACGGGCGGAGGCACGACTGGCGGAGGCGGCGGAGGGACGATCAGCGACGGCGGCGTGCTCGCTCCGCGCCCGGCCTTCCGCGCGTACCGACTCACCTTCCAAACGGCGGTGCTCACCAACACGTGCTTCCGCAGCGGCACCGGCACCGGCTCGTTCGCGCCGCCTCCGCTCGACGTGCTCACGTGGGATGTCGGCATGGATCGCTTCCTCGGGTTGACGGGACCGGTGAGCTACGCGCTCGGCGAATCGCCCATCGTGCGGCTGCCCGATGCGATCGCGACCGACACGTCATCGACGACGTTCGCGTCGTCGCGTAACGAGCAGGAGGCGATCAACGGGGTCGAGCGCATTGAGTCGCGGCAGAAGGAGCTGCGCTTCGTCTTCGACTCTTTGACGACGAGCTCCACCACCGGAACGCTGACGGTGCGCGCTCAGTTCGCGTGCATCAACGGAACGACGACGTGCCCCATGCCCAACCCGGCGCTGGACTCGGCGAGCTGTGAGGCGACGGTGGCGTTCAGCGCGACGACCATCGCGGTCTCACCGACGTGGTTCGAGCCGATGACCGCCGTGCCTGGCGCGACGCGGCTCTTCACCGTGTGGGATGAGCGGCCGATTCAAAACATCTCGATCCCGTCGTGCTACCGCAACAACAACCCCCCGAGCATTCGGGTCGTCGAGCAAAACGTCCGCGCGCGTCGCGTGCTGCAATTCACGCCCAGCGTTCCTCGCGGAGGCACGTGCAGCTCGTCGAACTGCACCGGGTGCTGCACACGCGACGGGCAGTGCCTCGCTGGGAACATGGCGAGCGCGTGCGGAACCGGCGGTCTGGGCTGCTTCGTCTGCGCCTTCGGAGGAACGTGCAACGTCGGCGCGTGCTCGAGCCAGGGCCGCCAACTTGGAGTCGGCTCTCTCTCGCTCGACGGCCTGACGGTGCGACTGGGAGACGCGCCGGTCATCAGCCCCGATGAGCTGACGGGAGACGAAGGGCAGTGGGCGTACATCCGCACGACGCAGACCCCGATTGGCACCGACTACACCGAGGCACGGCAAACGCAGGTGGCGGTGACCGTGATGCCGAGCGGGACTGGAACCGCGGCCTTCAACGCGCAGTACGCGTGCATTCGTGGAATGACCGATTGCCCGGTGGGCAACGCATCACCGGCCGATTCCGCGAGCTGCAGCCAGCAGGTGCCGATCGTCGCCGTGCTGCCGCCGTGATCAGAGCGTGATCAACTCGCCCTCGGCTTCGACGTGCAGCACGTTGTTCTCTCCCGGTGCCCACTCGCGCGTAGGCGTCAGGCGCTTGAACTCGAAGACGCCGTTGATCGGGAGCTCGATCGTTGCGGGCAAGGGGACTGCCTTGTCCTTGTTCCAGTCGCCGAGCTCGGGGCCGGAGCCGACCACGAAGCCTTCACCTTCGAACCGAACGGCCTTCTTCTTCGCGCCGGTCCGCCACTGCTCGTAGACGTCGGGGAAGACCTTGTTCGCGGGCGTGATGGTGACCACACCGTTCTGGATGCGAACGGTGGTGGCGTCTCCGTTCTTCGTCATGCGCATGAGCTCGAGGTGATTGGGGCCCACGTCGACGACTGCGACTCCACCTTCGCGGAGTGGTGCTGACGCCGCGCGCTGCTGCATCTGTTTCGTCACGTGCGCTCGGAGCTCGTTCTTCTCGTCGAAGCGCATCGATTTGCGGTTGTCGGGCTCTTTGTCGCCATCGAGACCGACCTCCGTGCCCCAGATGATCGAAGGTGTTCCACGCATCGCGATCAGGAACGTCAGCGCGTTCTTCACTTTTCCCACGTCATTGCCGCACACACTCATCAGCCGCGGGAGATCGTGGTTGTCCACCAGCGTCACCAGCGCGAGCGGATCTGGATAGCGGCGATCATTGGTGAGCGTCGCGGCGAGCTTTGACGGAGGCGCTCCTCGGCAGAACACGTCTGCGATCGCGAAGCCGAGCGGGAAATCGAACATCGAGGTGAAGCCGCCGTCCTTCCAGGTGTTGGCGATGGTGTCGGGGTTTCCGTCGAGCAGCTCTCCGAGGCTTTCGCCCTTCCCCGCGTTGAACTTCGACCAGAAATCCAACGGCAGGTGCTTCACCGCGTCGAGGCGAAAGCCGTCGGCGTGCCATTTCTTCGCGGACTCGCTGAGGTACGCGAAGACTTCCGGCTTCTCCGTCGCGAGGTCGGGCAGGCCGTGCACGTCGTTCAGCACGAGCTGCTGTGGGTCATTCCAGTCGGTGATGCCGCCGCGGTTGTGGAACCAGTCGGGGTGTTCCTTCTGCAACGGCGCGTCGGGCCCGACGTGGTTGAGCACAAGATCGAGCAGCAGCTTCATTCCGCGTTTGGCGAGCGCCTCGCGCAGTCGGCTCAGGGTCGATTCATCGCCGAAGCGCGGCTCGATCTTCGAGAGGTCCCACGTCCAATAGCCGTGGAAGGCGCCGTAGCCGTGCCACTTCTCGACCCGCATCTTGAAGATTGGAGACAACCAGACGGTGTCGAACCCCAGCGACTGGATCCAATCGAGGCGGTTGATGACGCCCTGCAGATCTCCGCCGTGGAACGCTTGCGGATCTTCTGGGTTCGCGTCGCCGTCGTTGCTGCGATCGCCGTTCTCGAAGCGATCGACCATCACGAAGTAGATGCCGCTCGGTCTCGGCTCGCTCGTCGCGCAGCTCGACGCGAGAACCAGAGCGAGGATCAGCTCCCTCACCCCAACCCCTCTCCCCGAGGGAGAGGGAGTCACTGCTTGAGCTCGGCGGCGGCGAGCACTCCGTCGAGCAACAGACCGACTCGATTCGAGACGTCGATCGCCGCGTACGAGATCGCCTCGGCTTCCTTCTCGTGATCGAACATCAAGATCACCGGAATCTCGAACGTGTCTTTCGCCGTGTTTCCGCCGATTCCTGCAGCCGGCTCGCCGGCTGATCTGACGCGCGACGCGGTGAGCGCGGTGCCCACTTCCCAGCGATACCGCCCGTCGATCTGCGAGAAGAACATCACGCGCTGCTCGACCAACAAGAGGAAGCGCGCCTCACCGGCCGCCTTCTCGACCGCGACGAAGCGCGCGTCCGTCAGGCGCTGCGCCGCGATGCCTTCGAGCGGTATGTCGACGATCTCGAGGTTGTGATCGTCGAGCTCCTTCTTGATCGCGTCCTTCAGCGCCGCGGGAGGAGCGAACGCTGATCCGGCGTACTGCGGGTCGACGATGTAGCCGACCGCGATCTTCGCGCGCTCGTTCAGCCGCTGCCGCGGAATGCGCGGGAGGCACGACGTCGCTCCGAGCAGCAACACCACGAGCGAGAGACGCGCGAACATCAGAACCACCCTTCCGACTCGAGCGACACCAGGTGGTGCCAGAAGATGTTCCCCGTCGGCTTGAACGCGTCGAACTGATCGAGCCGCTCGACGAACGCGTTGCCGAACGCCGCGTGCTGACTCGAGAGCTGGAAGCCGTACAGCAACCGAATCGACGGCCGCGCGTAGATGCCGAAGCCGGTGGGGTTCAGAACGATGCCGGTCTTCAGCTGCCACGTGTTGCGCAACGACGCGTCACCGAACTCGAGGCCGCGGGTGTCCGAGACGCCTCCGCTGTTCTGGAAGATCGAGTCGTAGTTGGTGCGGAACAAGTTGCCGTTGAGCGAGCGCTCCTGAGAGATGGAGTTCTCGAGCAGCCAGTGCACCGTGCGCGTGAAATAGAGCTGCAGACGCAG
>JAEUJS010000579.1 GCA_016792935.1 Archangium sp. | reverse complement strand
GGCCTCGCGGGTTCTGAGTGTGCTTTTCAGTTGGCGCGCCTCGGGCACGACGTCGTGCTGCGCGAGCAGAAGCCACAGAAGCGTTCGCCCGCCCACCAGAGCCCGTCGTTCGCCGAGCTGGTGTGCAGCAACTCGCTGCGCAGCGACAACCCGCAGAGCGCGATCGGCCTCCTGCACGCGGAATTGCGGCGCGTCGGCTCGTTGATCTTGAGCGCGGCTGATCTCCACCGCGTGCCGGCGGGAGACGCGCTGGCCGTCGATCGCGAACACTTCTCCTCAGAGATCCACCAGCGGCTCCAGGCGAGCGGGCGCATCACGATCGTCCCCGGTGAAGTCGAGACCGTGCCCGATGGAGAGGTCGTCTTCGCGACGGGGCCGCTGACCAGTGAGGCGCTGACGACCGCGCTCGCTCCGCACGTCGGAGAGAAGCTCTATTTCTACGACGCGATCGCGCCCATCGTGACCGACGAGTCGATCGATCATTCCATCGCGTTCCGTCAGTCGCGCTACGGCAAGGGTGACGGTGACGACTACCTGAACCTCCCGATGGACAAGGAGCAGTACCTCGCCTTCGTCGCCGCGGTGAAGGCCGGAGCGAAGGTCACTCCGCACGCGTTCGAGGAACCCAGATATTTCGAAGGCTGTCTGCCCATCGAAGTGATGGCCGAGCGCGGAGACGAGACGCTGGCGTTCGGGCCGATGAAACCGGTGGGCCTGGTGGATCCGAGAACCAACAAACGCTCGTACGCGGTGGTGCAGCTGCGCATGGAAGATCGCGGCGGGACCGCGTGGAACCTCGTCGGGTTTCAGACGCGGCTCACGTGGCCGGAGCAGAAGCGCATCTTCGCGATGATCCCCGGCCTCGCGAAGGCCGAGTGGGTGCGCATGGGGCAGATCCACCGCAACACGTTCCTCGACTCGCCGCGGTTGCTGTCGAAGGACTTCTCGCTGAAGGCCTCTCCGCGGATCTTCTTCGCGGGGCAGATCACCGGCGTCGAGGGCTACGTCGAGAGCACGGCGTGTGGCTACCTCGTCGCGCTGGCGCTGCATGCGCGGTTGACGGGGAAGCCGTTCGTTCCGCCTCCGGCTGAGACGGCGTTGGGTGCCATCTACCGGCACGTGACGGGTGAGGCGCACCCCGACGGCTACCGCTACCAGCCGACCAACGTGGTCTTCGCGCTCTTCCCGCCGTTGGAGGGCGCGAAGATGAAGAAGGCCGACAAGCGCGTGGAATACAGCAAGCGCGGCGTGGCGGCGTTCGATGCGTGGGCTCCGCAGGCGCCGCACGACGTGTTGCCGATGCGGTCGATTCCCGAGCGAGTGGTGGCCTGACATGGAGAAGCCAATGCGCGCAGTGGTCTTTGGATTCGCGGTGCTGGCGCTCTGCGCGTGCCCGGATCAGAAGAAGAACGCCAACGGCGACCCGAAGAGCGTCATCGCGCGCGTGCAGAAAGAGAAGAACGCGGCGCGGCTCCCGGTGTTGGGTGAGCGACGGCTCGAAGGTGATGCGCAGGACCTGCGCGCGGCTGCCGATGGAGAGCTGCTCACCGTGTTGCTCGATGGCGTGAAGCCGACGGGGCAGGGCATTCCTCCGCCGATGCGCATCGGCTCGTTGTGGGCGGTGCCGAGCAAGGGAGGCAAAGCGGTGAAGCTCGGCAACGGCGTGACCAACATGCCGGGCGGGTGGCTGCACACGCCCGACTCGAAGTGGGTGCTCTTCACCGCCGCGTGGGACCCGTCGCAGCAGGTCGGCGAGCTCTACGTGCAGGACGCGAAGAACCTCGAGGCCGAGCGCATGCGGCTGTCGGTGAAGGCGTCGTACTTCGTGCCGAGCGATGACGGCACGCAGGTCGCCTTCGTCGAAGCGGGCGTGCTCAAGGCCGGCAAGCTGCCCAACGGTCCGTTCCCGCAGCTGGCGGGAGAGGTCTCGACGGCGGAGTTCTCGAACGATGGCCGCTACCTCTATTTCAAGCGGCGCTACTCGGCGGCCGGGGGCCTGTATCAGGTCGATCTCCAGGCGGAGCGGCCCGAGCCGCGGCGGTTGATCGATCAGGTGACGGAGTACACGGTGCTGCGCAGCGGGAAGTACGTGGTGGTGAGCGCGCGCGCGACTCCGGCAGATCGCACGTTCCAGCTGCACCTCTTCGAAGTGAATGGGCTCAAGGGTCGCAAGCTTTCCGACGATGCGCATCGCTACCGCATCAGCCGTGACGGCAAGTACCTCGCGTGGCGCGACAACGATCCCGGGCCTGAGAAGGGCACGCTGCAGCTGATGGAACTGCCCGACGGAAAGCCGCGCACGCTCGGCAAAGCGGTGAACGACTTCGACTTCTCGAACGACGGAGCGCGCTTCGTCTACCGCGACAACTTCACGGAGCTGGGCCTCGGTGGACGCGACGCGCAGAAGGAAGGCAGCAAGCTGGTCGAGCGCGTGGGTGACTTGATGGTGGTCGAGATGCCGAGCGGGGAGCCGAAGCTGCTCGCGCGGCAGTCGCCCAACTGGCTGTTCAACCCGAGCACGGCGACGCTGGCGTTCACGGCGCGCATCGATCGGCCCGAGGTGACGCGGCGGCTCTACCTGTACCCGGTCGGAGCGACCGCCCCGGTGGCGCTGAAGGACTGGCTCTACGAGTACCAATTTCCGGGGAAGGGCGAGCTGCTCTACTTCCGCAGCGACTGCCTGCGGGAAGGGCGCGCGTGTGATCTGAACTCGGTGTCGGCGACCCCGGACATGAGCGCGGCGGACGCTGGCGTGAGCGCGAAGAAAGAGGTCGAGTCGACGTTCGGGTTCCGGTTCAGCGGCGACGGCAAGCGGGCCGTGCTGGCGTTCGCGCACTTGACCGATCAGACGTTCGACATCGCGCACAAGAACTTCGAGACCGGCGCACAACGGATGATCGATCAGTACGTCGAGTGGCCGGCGATCATGTTGGCCGACGGCTCGGTGGCGTACCTGGTCACCGAGAAGAGCCGGCCGGGCGTGTATGTCGCTCCGGCGGCCGTGGTGCAGGCGGCTGCGCCCGCGCCACCTCCGGCGCCTTGACCCCGGAGGTCATGGATTCGCGCGGTGGACCGCGGATGATGCGCGCATGCTCATCGCGTTGGGCGTGCTCAATCTGATTCCGGCGGTCGCGGTCGTGCGGCCTTCGATGTTCGAGAGGCTGTACGCGGTGCGAGCAGACACTCCGGAGTTGCGCATCGTGCTGCGTCACCGTGCGGTGCTGCTGGGCTGCATTGGAGCAGCGCTGATCGCGGCGGCGATCGAGCGCACGTGGTTGTGGCCGGCGGTGATCTTCGCAGTGGTGAGCAAGGTGGTGTTCCTCGCGGTGTACGCGCTCGAGGGGCGACCCGTGGGTCCGCTCCGTCGGGTCGCGCTCGCGGACGTCGTCGCGCTCGTCGGCGTCACGCTCGTCATCGTCTCGCGCTGAAGAGCGCGATCGGCGCTGTGGAGGCCGCCTCGCTCCAGCTCGTGCGGGTGGTGTGCGTCCGCCTCGCGCCCCGGCCCACGCCGCGCTCCAAATCGCGGGTGCGAGAGCCCGCTGGACGCGTGCGGTGTGGAGGCCACGCGCGCGGAATTTTCATCGCGCTCGTGTGCCCTCTACACTCGCGCCTGTGAGCAGCCCGCACGTCGATGCCTTCTTGCGCCATCTCGAAGTCTCGCGGGCGCTCTCTCCGCACACGCTCAAGGCGTACGCGCAGGACTTGAAGGCACTCGAGGCGTACCTCGCCCCGCAGAACGTGCCGCTCGAGAAGGTGAACCATCTTCATCTGCGCGGGTTTCTCGGCACGCAGTCGGTGTCGCTCGCTCCTGCGTCGCGTGCGCGGCGGCTGGCCGGCATCAAGTCGTTCTACGGCTTCCTGACGCGTCGGAAGATCATCGAGGTCAACCCAGCGCGTCGTGTGAAGACACCGAAGCTCCCGCAGCGGCTGCCACGCGCGGTGCCCGTCGACGAGGCGTTCGCGCTGATGGAAGCGCCTGACGCCGAGAAGGTGCTCGGCCTGCGCGACATGGCGATGCTCGAAGTGCTCTATGGCGGCGGGCTTCGTGTGAGCGAGCTCTGCGGCCTCGACGTTCGCGATCTCGACGCACGCAGCAAGACGGTGCGGGTGCTCGGCAAGGGCAACAAAGAGCGCATCTGTCCGCTCCACGACGGCGCGATGGATGCGCTGCGTGATTGGCTCGAGCGGCGCGGCGAGCTGCTCGTGAAGCCGGGCAAGAAGCAGGCCCCCGACGCGCTGTTCCTCAACTTCCGCGGTGGTCGGCTCACGACGCGTTCCGTCGAACGCCACCTCGAGCGCTACGTGCAGCAGTTGGGCCTGCAACGAAAGGTGTCTCCGCACGCGCTGCGCCACTCGTTCGCGACGCATCTGCTCGCCGGTGGAGCCGACATCCGCAGCATCCAGGAACTGCTCGGTCACGCGAGCTTGAGCACCACGCAGCGGTACACCGCGGTGAGCTTCGAGCAGCTGCAGAGCGTGTACGACAAGTCGCATCCGCGCGCGTAGGCGCCGCCGGGTGGTGGCGGTGCCGACTTGCACGTCGCTGGCGCGAGACGTGAACCGTCACGGACCTCATGGTCCTCGCGCGGCTTTGCGGCATCGGTTGCGTCCTCGTAGCCACGGTTTCAAGCGCTGATGCGTCGTTCGAATGGCTCACGCAGGACCCGCGCGTTGTGCACCCGATGGTGTGGGAGCAGACCGTCGGCTTCGCCGTCATCCAGGGCAGCAATGACGCGACGTTTCCGACCTTTGAGCGCGTCGGAGAGCTCATTCGTCCCACTGGCAAGACGATCGCGCTGCGCCAGGTGCTCCCGCTGAGCGACAACGGCTACCACCCGCCCGAATCGAGCGCCTACTCGAACGCGTTGCGCATCGGCGTGCTTCGCCAGCACAACGACTTCGTGCAGGTGGTGATCGACCCCGTGCGCGGGCGGATGACGTGGCTCGAGAAGAAGCACTTCGCCGCCGTGACGCTTTTCTCAGCGATGAAGACGCCCGAGTGTTGCGTGCAATTGCTCCACCTTGGAGGAGCGGAGCGCATCGAAGTGCACGCCCAACCGCGCGACGACTCGAAGATCCTGCGCGCGTTCAATCCACCGAAGGACGATTGGGATCGCGCGACGCTCGAGATCCTCGAGGTGCGCGGCGGGTGGATGAAGATCGGCAATCACTTCAACCCGCTCGGCGGTGAGCCCGAAGGGTTCCGTCGCGAGCCCGGCTGGATTCGCATGCGCGACGACAAAGGCCGCCTCGTGTTCTGGGTGGTGAACCCGGACAGTTGTTAAGCAGTCGGGGTGAGCAAGAAGGAACAGCCATTCAACAATCCGTTCTCGGGTCTCAAGCTCAAGCAGCACGAGGCTGAGAAGAAGCCGCAGGCCGCGCCGCCTCCGCGTGAGGCGAAGAAGCAGAAGCCGACGGCGCTCGACGAGGAGAGCGCGCTCTTCCTCGAGTCGGTCGGAGCGGTCGAGAAGGTTCGCACCACGAAGACGCGCGTCGGCCCGCCGGAGCCGCCCAGCGCCGCGCAGCTGAAGATCCCCAACGAAGAGGCCGAGAGCCTCGCGCGGCTGGCTGAGCTCGTGTCAGGGCAGGGTGAGTTCGATCTCGCCGACTCCGATGAGTTCATCGAGGGCTCGGTGCACGGCTTCGACCCGAATGTGATGCGCAAGCTGCGGGCGGGCGAATTCAGCGTGCAGGCGCATCTCGACCTCCACGGTCTGACGCGCGACGAGGCGAAGCCGAAGCTCGACGCGTTCATCCAGAAGTCGCGCATCGACGGTCATCGGTGCGTGCTGGTGATCACGGGGCGCGGCCTGCACAGCAAGGATCAGATCCCGGTGCTCAAGGAAGGCGTGCAGCAGTGGCTCGCGCGCGGGAAGCAGCACAAGCAGGTGCTGGCGTTCTGCACGGCGCGCCCGAAGGACGGCGGCGCCGGGGCGGTGTACGTCCTCCTGCGCAGGTGATGTGTTCCACGTGACTGCGCTGGCGAACGTTGCGTCGATCATGGCCTCTGGAGAGACAGCGATGATTCGTGCGGAGAGGCCCGAAGACGTCGACGCGATCACGCGCATCAATGATGCAGCGTTTGGCGGCTCCGCTGAGGAAAGCTCGTCTCGCGCCTGCGCGATGCCGGCGCGCTCACGCT
>JAEUJS010000531.1 GCA_016792935.1 Archangium sp. | reverse complement strand
TAGGTCCGTTTGAGTCGGCGGAGCACGCCGTCGTTCTCGCCGAGGACGAAGAGATCGCCTCTTGGATTGAAAGCAATTCCCTCGCTTCGGCAGGCCGCTTGAGCGCACTCGTCGCGCAAAAGGACCGTTTGCACGAGCCTGGCCCGCACCTTCTCCCCGTCCTCCCCGTCGCGCCAACAACACGTCGAGTAGTCGCACCCGCATCGAACGAAAATGGTCGATGCGCTGCGTTGCACCGCGAAGCTGTATTCACCAAGACTCGAGGGCGACCAGTGGCACGTGAGCGTGGACCCTCCGTCATCGAGCGACTGGAGCATCGCAGCCTTCAGCGCGAGGCCCGCCCAACCAGGGTGAACGCAACCTGTCGACATGAGCGCGACCAGCAGGGGCAACCCAAGACACGTTCTTTCACGGCGTCGCCTCCGTGCGCACGCTCTCACCTCTGTACGCCAGGAGCCTGAGGGCGTTCGCGACCACGATGAGGGTTGAGCCTTCGTGCAATGCGACCGCGACGCCGATTTTCGCAAAGCCGAAGATGGTTGCCGGGATGAGGAAGGCAACCATCCCGAGGCTGGCCCACAGGTTCTGCCGAATGATGCGGCGAGCCGCGCGACTCAGCCCGACCGCGAACGGGAGCGCGCGCAAGTCGTCAGCCATCAGGGCGACGTCTGCGGTCTCAAGTGCGACGTCGGAGCCGCCGGCCCCCATGGCGATGCCGACGGTCGCGTTCGCCATCGCGGGAGCGTCGTTGACACCGTCGCCGACCATGGCGACCCGACTCTTCGAGTTGGCCAGCGCTGCGATTTCCGCCACCTTCTGCTCCGGGAGGAGGTCGCCTCGGGCGGTCCGAATCCCCACCTGCTTGGCCACTGCATCGGCGACGCGCTGATTGTCCCCGGTGAGCATGATGGTTTGCTCGACGCCGAGAGCGTGCAACTTCGCAACGACTTCCCGCGCGCTCTCTCTCGGCGTGTCCATCACTCCGAGCACCCCGAGGAACTCCTCACCCCAGCGAACTACCATCACGGTGCGCCCCTCGCTTTGGAGCCTCTCGACTGCTCGCGCCATGTCTTGCGCCAGCGCGGCGTCGCGGGTGAACAGGCCCGGCTTGCCAATCGCCACCGCGCGATTCGCCACGGTCGCTCGGATTCCGAAGCCGATGATGGCTTCGACTCCCGCGGCCTCCATCGCGGGAAGACCTGGGCGGCGCTCACGCGCTCCATCGACGATGGCGCTCGCCAGCGGGTGGTCGGACTGTTTCTCAACAGCCAGCGCGACCGCGAGAAGCTCGTCCTCTGATGCGCCGTCGGACGCGACGACGTCCGTTAGCTTCGGCTTGCCCTCGGTGAGAGTGCCCGTCTTGTCGAACGCGATGGCCCGCACCAATCCCAACGACTCCAGGTGCGCGCCGCCTTTCACCAGCACTCCCGCTCGCGCAGCCCGCGCCACGCCTGCCAGCACAGCGCTCGGCGTGCGCACGGGCTCGCGGCCACCAGCACCGCCATCGCACGGTAGAAGCTGCGGGCGAAGGGCTCATCAATGACGAGCCATGCGAACATCAGCGCGACGACAAGCCCAAGGATGATTGGAACGAAGGCGCGCTCGAAGCGGTCGGTGAATTGTTGCGTCGGTGACTTCTGCGTCTCAGCCTCGGCCACCATCTTCACCACCCGCGCGAGCGTGCTCTCTCCTGCAGCCTTCGTGACGACGACCGTGAGGGCGCCCGCCCCGTTGATGGTGCCGGCGAAGACGCGATGCTCGGCGGCAAGTGCGTCCGGGGAGGCCATCGCCGTTGCAACGTCCGCAACCGCGCGCTTCTCGACGGGCAGACTCTCACCGGTGATGGGCGCCTGATTCACGCTGGTGGCTCCCATGACGACAAAGCCATCGGCCGGGAGTCGAGTGTTCGGCTTGACGAGAATGCGGTCCCCGACGACAAGCTCGCGTACGCCCACCTCCGCCTCGCTGCCGCTGTCGTCCAGGCGAAGCGCGGTCTCCGGCACCAGCTTCGCGAGCGCACCGATGGCGTTGCGCGCGCGGCGCATCGCGTACCCTTCAAGGCCGTGGCCCAGGGTGAAGAGGAAGAGGAGCAAGGCGCCCTCGAACCACTCGCCCAGAATCGCGGCTCCGATGGCAGCCAAGAGCATCAAGAAATCGATTTCGAACTTTCGCCCGCGCAAGGCGACGACGACTTCCTTGACGGTGAACCACGCGCCCAGCACGTACGCGACGACGTACAGGCTGGTGCTCGCAACCCAGGGAACGCCGTACTTCGAGAGCCCCCAGCCGATTCCCGTCAGCGCCCCGCATGCCAGGCTGAACACGAGCTCGGAACGCTCGCCGAAGGGGCCTCCATGTTCGTGTTCATGGTCGTCGTGCTTGTCGGCGGCATCGGCAGGTGAAGGCGGCTCCTCGAAGGTGAGGATGCCTGCCTTGACGGCGGCCGCCTTCAACGCCTCGCGGCTCGTCTTCGCTGGGTCGAACTCCAGCGAGACTCGACGTGCGCCGAAGGAGACGGCCGCGCTCAGAACCCCCGGCTCCGAGCGAAGACACCCTCCACGAGACGCGCCTGACGTTCGTGCCTCAACCCAATCGCCGGAATCGAGAGGTGTGCATACCGCGCGCTCAGCGCCGCACCGGCGCGCTTGATGACTGCCTCGACCTCCTCCACGCGCAGTGCGCTCGAGTCGCAGTGGAGGCACAGCATGGGCCGCGCCATGTCAGTGCGATCGACGTGCGCTTTCTCAACGACAGGGAGCGACGAAACGGCCGCCACCAACCGCTCCACGCAAGCGTCACACTGACTCGCGTCTTCCGGCAGCACCAGATTGAGCTCGACCTTCTTCTTGTTCACGGCGCCTCCTTGACGGGCTCGGACGTCGGTGCCTCGACTCTCGGGCCGGCGAACCAGGTGTAAAGTGCTGGCAGGACGAAGAGCGTCAACAGTGTCGCGGAGACCAGCCCGCCGATGACCACCGTCGCGAGCGGGCGCTGCACCTCGGCTCCAGGCGCGGTCGAGACGGCCATCGGAATGAAGCCGAGCGACGCAACCAGCGCGGTCATCAACACCGGGCGCAAGCGGCCCTCTGCCGCCTGTCGCATCGCCTCGAGCCGAGAGAGCCCCGTGGTCTCGAGGTCTCTCGCGAACGAGACGAGCACCAGCCCGTTCAGCACCGCGACACCAAAGAGCGCGATGAAGCCCACGCCGGCTGAAATCGAGAACGGAATCCCGCGCAGCCACAGCGCCATGACGCCGCCGACGATGGCAAACGGAACGTTGAGAAAGATGAGGAGGCCTGTCTTCATCGAGTGAAACG
Source organism: Archangium sp. (assembly GCA_016792935.1). GTDB lineage: Bacteria > Myxococcota > Myxococcia > Myxococcales > Myxococcaceae > Archangium_A. The sequence goes on along the minus strand of JAEUJS010000531.1, from coordinate 1,376 downwards.
TCAGCCACAGCAGGAAGAGAATGAGCGCCAGCGCAAGGGGAACGACGATGGAGAGCCGCTCCTTCGCCTCGAGGTAGTTCTCGAACTGCCCGCCCCATTCGGCGCGGTAGCCGACGGGCAACGTGACGCCAGCGGTGGCGGCTTGTGCCTCCTTCACCACTGAGAGCAAGTCTCGGCCGCGGACGTTGAACTCGACGGTGAGGCGACGCGACTGGCGCTCCCGACTCACCTGCGCTGGGCCCGTCTTGAAGTCCACCTCAGCCACGTCACCGAGCGGCACCACCTGCCCGGTGACGGAACGAAGTGGCAGCGCACGCAGCGGCTCGAGGTCTCCCGTGAAGGGGTACCCCGCCTTGACGATGATGCCGAAGCGGCGCTCGCCTTCCAGCACGTCGCCGACGCGGTGGCCCACCGAGAGCGTCTCCGTCAGTTGGTTGATGTCTTCGACGGTGAGGCCATAGCGGGCGAGGCGGCTGCGGTCTGGCGTGATGCGGAGGTAGCGCAGGCCTTCCACCTGCTCGACTCGCACATCGACCGCCCCAGGCACTCGACGCAACAGCGCGGCGTAGGCCTCTCCCTGTTTCGCGAGCTCCGACAAGTCGGGCCCGTACAGCAGCACGCCCACGTCCGAGCGAATGCCGGCGACGAGCTCGTTCGTGCGCATCTGAATGGGTTGCGAGACGGCTCCGCCAATCTCCGGCGACGCCTCGAGAAGCTCAGCCGCTTCTCTCGCGATGTCGGCCTTCGTGACGCCGCTGCGCCACGCGTCTCGCGGCTTGAGCTGGATGTAGATGTCTGACTGCTCGAGGCTCATGGGGTCGGTCGCCACCTCCGGCGCGCCAGTGCGCGAAACCACCTGCTCAACCTCTGGAATCTCACGGAGCCCCTTCTCGAGGTTCAGGTCGGTGCGAACGGCCTCCGTCAACGCCGCGCCGGTGAGACGCCGGGCTTCAATGAGCAGGTCGCCTTCATCCAACTGGGGGATGAACTCTGCTCCAAGCCGGGTGAAGAGGCCGGCGGCGAGCGCAAGCAACATCACGCCGAGCCCCACCGTCAGCCGGCGTCTCGCCATGGCCCTCGAGAAGAGCGGCACGTAGAGCGCGTGCGCCTTTCGCAGGAGCCACGTCTCCTGATGATGGCCTGCCGGCTTCACCAAGAGGCTCGTCAGGACCGGCACCACCGTGAGGGACAGCACGAAGGCCCCAGCGAGCGCGAGCAGCACCGTCGTGGCCATGGGGCGGAACAACTTCCCCTCGATTCCGACGAGGGCGAGGATGGGGAGGTACACGATGGCGATGATGGCCTCGCCGAAGACACTGGCGGCGCGGACCTCCATCGTCGCGCGCTCGACGACCTCAACCCGCTCGGAGTCGATC
>JAEUJS010000526.1 GCA_016792935.1 Archangium sp. | reverse complement strand
TGAGGTGAAGCGCGAAGACGACCGCATAGGTGATGACCAGGAGCACGGCACCGAACACGACCGGGTCCCTACTCCCAACTCCGGCAGAGTTGAATCAGGCGATGGCCGTCGATTTCCGGCGGTCCAACATGCTCCGCACCCGCTGCTGGAGTCCGACCGGCGTGAAGGGCTTGGGCAAGAGTTCGATGCCGTCGAGCACGCCGTGCTCACCGATGATGTCGTGCGTGTAGCCAGAGATGAAGAGCACCGGCACGCGCACCTCGCGGCGCTTGAGCTCATCGGCGAGCCAGCGCCCGTCGTGTTCGGGCATCACCACGTCGCTGAGCACGAGATCGACGGAACTTTCGCGCGCGGCGATCTCGAGCGCTTCGCGCGCACCGTCGGCGGCGAGCACGCGATAGCCCGCGCCGCGCAGCACGCGAACGAGCACGTTCCGAACCTGCAGCTCGTCTTCCACCACCAGCAGCGTCTCGTTGCCGGTGAGGGAGCGCTCGTCGACGGCGACCGTCGCCGGTGGCGGAAGTGATGATCGCGGGAAGTCGAGCTCGAACCGGGTTCCCACGCCGACCTCGCTCTCGACGCGAATCTGCCCTCCGGCCTGGGTGACGATGCCGTACACGGTCGCGAGGCCCAGCCCCGTCCCCTTCCCTTCACCCTTGGTGGTGAAGAACGGCTCGAAGAGATGCGAACGCACCTCTGGCGGCATGCCCACGCCCGTGTCGCCGACGACCACCTTCACCCAGCGATCGTTCACGTTGCGGGTCGAGATGGTGAGCTTTCCACCGCGGGGCATGGCGTCGCGCGCATTCACCGCGAGGTTGAGGAGCACCTGCTCGAGCTGCCCTGCGTCTGCGAAGACCGGGCCCAGCTGCGAATCGAGCTCAGCGACCAGTTCGATGTCTTCGCCGAGCAGCCGCTGGAGCATGCGGCGCGTCGACGTCACGACCTCGTTGAGATCGAGTGAAGTCGGAGCAATCACCTGTTTCCGCGCGAAGGCGAGGAGCTGTCTCGTCAGCCCGCGCGCGCGCTCCGCCGCCTCGACGATCTGGCTGGCGTCTTCGGCGTTGCTCGACCCCTTCGGGAGATCCTCAGCGAGGATCCGTCCACACGAGAGCATCACGGTGAGGAGGTTGTTGAAGTCGTGAGCCACTCCGCCTGCGAGGCGGCCGAGGCCTTCGAGCTTCTGCGCCTGCTGCAGCTGGAGCCCCAGTCGGTTCTCGTCGGTCACGTCGCGCAGGTTGAGCACCACGGTGCCCACATCGGGATCGTCAAGGAGATTGCGCGCCGTCACCTCGACCAGGCGCTCGCCTCCTTCGCGCATCGGGTGGTGCCACCGGACCTTCGCGACCGAGCCCTCGGTGCGCCTCATCTCCTCGAGGGCCGCGGTGGCCTGCTCGACGTCGTCCTCGCTCAAGAACGAGACGAAGGGCCGCGCCAACACCTCGGCGTTCGTCAGACCAAATTGTTCTTCGGCCGCCCGCGACCAGAACTGCACCCGACCGGTGCCATCGAGCTCGATCAACACGTCGGTGGCGCGATCGAGCAACGCGCGGAAGCGGCGCTCATTGCGCTCGACGGCCTGCTGCGCCGCCTTCCGCTGCGAGATGTCGTGCGCGACGATCAAGTAGGCCGTCGGAGGCGAGCCCGGTTCCCACAGCGAGGTCACGGTCAACTCCGCCCAGACGTGCGAGCCATCGCGGCGCAGCTGACGTTTTTCACGCGTGTAGGCTCGCGGCATCGTCTGCAGGCCCGCGAAGCGCGCGCGATCGGCTTCCAGCTCGGTCGGCGTCGACAAGATGATCCACTCGGCGCCGATCAGGTCCGCGCGCTCGTAGCCCACCAGGTTCGCGTAGCTGGCGTTGACGTCGACGAACCGGCCAGTCTTCGCGTCGACCTGGGCCATGCCCACCGCCGAAGACGCGAAGAAGGTACGGAACCGCGTCTCTGACTCGCGCTCGGCCGCTTCGGCGCGTTTGCGCGCGTTGATGTCGACGATGAAGGCGACCTGCTCGCGCACCACACCGTCCACGACGATGGGGTTGACGGTGACGTTGCCCCACCAGACGCTCCCGTCCTTGCAGATGTAGCGCTTCTCCGCATGGTAGGGCTCTCCGCGCAGCAAGGCGGCCAGCACCTCGCCCGAGCGGGCGCGATCGTCCGGGTGGGTAATCGACATCCACGACCAGCCGATGAGCTCGCAGGGCGCGTACCCCAACGACCTCGCGAAGCACTCGTTGACCTCGAGGAAGCAGCCGGTGCCCGCCTCACTGAGCACCACACCGACGGAAGACTGATCGAAGATCGCGTTGTCCTTCGCGCGCGTCGCCACGTTCGAGGTCAAGACTTCCGTGAAGAGAATGAGGCCGCCGATGCCGCCACCCTGCGTCTTCCAGGGGCGGACTTCCCACTTCACCCAGTCGAGCTTGCCGTTGGCCCGACGGAACGGATCGGCGCACTCACTGCGCACCACTTCGCCGGCGAGCGCGCGTCGATGCACCGCGCGGATCGCCTCGGTGAGTTCAGGAAAGACCTCGTAGTGGTTTCGACCCACTGGGTCTTCGGTGAGCCCGTAGTCGTGAATGAACCGTCGGCTGACCGCGAGGTAGTTCATCTCGAGGTCAAAGATGGCGACCGCAGCAGGACAGGCTTCAACCAGATCGTGGTTGTTGGCCAGCTCGAAGGTCTTCCACGGCATCAGGGCCCCCATTCGTTCGAAGAAGGGATTGGCGTTGCACGCCGCGTACACACGAGACGGAACCGCAAGATGCGCGCGGGGTGACGCGCAAGGACTGCCCGGTGCACGACCTGCGCGAAGAATTTGCAGCGCTCCACATCTGGGCTGACGAATGATTTCGGGTATAGCCGCGCGCCATGGCCGTCCGACTCCCGCTGTTCGCCACCGCTACGCGCGGCACCGAGCCCTTCCTCGCGAAGGAGCTCGAGTCGTTCGGCTGCAAACGCATCAGGCAAGATCGCGGCGGTGTGCGTTTCATGGCAGCGCTCGATGAGATTCTGCGCGTCTGTCTGCATTCCCGAATCGCGATGCGCGTGCTCTACCCGCTGGGCGAATTCGAAGCCGTCGGCGCCGAAGGCCTCTACGACGCCGCGTCGAAGGTCGAATGGGAGGAATGGATCTCGCTCAAGACCACCTTCGCCGTCGAAGCGACGCTCAAAGATTCCGAGCACACGCACACCGGCTTCGTGGCGCTGAAGATCAAGGACGCCATCGTCGATCGCCTGCGCAAGAAGTTCGGCTCGCGCCCCGACGTCGACAGCCACGACCCGACGGTGAGGGTCGTCGCGCACCTGCAGAAGACACATCTTTCTCTGTCGCTCGATCTCTGCGGAGAGCCGCTCTTCAAGCGCGGGTACCGCATCAAGACGACGGTCGCTCCGCTGAAGGAGACGCTCGCCGCCGCGATGTTGATGGCGTGCAACTACTCAGGTGAAGAGCCGCTCGCGGATCCGATGTGTGGCTCGGGAACGCTGGTCATCGAAGGCGCGTGGATGGCGATGAAGCGCGCTCCGGGTTTGAAGCGACGCTTCGCGTGTGAAGACTGGCCGAAGTTCTCGACCACCGCGAAGCCGCTCCTCGATGACCTGCGCCGCGAAGCCGTCAGCGCGCAGCGCACCCTTCCCTTCCAGCTCATCGCGCGCGACTACAACGAAGACGCGCTCGCCGCGGTGAAGCGCAACGTGGTCGCTGCGGGTTTGTCGACCGCCGTGAAGATCGAAGAAGCCGACGTGCTCCGCAGTGAGCCTCCGACTGGCGGCGCCGGCCTGCTCATCTCCAATCCACCCTACGGAGAGCGCATCGGCGAAGGCGGCCAAAAAGGCATGAAGAGCTTCTTCCACTCGCTCGGCAAGGAGCTGTGGAAGTGGGAAGGCTGGAAGATCGCGTTGCTCGCCGGAAATCCCGCGTTCGAGAGCGCGTTCGGTCACCGCCCGAAGGCCAGACTCGGCCTCTGGAACGGGCCCATCGCCTGCGAGCTGCTCCAATACCGCTGAGTCTTTTTCTCATTTTCAGAGAGAAACCGTTGGGGACCCGGGCTTGTCGAACGGCCCCCTGCCGTGCGAGTGGAATGTCTGAAGGGCCGGGCAAACGATGAGCGTGGTCACCACCAACAGCGGAGAGGTCGAAGACTCGACGACAGCCGAAGTGGCTGCCGACGCGCTCGATCCGCTCGTCGGTCAGGTCATCGACGGCCGTTGGCGCGTGGTCGACATCATCGGCAAAGGCGCGATGGGCAAGGTGTACCGCGCCGTGCAGTTGCCGCTGAACCGCGCGGTGGCGATCAAGGTGCTCGACTCCACCTACGGAGCGGGCCGCGATGAGAGCTTCAAGCAACGCTTCCTCGTGGAAGCCGCGCTCACCGCGAAGCTGAACCACCCCAACACGGTGCGCGTCGTCGACTACGGCTCGACGAAGGACGGCCTGTTCTTCCTCGCCATGGAATACCTCGACGGCGAGACGCTCGAGAAGGTGCTGATGAAGGGCGCGCTGCCGTGGCATCGCGTGCTCAACATCGGTCAGCAAATCGCGCGCGCGCTGCGTGAGGCGCACGAGCTGGGCGTGGTGCACCGCGACCTCAAGCCCGCGAACGTGGTGATGCTGCACGCCGACGCCGACGACACCGACTTCGTGAAGGTGCTCGACTTCGGCCTGGTGAAGTCGTTCGTCGATGGGCACGAGCTCGAGGGCCGCGCCATCACGCAGCAGGGCATGTTGATGGGCAGCCCGCCGTACATGGCGCCCGAGCAGGGTGAGAAGAATCGCGCTGACCCGCGGTCCGACATCTATTCGCTGGGCACGATGCTGTTCGAGATGTTGACCGGCAAGCCGCCGTACAACGGTGGTGGCGCGCTGGAAGTCATCTTGAAGCACGTGAACGAGCCGATTCCGCCCATCGTCACGCCCTCGAAGTTCGAAGCGGCGCCCGAGGCGTTCAAGGCCGTCGTCGTGCGTGCGCTCGCCAAGTCGCCGATGGATCGCTTCCAGTCGATGGAAGAGCTCCTGCTGGCGATGCAAGACGTCGCGCCGCCGCCCGCGCGCGCGCAGACGCAGGACGTGCCGGTGACGGAAGCCGCGGTGCCGGTCGTCGCTCCTCCGCCTGAAGCGCCGGCCGTCGAAGAGCCGGTGGTGCTCGCGCAGCCTCCGCGTTCGCCGTCGACGTTGTTGATTGGTGGCTTCTTCGTCGCCGCCGTCGCTGGAGTGCTCGGCACGTGGATGGTCGTGAAGCCGAGCGGTGCGCCGACCAAGCTCACCTTCCACCTCGAGACGTCTCCTTCCGGAGCGAATGTCTTCGTCGACGGCAAGTTGATGGGCGTCACGCCGATCGATCTCGAGCAGGGTCTGGCGAATGGCCGCGCGGGGCTCGAGTTGCGGCTCGAGAAAGAGGGCTTCGTCACCAGCACGACGAAGTTGAGCGCGAACGGTGGTCGCCTGGACTTCTCGCAGACGCTGACGCCGAAGCTCGACAGCGCGCCGGCTCCGGTCATGCCGGTAGATGTGAAAAAGCCCGAGCCGCGCGTCGAGCCTGCGAAGCCTCCGGAGCCGAAGGTCGAGAAGCCGGAACCGAAACTCGAGAAGCCAGAGCCGAAGAGCGAGAAGCAGGAGCCGAAGAAGCAGCCCGAGCCTGCCAACGAGATCGACAAGGCGTTCGAGGCGAAGCCGGTGAAGCCGCCCGTCGTGAACACCGTGAAGAACGAGCCGAAGTCTTCGAAGAAGTCGAAGGACTCGGCTCCGTCAAAGAACGACGCGCCGCGACCTGCTTCCAAGCTCGATGAAGATGACGCTCCTGCGCCGTCGCCGACTGAGTTGAAACGCCCGACGCCTTGAGCAGGATGTTCTCCCTCACCCTGCCCTCTCCCCGAGGGAGAGGGAATCTGGAGCTGCCCGATGGCGGAGAACGAAGCGCTGCTGAAGCTGTGTCTCGAGAAGCCCAACGAGCTCGAGCGTCTGCTCGTCTACACCGACTGGCTCGAAGAACAGGGAGACCCCCGCGCTCCGTACACGCGCGCCCAGCTCGAGATGCGTCGCGCTCCCGAGAAAGAACAGAAGGTGCACCGCGCGAAGTTGCGCTCGCTCTACCCCATCGAACACGCCGCGTGGTGCAGCCGCTTCGAACAGGTCGGCGTCTTCGGAGCGAATCTCCTCGAGGTCCCCGACCTGTGGTGGGGCGTCGGCCTCGGAGAACGTGAGACGGGCGCGACGTACCAGGGCTTCGCGTACGCGCAGCAACCGCCGCTCCCGGTCGAGCGCTTCGATGGCAGCTTCGAGTGGCTCGCCAGGGCGCCGACGCGCACCACGTACCGTGAAGAGCAGGAAGACACGCTGTGGGCTCCGAAGATCGCCAGCCTCCGCGAGCGGGGCTTCAACGTGCCGACTGCGTTCGAGACGCTGATGCTGAACGCCGACCTGCAGCTGCGCGTGCCGAGCTGCACCGACAACACGTTCCTCTCGGGAAAACGCGGCGACGAACACCCGCTCGACGACCCCCACGAGACGTTCCTCACGTTCTACACGGACAGTCAGAGCTGCGTGCTGTGGGGCATCCGGCTCGCCAGGGGAGACGATCGCTACGCGCCAGTGCTGGCGGGCGCTCCGGAATTTCCCGAAGAGGAGCCGCCCGAAGGTCAGCCGTACTTCCGTTTTCCCGAGCTGACGTTCAACGCGCCCACGTTCGAGACGTTCGTCTACCGCTGGTGGCTCGAGAACACGTTGTGGTTCGCCACGCAGTTCAAGAAGCGGCCGCTCAACGCCGAAGAGCAGGCGTACATGGATCACCTCGCCGCGAAGACGAAGTGATCACGGCACCGCTTTGACCACCGACACCTGCGCGTATTTGTCCTGCGCTTGCAGCTCGCGCATTCGTTCCCGCGCTTCAGCTTCGGTGGTGCACGTCGCGACGACGTTGTCTTCGCGCGAGTAGGAATCGAACGACATCACCAGCCACCGCGCCTTCGCTTCGATGAGGTCACGATCCTCGGCGGTCTGCGTCGGGAGTCGCTCGGGCACGGGCTCGCCGTCTTCCAATTCGAAGTACCAGAAGGCCGTGTCCCATCTCGGGAAGTTGCCCTCGTGGCCGCACGCGGGACACGTCATGAACGAGAGCTCTCGATCGCGATCGGATCGAGGGAAGTCGAAGTGCGCCTTCGTCGAACCGCACTGGGGACAGCGGCAGACTCTCTGCGTCACACCTTGTTCTCCGTGCCCTTGATCATCCGCTCGATGTTCGAACGGTGCGTGATGATCATCGCCACCATCAACGTCACGCCCAGCGCGGAATAGACGAGCGGCACGCCCAGGAAGAACGAGCTGATGATCGCCGCGAGCCCTCCGAGCAGCGAGCCGATCGAGCTCACGCGCAGCGTCGCCATGATGGTGATCCACACCGCGAAGCCGATGAGGGCCGACCATGGCATCAACACCAGCAACACGCCGAGCGCGGTGGCGACGCCCTTGCCGCCCTTGAACTTGAGCCACACCGGGAAGACGTGACCCAGGAACGCGGCCATCGCCACGCTGACGTGCAGCACCGGAACGTCAGGAGCGAGCCGCAGCGTCAGCAACACCGGCAACGTCCCTTTCAACGCGTCGAGGAGCAGCACCAGCGCGCCGAGCTTCTTGCCGGCCACGCGGGCGACGTTCGTCGCTCCGATGTTGCCGCTGCCCGCAGCGCGCACGTCTTTGCCGGCGAACTGCGAGGTGATGATCACGCCGAAGGGCACCGAGCCGCACAGGTAACCGAAGCCCACGAGCGACCAGAGCAAGGGAGACATCGCTCAGCGCCAGTGCAGCGTGGTGTGCGCGAAGATCACCCAGCCGTAGTTGAGCGCGAACAACCCGAGCGCAGCCCAGCGCATGCGCTTCCACTCGCGCTCGGTCATCACCAGCTCGGGCACCGGCACCTTGAAGAGCAGATGCACCACGCTGAGGACGATGCACCCCGCGAAGAGCAGCGCGGCGACGGTGCCGAGCGGGTTCGCTTTGAGCGCGCCGAGCACGTTGAAGTGCGCCACGCGATCAGCGACGCGCGTGAGCCCGCAGCCAGGGCACGGAATGCCGGTCAATTTCCGAAAGCCGCAGCCCCAGAACGGGACCATCGTGGCGATCGGCACCCAGCGCGCGATCGACAGCCCGATGACGCCGATGATCGCCAGCGCGTCCACCGAGCCGAAGCTGCGATTGCGTTGAGGGATGACGAGCTGCACCGAGGGCGCTTGTACAACCTTACGAACGGCGGGTCATGCGCTCACGCCGCTCGCACGGTCAGGACCGTGCGCTCTCGGCTGCGCCTCGACTGCGTCGTTCACGGTGCATCCGCCGGAGCAACGCGAGCGCGAACAAGACACTCAGCCCCGAGACCGAGCTGCAGCCGGTGCCCACGCCGAGCCCGCGTGTGCACTGCACGTTCACGTCGAGCTGCAGCTCACCGGTGCGGCCTGCGTCGTCGACCTTGATGGCGAACGAGTGCACGCCGCGATCCGCACGCGTGGGCGTCCACGTGAAGAGTCCGGAGTCGGTTCCGATCGCGCCCTTG
>JAEUJS010000465.1 GCA_016792935.1 Archangium sp. | reverse complement strand
CAGATACGCGGCGAGCACCATCATCCCGAGCAGCAAGACGATCGTGTCGACATCCACCGCCGCGATGATCTCGCTCGGCGGCACGACGCCCAGCGCGACCATCGCCGCCGCGCCGATGAACGCCGCGCCGGTGCGATCGAGCTTGAGCCCGGGGACCTTGAACCCGGCGAGAAAGAGGTAGGTGAGGAGGAAGACTGCGAGGGCCATCAAAGCCCCTTGGGGCGACGACGTTGGGTGGCGAAACGGTCAGCCGCTCTTCTTCTTCTTCTTGCCCGCCGCTTCGGCCTCGGTGACCGGAACGCGCTTGGGACCCTTGCGATCGTCGTCGTCGCCAGCCGCAGCCGCAGGCGCGGGGGCAGCAGCAGCGGGCGCCGGAGCACCACCACGCGCGAGCGACGCCTTGAGCGCTTCCATCAGGTCGACGACCTTTGCGACCGGAGCCGGAGCAGGCGTGAGATCGACGGCCTCTCCCTTGATCTTCTTGTCGAGCATCTCGCGCAGCCGCTCGCGGTACTCGTCCTTGTATTGCGTGATGTCGAACGTCGTCTTCGCCATCGCGGTGATGAACTGCTTGGCGAGCCCGAGCTCGGCGTCAGTGACCGTCGCGTTGGGAATCGGAATGTCGCCCAGCTTCTTCACCTCTTCGGAATAGCGGAGCTGCTGCATCACGATCGCGCCGTTCAACGGGCGGAACACGACGAGCTGCTGCTTGCCGCGCGCGACGTACTTCGCGACCGCCGCGTAACGCGCCTCGGTCAACGCGCTGGCGAGCAGCTTGTAGGCACGCTCCGCGCCCTTGTCGGGGCCGAGGTAGTAGCCGTTCTCGAAATAGAGCGGGTCGACCGAGTCGAGGGGGACGAACTCGGTGATGTCCATCGAGCGGCTGGTCGCCATCTCGAGGGCCTCGAGCTCTTCCTCGTTGATGATGATGTATTGGTCCTTCGCGTACTCGTAGCCCTTCACGATCTTCTCGCGGGGCACGATCTCGCCGGTCTCCGGGTCGTACATCTGCTGCTTGAGCCGCGTCTTCTTCTCGGCGTGCAGCTGATTGAAGGAGATCTTCTCGACCGTGGAATTCGCCGAGTAGACCTTCACGGGGATGTTGACCAGCCCGAAGCTGATCGTTCCAGAACCCATCGCGCGAGCGCTCATGGCTGGTACCGTACAACCAACTTGAACGCTGACGATGTCGAATTGCAGCTCGCCGAGGCCCGGTCCACGGCGTTCACGAAAGAGGGTTGGGCGTTCGAGCTCAAGCTGGACGGTTTTCGCCTGCTTGCCGAGCGCGTGAACGGAAAGGTGCGCCTCGTCCTCCGTCGTGGGCGTGAGGCGACGCGGCAGTTTCCCGAGATCACCGCCGCGCTCGAGCAGGTGCCTGGTGGCGACTTCATCTTCGACGGCGAGCTCGTCATTCAAGATGAACACGGGCGGCCGATCTTCCAGCGGCTGCTGACGCGCGGCACGTTGACCGGTCAGCGCGAGATCGAAGCGGCGATGCGCATCTCGCCGGCGGTGTTCTTCGCCTTCGATCAGTTGATGGAAGGCGGCACCGACATGCGCTCGCTTCCACTGCGGGAACGCAAGAGCGTCCTCACGCAGCGACTGGGCAGCGCGAAGGTCGATCGCGTGGTGTGCGTGGACTTCGTCGAGACCGAAGGCGAGCGCCTCCTCGAGGTGGTGCGCGAGAAGGAGCTCGAAGGCATCGTCGCGAAGGATCTCAACCAGCCATATTACGGCGGGCGAGGGCACGGCTGGTTCAAGATCGCGCTCAAACACGTCGCTGACTTCGCGGTGGTTGGGTACGCCGACGACTTCAACGCCGTCTACCTCGCGACGTGGGACGGGCTGCAGTTCTCGTTCGCGGGGAAGGTGGGCTCGGGCATCACGCCCAAGATCTCCGAGGCGATGAAGCCGCTGTTGCTGGCGACGACGATTCGCGAGCCGCCGTGCATCGGAGAAGTGCCCGTCGAAAAAGAAGCGCGCTGGTGCACGCCGCACCTGGTGATTGAGGTCCGCTACAAGAACTGGCCGGAAGGGCTGTCGATTCGGGAGCCGGCGTTCCTGCGCTTCCGCGAAGACAAGCTGCCCACCGAGTGTCCGACGCCGACGTTTGGTCACGCTCCGTCGCCGGCGCTGACGCCTTCACGCGGCACGAAGATCTCGAACACCGACAAGGTGCTCTTCCCCGACGACGGCATCACCAAGGGAGAGGTGCTCGAGTACTACCGCAAGGTCTCTCCGTGGCTGTTGCCGTACCTGGTGGATCGCCCGTTGATGATGACGCGGTACCCCGATGGCATTCGCGGGAAGAACTTCTTTCAGAAGGGCGCTCCGCTGAAGTCGCCCGACTTCGTGCGCACCATTCGCGTTCGCAACGAAGAAGAGAACCGCGACATCGATCAGATCGTCTGTGAGGACCTGCGCACGTTGGAGTGGTGCGCGAACCTGGCGACGCTGCCGCTGCACATTCCGGCGAGCCGCGTGAGCACGCTGCATCTCGCTGACTGGGCGGTGATCGACTTCGACCCCAAGGGTGCTCCGTTCGAGCACGTGATCGCGTTGGCGCAGAAACTTCACGAGCGGTGCGAGCGGGCAGGGTTGCCGACCTTCCCCAAGACCAGCGGAGCGAACGGCATGCACGTGCTGATTCCGCTCGCGCGTCAGCTCGATCACCTCGGCGCGAAACAGCTGGCTGAAGTGCTCGCTGCGCTGCTCGTTCAGGATCTCCCGGAATACGGAACGCTCGAGCGCGCGCTGCCGAAGCGACAGGGCCGCGTGTACGTCGATGCGCTTCAGAACGGGCAGGGGAAGCTGGTGGCGGCTCCGTTTTGCGTTCGTGCGCAACCGACCGCGCCTGTCTCGATGCCGCTGACGTGGGACGAAGTGAAGCCAGGTCTCACCGCGCGCAGCTTCACCATCAAGAACGCCGTTCAGCGGCTCGAGAAGCTCGGCGATCCAATGAAGGACGTGTTGACGCTGAAGGTCGATCTCGCCGCCGCGGTCGGAAAACTGACCTCATGATCCGCGTGTTGAACCCGCCGCCCGGGTACCGCGAGCTTCGCGCGTTGGGCACGCTGGCTCCCATTCGCATCGAGCAGGTCGCGAGCGCCTTGCCGACCGAGCTCATCGCGCGCTTCGCCAGGCCGCTCGAGCGCATGACGGCGCGCTGGGGCACGGTCGCTGCGTCGAGCTTCACCGCGTCCTTCCGCGGAGAGATGGCTGGAGACGACGGCGCTGACTTCGCGATCTCCGTGCGCGAGTTCGGCGCGCTCGCGTGG
>JAEUJS010000433.1 GCA_016792935.1 Archangium sp. | reverse complement strand
GATCTCCGACGGCGTCGAGAAGCACGCGCTCACCACAAGCAGTGGCGGCGGGAATTTCTTCATGCTCCCCAACGGCGTGTTCGCGTTGAAGGCCGACGGCACCGCGTTCGTCGTCGAGACGCCCGAGTTCTCCGACAACGCCGTTCGCTTCGCCACGCAGTCAGGACCGCTGCTGGTGAAGAAGGGCGCGCTGCACCCGAAGTTCAATCAGGACTCGCCGAACAAAGCGCTGCGCAGCGGAGTCGGCGTGCGCGACGGCAAACACGTCGTCATCGTCATCTCTCGCGACGACGTGAACTTGTGGACCTTCGCGTCGCTGTTTCGCGACGAGCTGAAGTGTCCCGACGCGCTGTATCTCGACGGAGTCATCTCTGCGCTCTGGGCCGACGGTGCAGGTCGCGACGCCGACCTCGAGAAGGGTCCGTTCGCGGGAGTGCTGACCGCCTCTCCCAGGAAGTAGCGAGCTACGGCAGGCGCGTGAAGTCGACCGGCAGCTGACGCGAGCGCGTGGTGTGCGCGACGAACAGCAGCGCATCGAAACGCTCAGCGAGCACCTGGGGCGTCACCAAAGGCGCATCGGGATGCACGCCGTACCCCGCTTCACGCACCAGCTGCGGAGAGCGGAAATACGCAGCGACCTCTCCGCTCGACGGCAACGCGCGCAGGTCGAGCGCGAACACGCCTGGTCCACCACGCAGCAGCGCCGCGTTGGCGAGCGCCTCAGGCGGAGGAGCAAAACGAATCGCCTCGATGTTGGCGCGCGCACCGTCATCTCTCATTCGCAGCGCCTGGAAGTCGCCGTCACCGAGCTCGAGCCCAACCGAGAGCCACGCCGCTCCGAGCGAGGCACGCAACGTCTTGCCCATGCGCGACTTCACATCTGCGATGTGGAGGTTGTGCGCCGACACCACCATGCGCGCGCCAGACGGAAGGTTGTCGTGGAGCCACTTGATGTTTTCGGCCATCGCTTCGTCGCGCTTGGCCGAACCGTCGGCGTTGATGGCGCCTACCGCGTACTGCGTCGCGGCTTGCTGCAACGTGCGCGCGTCTTGTCGCGCCACGAGGAAGTCGTTCGCGCTGCTCGCCGTTTCCCACGCCCGACGAGATGCATCGAAGCGCTCGAGCAACGTGCCAACCGCGGCGACGGTCTCGGCCTGCTGCTCCTTCGAGAGCGCGACGAACCCGGCCATGCCGGCGTCGTGCCCGAGCACTTCGAGCGGCGCGAGCCACTTCGGCGCTTCGTCCGGTGCAACACGCACGAGGTATTCGCGCACCGCACGCAGACTCGAGCGCGGGTTCTGCATGTCGAAGCCGACGAATTGCACCTTCGCTTGATGAGAAGCGTCCGCGTTCCACGCGCGCATCCACTCGATGAGCTCGAGCACTTCTTCGTTTTCCCACACCCACATCTCGGCCGCGCCGAGCGCCGTTCGCGCAGTGCCCGTGCCGTGCAACACGTACGCGTTGATGGCGCGCGCATCGGTCTGACCAATCTCGAGCGCGAAGAACGTGAAGCCCTCGCCAATCAGCGCGCGGAAGATGCGGTGTTTGAGCTGCAGGAATTCGCGCGTTCCGTGCGTGGCCTCGCCGAGTCCGACCACGCGCGCAGTGCCGACGAGTTTGCGAAGCGCAGCGGGATTCTCGAGCGCGACGTTGGGGTCGACCGTCGAGAGTGAAGTCGCATTGCTCGAAATCCACGACACCACGGACGGGGGCGGCGCCCGTTCGACGATGAGGTCGAGCGCCGCGGTGGCGACGTCTCCTTCGCGGAGCGCTTTCCCTCTGCCGCTGAGGCCTGAGATGGCCGCGATGCCAAACTGCTCCGCGCGCGGGAGCGTGGTCGCGAACTTGCCGTCTTTCCCGAGCGGAACGGCCCACACGTCGCCTTCGAGCTTGCTGTACGCGGCGACGCGAAGACACGCCCCCTCGGGAATCGCGCCGGCGACCTCGCCTTTCACGGTCACTCCGTCCTTCGCGGCGAGCGTCAGCGTGAGCTGCGTGCTCTGCAGATATTCGCGCGGCTCGATGAACGTGCCGACCAGCTCAACTCGTCCTGGTGCGTTCGCGGAGACTCCCCACTTTCCGGCGACCGTCGCGAAGTCGAACGCTCCGTCTGCCGCGCTGCGAACGTGTTGGCTCACGAGGCCACTGGGGCTGATGAGCGCGACCTCGGCGCCGGCGACGCCTGCTCCCGTCGAGTCGAGCACGCGACCTGCGAGGTGCACGTTCACCGCGGCTTTGGGCTCAATCACTTCGAGGGAGAGGTCGTCGAACCACGCCGTGCCTTCGCCTCCGAGCGCGACACCGAGCGTCAACTCACGACCGGGGGCGATGGCCGCGTCAGCGACGATTTCCTTCCATTCCGACGTCGTGCCGAGCGGACCATCGGACATCACGTACGCCGACTCCCCACCATCGACGCGCAGGAAGACGACGGCCCAGCCCGTCACTCCTTTCGTTCGAACCCAGCCGTGAAGACGAACCCGTTTTCCAACGAGCGGCCCGGCGTCGACGGTTCGCAGCAAGGAGCCGTAGCGACCCTTCGTCGTCGAAATGATGCGCACGCTGCGCCGCCCGCCGCGCATCACCGCCGTGTCGGCGCTGACGTCGAAGCCTCCGAGCGCGCCGGTGTTCCAACCCGTGGGCAGCGCGTCGCCGTCTTCGAAGCCGAGGTTCATCGTCGCTGGCGTCATCGGCCGCGAGGAGACGTGCGCACAAGACACCAACAGCAACGCGAGAACGAACACGACGCGCTTCATCTCGGCAGCATCGGTGTTTCGTTCATCTGTTGCTACGTTCCGCTTCGTTCATGGCGCGGCAGCGGCTCTGCATTCTCTCTCGGAAGAAGTCGCTCTACTCGACGTCACGGCTCTTCGAGGCAGCACGCGAGCAGGGCGCACACCCGCTGGTGATGGACACGCTGCGGTGCACGATGGTGGTGGCTCCGGGCGGCAACACGCTGCTCTATCGCGGCGTCGCGGTGACCGATTTGTCGGCCGTGATTCCCCGCATCGGAGCGAGCATCACCGCCTACGGCATGTCGGTCGTGAATCACCTCGAGACGATGAACGTGCCCGTGGTGAACCCCGCTCCGGCCATCGCGCGCAGCCGCGACAAGTTGCGATGTCTGCAATTGCTCGCGCAGGTCGGCCTCGACGTTCCACGCACCGTGATGGCGACGCAGGGCGCGCACGTCAGCCGGCTCGTCGAAGCGGTCGGCGGTCTGCCGTGCATCATCAAGCTGCTGCGTGGAACGCAGGGCGTGGGCGTGATGATCGCCAACACGCAGGCCGAGGCTGAGACCATCCTCCACACGTTCTGGGGCCTGGGTCAGGACGTGTGCCTGCAGGAATTCATCGCCGAGTCGAAGGGCCGCGACATTCGTGCGCTCGTCGTCGGCGACAAGGTCGTCGGAGCGATGCGACGGCAAGCGCGGCGTGGAGAATTTCGCTCGAACATCCACCGCGGCGGCGAGGGGAAGAGCATCAAGCTCGAGAAGGACTATCAGCGCACGGCGGTCGAGGCGGCGCGGTGCATCGGGCTCACGGTGTGCGGCGTCGACATGCTCGAGGGCAAAGACGGCCCCAAGGTGATGGAGCTCAATTCTTCGCCAGGCTTCGAGGGGCTCGAGCGCGCGACGAAGAAGGACATCGCTGGTGCCATCGTTCGGCACGCGCTCTCGCTCGCGAAGGCGAAGAAGTGATTCCCGCGCACGCCCTCACGCTGCCGAAGGAGGGAGGCGATCTCTCGAGCGATCTGTCCGACCACTTGCGCGAAGGGCGCGATGGGTACGCGCGCATCCGCTGTCCGAAGTGTGCGTGGCGTCCGACGAAGGAGAGTCTGTGGAGCTGCGGCGAGCCGTGTTGGCACGCGTGGAACACCTTCGACACGGCCGGGCGGTGCCCGAAGTGCGATCGCGTGTGGCTCCACACGGCGTGTCTGGCGTGTCACCAGTGGTCGCCGCACCTCGACTGGTACGAGCACGACGCGCCGCAGTGATCAGGTGCGCGTCAGGCTCACCTTGCGACGCCGTCGACCATGGCTAACATGACGTCCATGAGCCGCACCGCAGAGCATTGCGAGCATTGCCAGCAGCGCCATTGCCGCCGCTGAGCAGCCGCTCCACCACTACTGCATCGTTCGAAGTGACGTACCGCTCGGCGTTCAGCTCGCACAGCTGATTCACGCCGCAGGCGAGTCTTCTCCCGGCTCCCTCCCACCAGCCACGCGCGCCGTTGCGCTGCACGCCGACTCCGAAGCGGAGTTGCTGCGTGTCGAAGCGCGCCTCGCTGCCGCCGGCATTTCCTTCAGCTCGATTCGAGAACCAGATCCGCCGTGGTGCGGCGCGTTGATGGCCATTGGCCTCCGTCCGCTCCGGCGAGTTCCCGAGCTCCGCAGGTTGCTCTCGCGCTTGCGGTTGGCCGGATCGTCTCACTCACCCAACACAGGAGAATCACCATGAAGCTCGACCTCACCCGATGGCGCGAGGCGCTGCGCAGCGTCGAAACCGAACTGAAGCAGTTGAAGAAGGAACAGCGTCAACACCGCGAACCCGGCACGTCGTTCGACACCGGCCCGCTGCTACTCGCGAAGGCGCGCGCGTCGCGGCTGTATTGCTTGCGTCGGCATCTCAAAGGGCAGCTGCACACGACGGGGAGGCTGCAGCGCATCGCGGTCACGTCGTCGGGCATCACGTACACGCTGAGTCACGCCGTGACGGATCTCCCGAGCCAGGAGGCGCTGCTTCACTCGGTGTCGGGCTGGATGGATTCGCTCGTCATCGCTGTTCAAGCGACGGGGTAACGTCGTTCACGGCTCCGTAGCTCCAATGGCTAGAGCGCCCGGAGTAATGACCCGGGAGGTTGCGGGTTCAACCCCCGCCGGAGTCACACATTCAACTCGTCGCGGGCACGGGCTGCTGCGGTCTTCGCATCCACGTGTTCAACGCGACGAGCGCGATGAGCACCGAGCTGCCCGCGTAGAAGCGCCACGTGAGCTGCTCGGCGTTCGGAAAGATGAACCACGCGAGCACCATCGAATAGACGGGCTCGAGCGAGACGGCGAGCGCGAGCGCGTACGGCGAGAGCGTCTTCAGCACGCGCAGGTTCCACAGCCACGGGAGCACGGTGCAGCCGATTCCCAACAGCAACAGCAGTCCGAGGTCCGCGAGCGTGAGCGACCACGGCGCGACGAACTGCGAAGGCTGCGCGGCGAACACCAGCGCGGTCACCACGGTCGCGGCGAGCAATTCCCAGAACGTCATCACCTCGCCGCGCGCCTCTCGCGCCAGCTGACCGTTGAGCACGCCAAAGCCGGCGGAGAAGAGCGCGCTGCCGAGCCCGAGCGCGAGCCCGAGCGTGTCGGTCTGCGTCTCGACTTTGATGAGCACGCTGACGCCGAGCATCACGCCGAAGCCAATGACCAGCTCCGGCACGCTGAGCTTGCGCTTGAAGACCAGCGGCTCGAGCAGCGCGGTGAAGAACGTCAGCGTCGACAACGTGAGCACCGCGACCGCGATGCCCGCGTACTTGATGCAACCGTAGAAGCAGAGCCAGTGAATGGCGACGAGCGCTCCCACCAGCGCGAACTTTCGCAGCTGCGCCGGAGGCACGCGCAACGCCAAGCCGCGCCACCGGATGATGACGGGCATCACGCTGACGACGACGATGAGTCGATAGAAGACGAGCGGCAGCGCGGAGATCGAAATCAATCGCCCGAGAATCGCGGTGAAGCCCCACACGAAGACGGTGAGGTGCATCAGCGCGTGAGCCGGGCCCGTCGCGAGCGGCGCTTCACTACCCAACCCCGTCGCCCCAGGGGGCTTCGGCTCAGCGTGACGCGACATCGGTCTCGCTCAATTCGAGTGCACGCCATTCTCCTGGCGCGAGTGACGCGTCGAGGCGCCACGGTCCGAACCGCGTGCGGTGCAACGTCACGACGTGAAGACCCTGGGCGGCGAACATGCGGCGGACCTGGTGATAACGGCCTTCCTTCACCGTGACCTCTGCTTCACGAGCACTGTTGATGCGAAGAACGGCCGGCTCAGTTCGCTCCGTCTCGTTGCCTTCACGCAGTTCGATGCCGCGCGCGAAGACGTCGACCAGCGAAGCCGGAACGTCAGCATCGAGCGTCGCGACGTACGTCTTCTCGACGTGGTGTTTGGGAGACGTCATGCGCTGCACGAGCGCGCCCTGATCAGTCACGACGAGCAGCCCAGACGTTTCCTTGTCGAGCCGGCCCACGGTCGTGACCTTCGGATCTCGCTGCTGCCACCGCGGAGGAAGCAGGTCGTACACGCGCTGGCCTTCGCGCGAGTCGTGCGTGCACACCACTCCGGCCGGCTTGTGGAAGAGCACCAGCAGCCCGTCAGGAAACTCGAGCGGCTCTCCGTCGAGCGTGACGCGCGTGCCATCGACACGTTCGCTCGCGTCCGTGAGGGCCGCTCCATCGAGCTCGACGCGGCCGTCAGCGCACAACGCGCGCGCTTCTTTGCGGCTGCAGTAGCCGAGCGCGCTCAAGAGTTGATCGACGCGACGCATCGTCACCGCCACAGCACGAAGATCTTCGGAAAGCGCGGATGAAAGAGCACCACCACGCGCTCACCCGCCGCGAACTCCAGCGAACCGGGCAGCAGCGTCGAGCTTTCGATCTCCTCGGTCTCGGCGAGGTAGCGAACCTTCACGCGCGTGCTGCTCTTGATTCGCTGTGAGCCGAGCGCGGTGCCGATGACCGCCGTGCCTTCGCGCATCGCTTGCAGCTCTCGCCGTGCGCGCATCCACAACGCGATGCCGACGAAGAAGTAGATGGTGTCGACGAACACCACCAACCCGGCGATGAACTCAGGAACGTTGCGGCCGCCGCGCACGCGCGCCTTCGATTCCAACACCTCGAGCTCGACCGGGCCGACCTGCGTGGTGAGCGGGAGGCCGCACGTGTTGCCACTGAGCCCGCGCCCCTCGTCGTCCACGAAGTCGGCGCAGTACGCGTAGGTCCGCCCCTTGCTCGACTTCTGCACCTGCGTCGCGGTGATGTGGCCCTTCACCACTTCGGGTTTTCCGAAATCGAACTTCAGGTCTTCCACCACCTGCGGGCCGGCCCAAACCGCGAGTCCGGTCGTCACCACGGCGGGGAAGAGCACTCCGAACATCGCCATGCGTCGGCGCTGCACCAACGCCTTCATCGCGTTGGTCGAGGCTTCACGCGGCGGAGCGGGCACCTGCTGGAGGTCCATGGCTCGACGGTATACGCGCGCGTCACACAGCCGTCACAGCCAACGCGCGCGTTTCCCGTTACCGTCTCGACACGATGTTCGAAGCAGTGATTCCCGGTAGTGCGCAGCGCGCGTTCGACGAGTTCGTGGACCTCAAGGTCGCGCGGCTCTGGCTCCCAGGGCTCAGGCGCGCGCGCGTGGTGCGCAGCGACGAGAACGGTCGGCCGCTCGAGGTCTTCTACGAGTTCGGCGAGTCGCTCTCGTATGCGCTCGTCTACGCGTACGACGACGCGGCGAAGAAGGTGCGGTGGGTTCCGTCGTCGGGTGTGCGGGACGCGGTGAGCGGCATGGCGTCGTTCGAAGACACGCCGAGCGGCTGTCGCTTCACCTACGCGTTGGAGAGCCTGAAGCGTGACGAAGGCCACGAGCGAGAAGTCGCAGCGGCCTTCGTCGCGTGGATGAACCAGGCGAGATGATCAGGGCGTCATCAAGCGCCGCACGGTGATGCCCGCGTCGGCGATCTGCCACACCTCGTAGGGAGACATCGCGAAGCCCGCGTCGATGCTGAAGTCGAGCTGACCCGACGAGCCTTCGACGTTGGTGGCGATGCCGCCCGAGAGCGCGGTCTGCAGCTCGGTCCACTTGTCGGCGCGCAGCTGCGTCGCGGGGCCCGACGAGAGCGAGAGCTTGGCCATGCCTTCCGCGAGGCGTGGGCCGGTGATCTTCGTGCGGTCGGCGGGCTCTTTTCCCTCTGCGTACTGCGCGGCGAGCATCACCAACCACGCGGCGTCGTAGCTGTGCGAGACGAAGTTCGTCGAGTTGGGGTCGATGGAGTAGCGCGTGGTGAACACGTCGCGGAAGGTGGTGAACGCCGCGCCTGCTCCCTGCGCCGGAGCCGTGCCGAACGCGCCGTCGATCTCCGTGATGGTGTTGGGCGTGATGAGCGCCACGTCCTTGCCGGAATCAGTGAAGTACCAGCGATGACCGCTCGAGCGGCGCAGCACCGGGAAGGTCTTCGCGCGTTCGATGATGGGCACGGCGTCGGTGGGCGTGCCGATGATGACCGAGGCATGCGGGAGTTTGCCGACCGCTCCGTTGATGGCCGAGATGTGCGTGTTGCCGTCGCCCTCGGTGTACGGGTGCAGCGACGTCGTGTAGCCGCGCGCCACGAGCTCCTCGAGGAGCGGGTTCGCGAAGCCGTCGCCGTACGAGTCGGGCGAGGGATAGATGATGGCGATGCGCGAGGCTCCGGCGTCGGGCAGGTCGGCGGCCAACACCCGCGCCAGCACCTGCGCCTGGAAGTTGTCGGGCGGAGCGACGCGCCACACGTTGGGGTCTTCCTGGAAGATGACCGACAGCTCGGGGCTCGTCGCGTTGGGAGAGATGATCAACGTACCCGCATCGCGTCGCACCGCATTCAACGTCAGCTCACGCGTCGGTCCCGAGTTCGCGGTGAACATCGCCGGCGCGTTCAGGTTGGTGATGAACCACGGCGCCTGCGCGTTGATGCCGCCCGCATCGGGAGCGAGCGTGGTGTCGCACACGAAGAGCCCGAAGAAGCCGCGGTCGGGGCTCAGGCGGTCGTTCGCTTCCGAGATGGCGAGCTTGATGGCGTTGGCGCTCTGCACCTGCGAGTCGTCGAAGGCGCCGCTCGACGTGGTGATGGGGAAGAGCGCGACGAGTGGAATGCGCGACTCCTCTTCGAACGCCTTGCGCTTGCCGCCGGCCTCGTCGCGCTTGCAGCCCGAAGGGAGCGGAATGCAGTAGCCGCTGCTGCACGCGGTCGCCGCGCCGCAGTCGACGTCGTTCTTGCACTCCACGAAGTTGCCGGCGGTGGTGAAGCTGCACGAGCCCGCCACCAGCGCGACGATTCCGAGAACCAGCCGGCGCATCAGAACGTGCCTCCGATGCCCGCCATGGCTCCGCCACCGGCCATGGGCACGAGCACGACGTTCACCGCTTTGTCGGGTTCTCCGTCCTTCGGATAGATGATGACGGTGGCGACGGCGGCGGCGACTCCGACGAGGAGCGTGATGTCAGCGACCGCTGCCGTGCCGCGCGTCTCGGCTTCGAGCCGCTTCTTGTCCTGCAGCGTCTCGGCTTTGCGGAACGCTTCCTTGTTGGTGTTGGCGATGAGGCCGAAGGTGAGCGCGCTGCCGAGCCCCGCGATGCCCACGCCGCCGGTGACGTACGCGATGAGCTTGCGGCCGTTGATGCGCTGATTTTCAGCTTCGCGTCGCGCCTTCTCTTTCGCTTCGAACTCACGGCGCTGTTTGCGCGCCTCGCTGGCTTCGGCTTCGGCGCGCGCTTCGGCCTTCTTGGCGTCTTCTTCGAGCCGCTTCTTCTCGGCGTCGTTCACCTTCTTGTCGGCTTCTCCGCGTGCGACGAGCGTGCGCAGGCGGTCCATCGCGAGGTTGGCCTTCTTCACGAGGTCGGGCTGCGTGTCGTCGGAAGGCTGGCTGGTGTACTTGCGGTAGTACTCCAGCGAGAGCTCGAGCTCGGCCGCCTGGTCGTACGCGCGCGCGATGTTGTACAGGTAGAGCGCGGTCGGCTCTGCGTCGTACGCCTGCTTCAGCGTCTCAGCCGCTTCCTTGTACTTGTTGTCCTTGTAGAGACGGTCCGCTTCCTTCGCGAGCTGGGTGGCCTTCGGGTTGGCGGCGTGCGCAGCGAGAGCACACGACAGCGCGATCAGGAGTCCGAAGCGCATGGACTGAGCAGGCTACTTCTCCCGAGGAGAACTGGCGACTATCTGGCAACGTCCCGCGCGATGCGAATCCTCAAGCTGCTGGGCGCGGTGCTGCTCGTGGCGGTGGTGGGGTTGGGCGGGTTTCTCGCGAAGACGGTGAAGCGCGTGACGTGGCGGCCGCTCGTGAAGCGTGGCGCGCCCGAGCGGCTCGTGTTCTCGAACGTGCGTGTCTTCACCGCCACCGATGCGGGCGTGCTCGAGGGGCAGCAGGTCGTCGTCGCTGACGGAAAGATTGTCAGCATCGGCCGCATGGTGAGCGAAGCGAGCGCCGGTGGCCCAGATGGAACCGGGCGTGTCATCACATCAGCAGGCGAGCCTGCTGGGGCAATCGACGGCACCGGGAAGACGTTGTTGCCCGGGCTCATCGACGCGCATGTGCATCTCTTCAACACCGCCGCGCCGCCCTGGTACCTCGCGCTCCCCGACGGAAAACACTCGCTCGAGGCGTACGTCTTCTCCGGCGTCACGTCGGTCGTCAGCATGGGAGACGACGCGAAGCAGATGAAGGACGCGAGAGCGCAGCTGGCGAGCGGTGCGTGGGTTGGGCCGCGCATCGTCGCTGCGGGCTCTCCCATCACGCGCACTGGAGGTCACCCGGCGGCGTCGAAGAACGAGATTCTGCCGACGGTGCTCGGGCCGCTCATTCCCGACTTCGCGTACGAGATCGAGACGCCGGCCGACGCCGACGCCGCGGTCGAGAAGATGAAGTCCAACGGCGCGTCGTTCGTGAAGATGGTGGTCGACGATTTGCCCGGTGGCATGCCGCGCCTCGAAGAAGCGCACCTGAAGGCCATCGTCGAGGCGGCGCACAAGCGTGGCTTGAAGGCGGTCGCGCACGTCGGCAACGCAGACGATGCGATGCTCGCGGTGAAGGCCGGCGTCGATGCGCTGAACCAC
>JAEUJS010000371.1 GCA_016792935.1 Archangium sp. | reverse complement strand
GGAAGTGATTCGCAAGGTGCAGGAAGAGCGGCCCGATCTCCCCGGCGTCGACCCTGCGCTCGCTCGCACGCTCGAACGCGCTGGTTCGTTGAAGGATGCAGAGAGCACTCTGGTGCGCGCGATGGGCAAGGCGCCGAGCAGCGAAGTGCTCGAGGCGCTCGCGGGCTTCTACACGCGGCAAAAACGCATCGGCGACGCGATCGCGCTCTTGAACGGCGCGGTGGCTCGCAACCCCGGTGACGACAGCATGGTCTTCGCGCTCGCCACCCTCTACGAGAAGAAGGGCGAGTGGCAGAAGGCGGTCGACAAGTTGAAGCCCGTCGTCGAGCGCCACCCCGACAACGCGCAGGCGCTCAACTTCATGGGCTACACCATCGCGACCAACGGCGGCGATCTCGACGAGGCCGAGAAGCTGGTGAAGCGCGCGCTCGACGAGAAGCCCGAGAGCCCCGCGTTCCTCGATTCACTCGGGTGGATTCAGTTCAAGAAGAACAAGCTCGATGACGCCGCTGAGTCGTTGGAGAAGGCCGTCGAAGCGTCTCCCGATGAAGCGACGCTGCTCGAGCACCTCGGTGAAGTGAGCCTGAAGCTCGGCCGCAAAGCGCGAGCGCAGGAGTGCTTCTCTCGTGCGCTGGAGTTGATTCTGCAGAGCCCCGACGACGCGGAACGGCCCACGCAGAAGGCTGATCTCGAGCGGCGTTTGAAACAGCTGTCGCCCAACTAGTTTCTTACGTAGAAGCCGCGTCATGACGCGACGCGACGAAGGCTTCTTCGCTTCGAAAGACGGCACGCGGCTGTTCTGGCGCCAGATCGTCCCCGACGGCGAACCGAAGGCGTGGTTGGGCGTCATGCACGGGTACGGAGATCATTCTGGCCGCTACACGCAGCCCATCGATGCGTGGGTCGCGCAAGGCTACGGCGTGTTGGCGTTCGACTACCGCGGTCACGGCAAGGCCGACGGCGCGCGCGCGGACTGCAAGGTGTGGGGTGACTTCGTCGACGACTGCCGCGCCTTCTTCGCGCGTCTGGTCGAAGCGGCGCGCGGCAAGCCGATCTTCCTGGTCGCGCACTCGCACGGCGCGTTGATCGCCACGCACTTCGCGGTGAATCCACCACCTGAACTCAAGGGCATGGTCCTGTCGGCGCCGTTCTACGCGCTGGCCTTCGAGCCTCCGAAGTTGAAGCTGCTGGGAGCGAAGTTGATCAAGGGCATCGCTCCGGGGCTGAAGATCGGCAACGAGCTCAAGCCCGATCAGCTCTCGCGCGACGTGAAGTGGCAGGAAGAGACGAAGGCTGATCCGCTCTACCTGCACAACACCACGCCGCGCTGGTTCTTCGAGTGCCAGGCCGCGCAGCAGCAGCTCGCGGGGCTCGGCTCGCGCGTGACGTTGCCGATTCTCGTCGTCGCGGGCACCGCTGATCCCATCGCGTCGATGCCGGCGGCGAAGGCGTTCTTCGAGACCGTCGCCGCGAAGGACAAGACGTGGAAGGACTACGGCGACTATCGCCACGAAGTGTTGATGGAAGTCGGCCGCGAGCAGGTGTGGGGCGACATCTCTTCGTGGATTTCGGCTCACTGCTGACGCACACTCCGGACCCACCATGGCGAACACCGACCAGATCAACATCATCGGCAAGGGCATCACCATCCGCGGGAGCATGACCGGCGGCGGCGGGCTCGTGATCGAGGGCCGCGTCGAGGGGCAGATCGCGCTCAAGAACCACCTCACCATCGAATCGTCGGGCATCGTCGAAGCCGACATCCGCGCTGACGAGCTGACCATCAACGGCACCGCGAGCGGCAACATCGACGCGTCGACGAAGGTGTCGATCAACCAGTCCGCCAAAGTGAACGGCGACATCAAGGCCACGCGCGTGGTCATCGAAGACGGCGCGGTCTTCAACGGCTCGATCGAGATGGACGTCAAGCTGCCCGACGACATCTGACGTACTCACGAATTTTCAAAACTGAATTTCCAATAGGGAAGGGGAACCACCGTGGCGAACACCATCATCGGCTCGAGCATCACCATCGACGGAGAGATCTCGGGTGACGAGGATCTCGTGATCCAGGGCACCGTGAAGGGGAAGATCTCGTTGAAGGAGAGCCTCTTCGTCGAGGCGTCCGCTTCAGTCGAGGCCGACATCGAAGTGCAGAACGTCGAGATCACCGGCAAGGTGACTGGCAACATCGCGGCCACCGACAAGGTCGAGCTCAAGGCCGACTGCCGCGTGGTGGGCGACGTGCGCGCTCCGCGAATCCTCATTGCCGACGGTGCGAGCTTCAAGGGCAACGTCGACATGGACGTGAAGGAGCGCTGACGTCATGGCGGCCACCAAGGAAGGTTTTTCGGGGAGCGGCGACTCGACCATCATCGGTCCGTCGATCCTCATCAGCGGCAAGCTCAGCGGTGACGAGGACCTCACGGTTCGCGGTCGTGTCGAGGGCGAGCTCTCACTGACCAAGACGCTCATCGTCGAGCCGTCGGGCATCGTGAAGGCCAACGTGCAGGTGCGCAACGCGATCGTTTCCGGCGTGGTGGTCGGGAACATCTCGGCCACCGAGTCGGTCGAGCTGACGCGCGAAGGGCGCATGGTCGGCGACATCAACTCGCCGCGCGTGATCATCGTCGACGGCGCTTCGTTCCGCGGCCGTGTCGACATGGGCAACGCCGAGCCGCGCGCTCCGGGAGAGCGTCCGGCCACGCGGCCCGCGACGCGCCCGGTGCTTCGTACGCAGCCCGCCGCCGTCACGCGCCCGACGACCATCGCGCGTCCGGGAGGCAAGCCGCTTCCTCCGGCCGCTCCGGTGATCGCGAGCAAGGGCGACAAGGGTTCAGACAAGCCGGCGCCGCCGCCTCCTCCGCAGCCCGTGTTGGTGGGCGAGGGCGGCAAGAAGAAGGTCCTCCTCAAGACGAAGAAGAAGTGACCGATGGTCGACGAGGCGAACGAGACGACGGAGCAGCAGCCTGACGAACCCGCGACCCCGCCGGGTGGTGGAGACGTGCAGGCTGAGGCATCGGAAGCCGCGGAGGCAGCCGAGACCGCGTCGATGGTTCCGCCACCTCCCTCCGCTCCCACGCCGTCGATCAACGTCGAAGAGACGCCGGTCGTTCACAAACACTTCGTCGCGCCGGCGCTGATTCCGCTCGAGCGCGTCGATGAGTCGCAGACGTTCATGGTGCGTGACCCGGCGGCGCTTGATGACGTCGCTGCGCTCGCCACCGACATCGCGCGATTGGGTCAGCTGTTCCCCATCGACGTGCGGCTGGTGCCTCCTGATCGCTTTCAGATCATCACTGGCTTCCGTCGGGTCGCGGCGCTGCGTTTCCTGCAGCGAGAGAAGGTGCTGGCGCGGCTGCACACCGATCTCACCGATTCCGACGCGACGTTGATGTCGCTCGCATCGGCGATTCACAGCAAGAACGTCGGCGCTGACGCGTTGGCGGCGGCGAAGGCCGAGCTGGAAGAAGAAGGCCGGCTCTCTCCCGCGGCGCGCGACATGTTGGAGAAGGCGCTCGCGACCGAAGACAACCTCGCGCCTGAAGAGGTCGAGGAAGAGGTCGACGCCGATGAGCTCGCCGCTGATGTGACGATGCGGCTGGGCCAGTGCAATCAGGATCTCTCGCTGCTCGCCGATGTTTTCTCGGATCTCGACGACACGCGCCGTGAAGAGTTGCTCAAGCAGCTGCGCTACTCGTCGGAGCTCGTGGCGTTCCTGGAGAGCAAGCAGTGAGTTCCTTCAGCGTCGATTCCTCTCCGGCGGCCCTCGAGGCTGACCGGAAGCGAATGCTCGCGCTGCTCATCGAGCGCTCGTACGCGAAGAAGAAGGTCGTGTTGTCGAGCGGCCGCGAGTCGGACTTCTACATCGACTGCAAGAAGACGGTGCTGCTCGCCGAGGGGCACTGGCTCACGGGTCGTCTGCTCTTCGCAGGCGTGCGTGCTGATTTCCCGCAGGCTGTCGCGGTGGGTGGCCTCACGATGGGCGCTGATCCCATCGCGTCGGCGATCGCGACCGTGAGCTTCGTGAGCGGTCATCCGCTGCACGCGTTTCTGGTGCGCAAGGAGCCGAAGGGCCATGGCACCGGGCAGTGGATCGAAGGACTCACCGCGCTGCCTGCTGGCTCGAAGGTCGTGATCGTCGAAGACGTGGTGACGACGGGCGCTTCGACCATCAAGGCGATCGAGCGCGCGCGCGCAGAAGGCCTCGATCCCATCGGAGCGTTCACGCTGGTCGATCGTGATGAAGGTGGTCGCGAGGCGATCGAAGCGACGAAGGTGACGGTTCGCTCGTTGTTCAAGCGGAGCGACTTCCCGTGAAGCTCGTTGCGAGACGACGATCCCCTCTCCCTCGGGGAGAGCGTCAGGGTGAGGGAGCGCGTCTTCTGCTTCTCGCTGCGTTGGTTCTCAGCGGCTGCGCAACCGGCCACATCCCGCGCGTCCCGGGAGATCCTCCACCTGCGGTCAGCGACGATCAGGCGGAGCGCAACTACCAGGACCTCCTGACGAAGTTCACGGCGGAGCAGGGCGTCTACGACAACCTCGACACCAAGCTCTTCTTCCGCGCGACGTGGCTCTCTCCGTCGTTCTCCGCAGCGCGCGTGCGTCGCGAAGGGCTCTTCAAGTCGTGGCCGTCTGCCGTGCTCGAGACGAAGCTGAGCGACGAAGAGAAGCGCCTCACCGACGTCACCGAGTTCTTCTTCGCGGTGCACGCCAACGACTACCGCTTCGACGACTTCGAGAAGCCGAACACCATGTGGCGCTTCGTGATGGTGATCGGCGGAGAAGAGATCGCTCCGGCGACCATCGAGCGGCTTGGCCGCACCAACACCGAGATGCGCTCCTACTATTCGTACATGGAGAGCTTCTGGGTCGGCTACCGCGTGCGTTTTCCGAAGAAGGTGAGCGGTGAGAAGTTCACGCTCAAGCTCGCGTCGGCGCTCGGCAAGGCGGAGCTGAACTACACGCCGGAGTGAAGGTCCATGGCCCGCGCGTCGCTGAGCTCGCGTCTCGCTCCGGCCGCGGCCTTCCAGTTCTGTTTCATCGCGTCGGTGGCGATGCTCAAGCCGGGCGCCAACGCGCTCACGCTCTCTCGCTTCAAGCCCGACGCGTTGCCGTGGCTCTACGTCGGCGCCGCGGTGATCGCGGGCGGCCTGGCGATGATCGGCGGTGACGGGCGACGTCGCTCGAACCCCGCGGTGCTGGTGGGCATCGGGGCGCTCGCTTCATTCGGTCTCGCCGCCGGCGTGTGGTTGCAGCTGCCCCTCACCGCGCTCGGCGCGTACCTGTTCGCGGAAGCGTTTGCGACGCAGGTGTCGATCTCTTTCTGGGGGAAGGTCGGCGAGGCCTTCGACGCTCGCGAGGCGCGTCGTGCGTTCTCGTGGATCAACGGCATCGGCATGTCGGGAGCCATCGCCGGTGGATTCCTCGCGCA
Source organism: Archangium sp. (assembly GCA_016792935.1). Classification (GTDB taxonomy): domain Bacteria; phylum Myxococcota; class Myxococcia; order Myxococcales; family Myxococcaceae; genus Archangium_A. Next base: position 331 of record JAEUJS010000371.1, on the reverse strand, counting down.
GGTCCTCGCTCGCACCGCCGGAGCATTGGCGCTCTTGATCGGCGGCGGCGTGTTTCTCGCTGGAGCCGTCTTCGCGTGGCGCGCGCACAAGGTCGACCCGGAGATCAGCGCGGGCAACAAGCCGGTGCCGATCACGGAGCGCGCTGGTTGGCAGGAAGTCGCACGCGCTCGCTACACGCAACTGCTCGGCGCAGTCGTGCTCGGGCTCGCGGCGCTGCAGCAGCTCACCGACTACGTGTTCCGCGAGCGCGCCGCCGCGCAGTTGGTCGAGGCCGACATGGCCGATCTCTTCGCGGCACATCAGCTGTGGACCGGCGTGTTCTGCGTGGTC
>JAEUJS010000318.1 GCA_016792935.1 Archangium sp. | reverse complement strand
CGGCAAATCGACCACGGGCTCAGGAGCAGCGGCGGGAACGGGCGCGGGGGCGGCAGGAACGCTCGCTCCAGCGGCGACTGCGCTGCTCACCACGGCGTCACCGACCTTGCGGCGAACGACGAAGCCCTTGGGCGCGACCGGGGCCGGAGCGGCCTTCGGCTTACGCTTGTCGACGATCTTCAACACCGCAGCGACGGCCTGATCGTCTTCGAGCGAAGACGAGTGGCTCTTCACGTCGTAACCGAGCGAGACGAGCTCAGCGACGACCTGTTTGTTGTCGAATTCGATGCCGTGCTTCTCTTTGAGTTCTTTCGCGATTTCGTGAACGCGCTTTTTCGACATAGGGCAAGGCCCCCCGTACTTCAGAGATGGGTGAAAAGGTGAACCGTGTTTGGTCACCCTGAAATTGATTGGGAAACGGGAATGTGACGTGCACGCGAGAGGCAATCCCTCGCGGCGGGGCGTAACAGCAACCGGACTGAGTGGGCTTCGATCTGGTTACTGCAGGACAGCCTCCAGGTTGATCACATCCAGCGCCACGTTCTTCTTGAAGGCCCGCTGGAGAGCCTTCCGTTTCACGGCAGCCGCGAGGCAGCCTGGACCGCAGAGATACGCCCCCCTGCCAGGGGCGTCTTGTGTCCTGTCGAGTCGTGGCTGGTTCTTTTCATTGAGAACCAGCCGCCGCAGCAGGTGTTTCGCCTGCTTCTTTCCACAGCCCACGCACGTTCTTTCAGGGACGTGCATGGGTCCTTCGTTCGTTCAACTTCGAGGTTCAACGTTCTGCGCTTCGTTCAGTGACAGCGCCACGCCTGATCAGGCCGGAGCCCCAGCCGCCGGAGCAGCCGCCGCCCCGCCCGCCTTCTTCAGCGCGTCCAGCTCCGTGCGACGCTTGTTCTCCTCGTTCAGGTAGTGCTCGGCGGCGGCCTTGATCTGACGCGCCTTCTTGATGCCGATGCCCGCCACGTTGCCGATGCGGGTGAGGTCGCTTTCCTTCACGATCTCTTCCACCGTTCCGAAGCCAGCGAGCTTGAACGAGTCGACGTTGGTGGTGCCGATGCCGCGCACGCGGGCCAGACGCTCTTCCTGGCTGAGCTCGTCGGGGTGACGGCGCTCTTCCTCGAGGCGCTTCTGCTCGCGGTCCTTCTGCATCTGCTCGAGCTCGATGGCGTCGTCGACCATCTGCTTGCGCGCGGCTTCCTGCATCGCCGGGACCTTGGCGGCGTCGAGACCGGGGAACTGCGCGAGCACTTCGGGCGACGCGTTGGCGATGTCCTTCGCCATGCGGAAGCCGTTCGCGTACAGCGACTCGATGAGCAGCTCGTTGACGCCCGGCAGCTTGCCCAGGGAGCGGTCGGCGAACTCGCGCATCTCCTTCACGCGCGACTCGGAGTTGATGTCGAGCTTCCAACCAGTGAGCTGCGCGGCCAGACGCACGTTCTGACCCGAGCGGCCGATGGCGAGCGAGAGCTGATCGTCGGGCACGATGATCTCCATCGCGTGGTTGGCCTCGTCGATGATCACGCGGCTGACTTCGGCGGGCTTCAAGGCCTCGCACACGAAGCCGACCGGCTCCTCGTCGAACTCCACGATGTCGATCTTCTCGCCGCGCAGCTCCTGCACCACGGCCTGCACACGCGAGCCCTTGATGCCGACGCACGCGCCGACAGGGTCCACGTCTGCGTCACGCGAGCTGACCGCGATCTTCGAGCGACGGCCCGGCTCACGCGCCGCGGCCTCGATGACCACGATGCCTTCGGCGATCTCGGGGACTTCCATCTCGAAGAGCTTGGTGAGGAGGTTCACCGACGAGCGCGACAGGATGATCTGCGGGCCCTTCGCCTCGCGGAGCACGTCGAGCACGAACGCCTGCACGCGATCGCCCGGGCGGTACACCTCGCGCGGCACCTGCTCGCGAACGGGCAGCACGGACTCAGCGCGACCGAGATCGACGATCAGGTTGCCGCGCTCGAGACGACGCGCGATGCCGGTGACGATCTCGCCCTTGCGATCCTTGTACTCGTTGAAGACGTTCTCGCGCTCGACGTCGCGCGTGCGCTGCAGCAACACCTGCTTGGCGGTCTGCGCGGCGATGCGGCCGAAGCCACGGCGGAAGGTCTTCAAACCCAGAATGTCGCCGTACTGCTCGTCCTGCGCCTTCGCTTCGGCGGCGTTCTCGTCGAGGTAGAAGATCTGGAAGACGAGCTCATCGCCCGCCTGCACTTCCATGCCCTGCGTGCCGGCCTGCGCGACGGTGATCTGGTTCACCGCGTTGATGGGATCGGTGATCGCATCGACGACGGTGATCGCCTGGAAGAGCTCGACCTGCCCCTTGCCCGGTTCGAACTTCGCTTCGATCGCGCGGTCCTG
>JAEUJS010000287.1 GCA_016792935.1 Archangium sp. | reverse complement strand
GTCCACGCCAGCGGCGCCCAACCAATTCCGAACGCGCGGATCAGATCGTCGGTGAGCCCGCGGCCATGGAGGTAGTCGCGCGCGTGCCGGCCCACGACGGGATCCCACAGGCGCTCGACGTACAGCTGCGCAGCGAAGTCGGTCGCGTCTTTGACCTGCTGCTTTTCCTTCATCGCCGGGTCGATCGCGCCTTCGAGATCGATGCCGAGCTCCTTCGCGAGATCGCGAACGGTGTCGACGAACGTCTTGCCCATCAACCGCTGCACGAAGCTGATGGCGTCTCCACCGGCCTGACAGCCGAAGCACTTGAAGCGCTTCTCATCGGGCCACACGTAGAACGACGGCGATTTCTCACCGTGAAACGGACACAGGCCTTTGTACGAGCGCCCCGACTTCTTGAGCTCGACCCCATGACGCTGCACGAGCGCGATCATGTCCACGCGCTCGCGCACCTCTTGAATCTTGGTGTCGGGGATCAGCACTCGTTCTCTGCTCTACAGCAGCTCAACCGAGCTTGCTGAGCTGACCCTTCACTTCGTCGGAGATCGCCTTGCCCTCGGCCTGACCCTTCAAGCGGGGCGTGATGATCTTCATGACGTTGCCCAGATCCTTGATCGACTTCGCGCCAGCCTCGGTGATCGCCCTGGTCACTTCGGCCGTCAGCTGTTCGGCGGAGAGCTGCGTGGGCAGGTAGGCCTGCAGCACGACGATCTCCTTCTCTTCCTTGTCCGAGAGATCAGTGCGGTTGGCGGCCTTGAACTCGGCGGAAGCCTCGCGGCGCTTCTTCACTTCACTGGTGAGCACCCCGAGGATGCCCGCGTCGTCGAGCACCTTGTTGGCGCCTTCGACTTCCTTGTACTTGATGGCGCTCTTGATGGCGCGGATGGTGGTGAGCTTCACCTCATCTTTCGCGCGCATCGCGTCCTTCAGATCTGCGTCGAGACGTTCACGGATGGTCGGCATGGCGTTGTCTTCCTTTTCAAACCCCGGAAACGAAACCGGAGGTCGGCATTCGTCGCCAACCTCCGGGCGGTTCTGACTCGCTGGGTTTCACACCCATCGACGTCGCCCCTCAAGGGGCTTTGGCGAACTCAGTACGTACGGCGGTTCTTCTTCACCGCGCGCTTCTTGGCCGCGATGGCCTTCTTCTTCCGCTTCACGGAGGGCTTCTCGTAGTGCTCACGCTTGCGGATCTCGGAGAGGATGCCGGCCTTCTCAGTCGCCTTCTTGAAACGCTTGATGGCGCCTTCGATCGACTCGCCGTCCTTCAGTTTGATCGTCGTCATGTGTCACCTCCCTCCGAGGAGTTACTGCGGAGGGCGCGCATGACACAGGCAGCGGGGCAGGCGCAACAACTGAGATCACCGCACCACGACACGGAAGACGGTCGCGCCGAGACGAATGCGCGTGCCTTCAGGCACCTTGCGCTCGCCGCCCTGCTGAATCGCCGCGAACGTTCCCGCGCGCGCCGACTTGTCGACCACTTCGAGCGTGTTGCCCGCCGGCCGCAGCTCGCAGTGCAAGATCGCCATCGACTCGTCTTCAGGGAAGCGCAGATGCGCGCCTTCACGACCGACGGTGATCACGCCGCGCAACACCCAGCAGCGACCTGGCCGGTTGCCCACCAGAATGTGTTCCAGCCGCCACGACGCCGCCGGCCGCGGAGCGCCGTACGGCATCGGCAATTCATTGGGCGGAGTGTCGAGCGGCCCCAGGTAGCGAAACCGCTGCATGCCCGCCGAGAACGAGTCACCGGGCATCAACCGCTCGGGCTGCTCGATGCTCACCCACGTCGCCGACGCGCTCCCACCGTCAGAGATGTACAGCTCACCGCCGCGCTGGAAGAACGACGCGTGGCCCGTCGCCATGAACAAGTCGGCGTCGACGTCGAGCACGCCCAGACCCTTGCCGATCACCATCGGCCGCTTCGCGACCGGAACGCTCTTGCCGGTGTGTGGACCGGTGAGCACCTCGAGTGACCACGAGCGCTGGAGTGCGGGGTTGTTGCCGGTGCCGATCGGCTGCAGCTGCGGCTGCGTCGAAGAGGTCGTCGGCGGCGGCTTCCCCGGGACCAGAGAAAGATGACGATCGGTCTTCTCTTGCGGCGGCTGCAGCGCGGGCGGGCGCGGACCGTCGAGGCGCTTCATGCGCTGCGTCTCGGGATCGTCTTCTTCTGAAGGGGCCGCGTCAGTGCCCGACGGCGTCACCAGCGAACTGGGCGAGGTCTGAAACGGCAGCTCACCTGCGCTCGGCGGAATCGTCATGTCGTCGACGCGCGCGTTGGCGTTCACGCGCGGCATCGACTCGCCGCCCGTTCCCGGCATCGTGTTGCGTCGAATCAACCCGGGTGGCTGCTGCACCGCGGCCGGCGTCTCTTCGCGCTCGAGCGCAGGCGTCGGTTCCATCGGCGTGCGCTCGGTGATCTTGAACGTGCCCGCGGGGATCACCGGGTTGGTCTGATTCGGAATCGGCGGCCTGGGCGCTTCTTGCCCGGGAGAGGTCTGCGCTCCCGCCGACTTCATCGCCTGCCGCGCGCGCTCGTGTGTGGGGTCGATGCGCAACACCTGGGCGAGCAACTCTTCCGCGCCCGCACGGTCGCCTTGCACCATCAGCCAGATGGCGGCTTCGACCATTTGATCGATGGAGCGGGTGCCCGTCACGACTTCGCCCGCTTAGCACGAGGTTCGCTCAGGGCACGCGCATGAACGGAGGGTGGTCGTAGCCGTTTCCGTCCGCATCGATCAGGATCGGGTTGGTGAACGCGAAGGGAGCGTTGGCGTTCCCGGTCCCCGGATACGGATACAGAATCGGAGCGAGCGTTCTCGAGCCGTACACCATCACCACCAACCAGTTGTCCGTCGTCGGAGCCGGAATCCGGAACTGCACCTGCTTGCGATACCGCGCGAAGGTCAGCGGCCCGTCGGTGCTGACGACCTGACGATCTCCCGCGGTGAGCGAGACGTTCTGCGTCGCCGTGATGCCCGTCGCCGGCCAGTTGGAATTCGTGACGCCGTTGCACGACACGCGAGTGGTCCGCGCGCGCGGCGACATCGGATCGATCGGGCAGCGACCATCATCTCCAGCGACGTGCAGGTAGAGCTCGACCTTCGTCACGTCGAGGTACTCGGGCACTTGAATGTCGACGGTCACTCCGAGCTCGCGCGCATCAGGAGGCACCGTTCCGCCGATCGGCACCGGCATCGTCACGCGCGCTCCAGTGCCATCGACGCGGTACGCCTCGGCGGTCACGAACGGCCCGTTCGAGGTGATGGCGCGCATCGCGTTGAGCGCGTCGGTGAAGCCCGTCACCGAGAACTGCGCCGGAGCATCGGTTCCCGTCTGCACCCACGTTCTCCAACCCGTGGCGAGTGAGCCGTAGTGCGTGTCGCTGACGCCTGTGCCGACGACGAGTTCTCCGCGAGAGAGCAGGGTGAACCAGTCGTTGAACTTCGCGCGCGCGAAGAGGGCCGTGCCGTCGAAGTGATCGTCTCCGGGGTTCAAGATCTCGAAGGCGTCGAAGTTGGTGGTGATCAATCTGGAGTCGTCAGGCGTCGCGTTCGGCTGAATCGGCATGCGCAACGTCGTCGGGTCGAGGTGCGTCGACATCGTGTCGGTGTCCACCAGCAGCGCGGTGAAGCCTCCGAGCGTGCCGCGCGCGTGATTCACCATCACCGTGCGTGCGCCGAGCGCGCGGCCCTGACTGAAGATCTCTCCTACGGTCAGCGTGGCGTTCTCTCCGCCAGCCCAGTCGAGCGCGCCGCCGTTGGTGCGATTCGTCGCGTCGAACGCCAGCGGGAAGAGGTTGTAGTGGCCCCATTCCATCGGGCTCACCTCTTCTCCGATCACGCTCGCGAGGAACGGAGACAGCCCGGTTTGCGCGATCACCGGCGCGTAGTCGGTCACCGCGTCGTGATCGGTCGAGACGATCACATCGAGGCCATCTCCCGCGAACGTCAGCGCGCGCAGAGCGTTGTCGATGATCGAGTCGGGAGAGTTCACCGCGTGCACGTGCAGATCCGCGCTCACCCAGCCAGTGGTGTCGATCACGCGCTCGAGCACGGCGTTCACGGTGGCGTCGGCGGTGCGCAGATCGACGGCCACGCCCGGACTCGTCGGGTAGTTGTTGGGGAACACCGAGTACTCGGGGCCACGGCTCACCAACACGAGGTACTGCGCGGCGGGCAGGGTGATCGTCGCCGTGCCACTCGCGCCGATCCAACTGACCTGCGCGATCTGATCAGGCAGCGGATCTTTCGGTTGATCGAAATAGAGCCCCAGTGCTTCCTGCGTCGTCGGGCACGGGCCGTTCGGGCACAGCACCGTGATCTTCGCGGGCATCGGGCCGCCGTTCGCCTGGCGCGCGGTGACCGTGAGCCGATGCGGAACGTCGAGCGTGAAATCGGCAGTCGCAGGCGCGCTCGAGAGCAACACCGCGCGCTTCATCGACGGAGCATGCCCCTGCACCCACGCCGACACCTGGTAGCTCTGCACCGGCAACTGTCCCGAGTACGCGCCGGCCTGATCGGTGATGAACGCCGCGCGCCCGTTCGGTCCTTCGAAGACGACACGCGCGTTCGCGATGGGACTCGTCCCCACGCGCACCACGCCGCTGAACGATCCAAGCGTCGCACCCGTGAGCGGAGCGCGGGCCCGTTCGACGAGCGTCGAAATGGCTCCGAGATCTTTCGCCACCCAGAAGTCGCGCGCGATCACCGAGTAGCCCTGCGGCGGAATGCGGATCTCTCCATCGCGCGGAGTGGCCGTCGTCGGCTGCACCCACGTACCGAGTCCGAGGAGCCCGTTCGCGCCGATGATGCTGCCGGTGATGCCTGCGACGGAGAGGGTCGCGTTCTGCGCTTCGGGCACCGTCGGAGAGCCGGCCTTCCACGTCGAGTAGCCGTAAGCGACGCCGTTTCCCTGGTAGCCAAACCACGTCATCTGATCGAGCGAGAAGCAGGTGCCTCCGAAGCCGAAGCCGCCCGTGCACGCTCGGGGATTGAAGAACTCCAGCACGTAGCCGGGGTCGACGAGATCTCCGACGGCCAGCGCGGTCTCGTCGCGAAGCGAGGTGCTGCAGAACGCGGTCACCATGCGCACCCGCTGCTCTTCGGGGTTGAGGATGAAGTAGTTCGTGATGCGCAGCGGCAGCGCGACGTACGGATCGGCGTAGGGCACGCGGCCGAGCGCTTCCTGCAGCTTGTTGCGAATCGAGAGGTAGTCGTTCGCTTCGTCATTGCCGGAGATCGCGACCACCACGGCTCCTCCCGCCGAGCCATCGCGCAGCAGCTCGTATTGATCGGGTTTGAGCGTGCGGCCGAAGTTGGTGAGCAGACCGATCTCTCCGAATTGATCGTCGCCGGCTGAAGCGTTCTGCAGATCGGCGTCGATGATCGTCCCGCCCCACGGGAGCGGATTGAACGCCCGCCCTTCAGCCTGCACCACGACGCGAATGAGCGAATTCTCGAGACGGAAATCGCCAATCTTCCCGTGTGCGTTCGGGCCTTCGATCAGCTGCGCGCTCGAAGTGATGCGTGCACCGTGCGCTGTCGCGCCGCTCGAGTTCGCGAAGAAGGGTGAGAGCTCGACATCACATCGTCCCGTCGGAGTGCCCGCGTCGAACACACCCGCATCGCGCCCCGCATCGACACCGCCGTCGTTCCCGCTCGGCCCATCGCAGCTACACGAGGCCATCAACAAAGAGAGAAGAAGAAGAAGAATGCCCCCTCTCCCTCGGGGAGAGGGTTGGGGGTGAGGGAGCGCACCCTCACTCATCGCTTCGAGACGACTCTCCACGCAGCGATCCAGAGCTGTGCCTCTTTCTTCGTCAACCGGCCGCGGATCAAAGAACCCATCAACTCATCGACCGCATGCCGATCATCACTCTCGGCGCGAAGAAATCCACTCGCAGAAAGCCCGAGCTCGAGCGAAGTGCGCACCTGTCGGAGCATCGCGTCATCGGCGAGCGCCGCTTGATTCGGCACCACCACGCCACGCCGCGCCATCGCCAGCTCGTACCCGTACACCACGACCGCCTGCGCGAGATTGAGCGATGGCTGCTCTTCACTCGAAGGAATGAACGACAAAGCGTGGCACTGCTCGACGTCTTCATTCACCAGCCCGTTGCGCTCATCGCCGAACACCAGCGCCCACGTCGCATCGCTCCGGTCAGCCGCACTCTCGGCCAACTCGCGCGGAGTCAGGCGCTTGCGCCCCTCGATCATCCGCATCGTGGTCCCGACGACCCACGAACAATCGGAGATGGCCTCCGCGAACGTGTCCACACGCCGCACGCTCTCGAGCAGCTCACCGGCCTTCACCGCGAGCCGATTCATCCCCGGCACCTCGAGCAATTGGGGGTTCGGAGACACCACCACCCAGTCGCTCAGCCCGAAGTTCTTCATCGCGCGCGCGATGGCTCCGAGGTTGTCGGCGTTGCGAGGCCTCAAAAGAACGATGCGGGGCGGCTTCATGACGAGCGCACACACGGATATACGACTTCCCGCTCATGAGCACTGCCGCACCCAGCATCGCCATCATCAGCCCGGTGAAGGACTTCCTGTTCTTCTTTCTGTCGGCGACCGTGGTGATCCTCGCGTGGTTCGCCAGCAGCGTGATGAAGGTCGAAGGGTGGACGATTCTCACCGTCGTCGCCGTGGTCTCCAACGGCCCGCACCTCGTCTCGACGTGGACGCGCGTGTACTTCGACCCGAAGGAATGGCGCTCGCGAAAGTTCGCCACCATCGTGGTGCCGATCGGCATCTTCACGACGATCTTCCTGCTGACGTGGCGG
>JAEUJS010000251.1 GCA_016792935.1 Archangium sp. | reverse complement strand
CGAAGTACTCGGTGGCGACGCTCGGCAAGAAGGGGTGGGAACAGAAGCCCTTCGAGACGCAGGGCATCGGCTACCTCGAGGTCTACGCGTGGGACCAGAACGTCAACGACGACTACTTCGTGTGGGAAGAGAGCTTCACCTCGCCTTCCACCATGTCGCTCGGCTCGCTCGGAAAACCGAAGCGTGAGCTGCTCAAGAGCAATCCCGCGTTCTTCAAGGCCGACGGACTCGTGGTGACGCAGCACTTCGCGACGAGCAAAGACGGCACGAAGGTCCCGTACTTCCAGGTCGCGAAGAAGGACCTCGTGCTCGACGGCTCCGCGCCGACGCTGCTCGAGGGCTATGGCGGCTTCGAGGTCTCGCTCACGCCGTTCTACGACCCGACGGTGGGCGCAGCGTGGCTCGAACGCGGCGGCGTCTTCGTTCTGGCCAACATTCGCGGTGGCGGAGAATACGGCCCGTCGTGGCACCAGGCGGCGTTGGTCAAGAACCGCCAGCGCGCGTACGAAGACTTCGCGGCGATCGCGGAAGACCTCATCGCACGCAAGGTCACCTCGGCGCCGAAGCTCGGCATTCTCGGCGGCAGCAACGGCGGTCTGTTGATGGGCGTGATGCTCACGCAGCGCCCGGAATTGTTCGGAGCCATCGTGTGCCTCGTGCCGCTGCTCGACATGAAGCGGTACCACCTGCTCCTCGCCGGCGCGTCGTGGATGGAGGAGTACGGAGACCCCGGCAAGCCCGATGAGTGGATGGCCATCAAGCTCTACTCGCCGTACCAGAACGTGAAGAAGGGCAAGAAGTACCCGCGCACGTTGTTCGCGACGTCGACGCGTGACGACCGCGTGCACCCCGGCCACGCGCGCAAGATGGTGGCGCGCCTGCTCGAGAACGGCACCGACTTGCTCTACTTCGAGAACACCGAAGGCGGTCACGCTGGAGCGGCCGATGCAGGCCAGAAGGCGCGCCTCAACGCGATGGCGTTCACCTTCCTCGCCAAGCAGCTCGGGTTGAAGTGATCTCCAGGCGGCTCCTCAAGCGCATGCTGGCGCTGACGTTCGCGATCGCGACCGTCCCGGCGTTGGCCAGTGAGGGCAGCGGGCACGGAGATCCCGCCGCTCCCGTCGTGCTCGCGCTGGCGGTGATTCTCGTGGCCGCGAAGTTCGGCGGCGATCTCGCCACGCGCATCAAGCAGCCGGCGGTGCTCGGCGAGCTGCTCGTCGGTGTGGTGTTGGGGAACGTGTCGCTGCTCGGGCTGCAGCTCTTCGAGCCCATCGCGAACAATCAGTTCCTCGACATGTTCTCGCGCGTGGGCGTGATCATCCTGCTCTTCGAGGTCGGCCTCGAGAGCACGGTGTCACAGATGATGAAGGTCGGCGTGTCGGCGCTGCTGGTGGCGACCGTGGGTGTCGTCACGCCGTTCGCGCTCGGCTACTTCACGACGCGCGCCTTGCTCCCCGCGCACAGCGTCTACGTGGCCATCTTCGTCGGAGCGACGCTCACCGCCACCAGCGTGGGCATCACCGCGCGCGTCTTGAAAGATCTCGAGAAGAGCCAGACGCCCGAGGCGCGCATCGTGCTCGGAGCGGCCGTCATCGACGACGTCATGGGCCTCGTCATTCTCGCGGTGGTGATCGGCATCATCGGCGCGGCAGATCGCGGCACCGAGCTGCAGATCAGCGAAGTGGTCATCACGCTGGTGAAGGCCCTCGGCTTCCTCGTCGGCTCGCTGGTGCTCGGGGTGTGGCTCTCTCCGCGCATGTTCAAGATCGCGTCACGCCTGCGCGCCAACGCCGTGCTGCTCGCGTTCGGCCTGGGCTTTTGTTTCGCGCTCGCGTGGCTGGCCGACTTCATCGGGCTCGCTCCCATCGTCGGAGCGTTCGCCGCGGGGCTCATCCTCGAAGACGTTCACTACAAGGACTTGAAGGACAAGGAAGACCACACGCTCGAAGAGCTGGTGAAGCCCATCTCGTACTTCCTGGTGCCGGTGTTCTTCGTGCTGATGGGTATGCGCACCGACTTGAAGTCGTTCGCGGCGCCGGGCGTGCTGACGCTGGCGACCGCGCTGGTGGTGATGGCCATCATCGGCAAGCTCGTCGCTGGGCTCGGTGCGGTGGGGAAGGGCCTCGATCGGTTGAGCATCGGCGTGGGCATGATTCCGCGCGGTGAGGTCGGTCTCATCTTCGCGAGCATCGGCATGCAGCTGACGGTGAAGGGCGAGAAGGTCGTCGATCAGCAGATCTTTTCGGCGGTGGTGGTGATGGTGATCGTCACCACGATGATCACGCCGCCGGTGCTGAAGTGGACGTTGAATCGAAGACGCTAGAGTTCCTTCCACTTCTTCGTGTCGCCGAGCGGAATCGAGAAGTGGAGCGCGACTTCCTCGAGCCCTTCGCGTCGATAGAAGCGGTGCGCGGCGAGGCGCTTTACGCCCGAGTCGAGCTCGAGGTACTTGCAGCCGAGTGTCGCAGCGTGCGCTTCGAGGAACCTCAAGAGCTCGCTCCCGAAGCCGTGGGAGCGATGTGATTCCGCGGTGACGAGATCATCGACGTAGAGAATCTTGCCGGTGGAGAACATCTCCATCGGGCGAAAGCCCGCGACTGCTCGCACGACGTCACCGTCCCACACCGCGGCGAGCGCGTAGCCTTCGCGGCCGAGGCGCTGCAGGTCGTCGAGGAAGGTTTCGCGCTTCAGCGAGGGGCGCAGCTCATGCAACACGTCGAAGCACGCCAGCTTCTCGGCGTCGCTCACCACCAGACGCGGCGCGTTCAATCGCACGCTCCCTTGCGGTAGTCGCCGGCTTCGCTCTTCGTCTTGAGCCGCTTCTTCACGACGCTGACGGTCACGCTCATGTCCTGCTCGTCGGGCGCGGTGCAGCCAGCCTGCATGCACGTGTAGTTCACCGTGGCGCTGGTGGCGTCTACATCCCAGCTGCGCAGGTCGGCGCCGCGCATGCATTCCGAATCGACGACGGCCTTGAAGTCGATGATCTCACCGTTTGCATCCGAGAGCGCGACGAGGATCTTCCACTTTCCGTATGGCCCCATGAGCCCGGTCGCCGAGAACGGAGCCGTGCCCTTCGTCTCGGCCTTCCATTCCTTCTTCAGCTTCGGGCAGTTGCGCTCGGTGATCTGCACCGGCCGCGCGTACACCTGCGGCTGGAGCGACTTGAACACCGCGAGCGCGAGCGGTGACTCATCGGCCCCGCACACGCCGAGCAACACCACGTGAAAGCCGGGCTTGAGGCCCGCGACCGACGCGCTCTCGACGATCTTCGGGTAGCCGGCGACGAACTCGAAGAGCTCCTTCGCTTCGGTCGTCTCGGTGAAGTTCTTGAGCGACGCGGCGGCGAGCTCGGGAGTCGCTCCACCGCCCCAGATGAGCGCGCGGGTCGAGACCTGCGCGTACGAAGCGGTGCTCAGGAGCAGCGTCAGAGCGAGGAAGCGCATGGAGCGCTTCTTAGCTGTTCGTCACTTCGTCGCGCTGAAGATGAAGGGCCACGCGACGGGCGCGTCGTCTTCGGGCTGGAACGGCAACACCCACCCCTTCATCAGTCCGGAGATGCAGGAATTCACCGCGGCGCTGCGCAGCGTGTCCTCGTCGAAGGTCACGTTGCCGGCGCGGCCACGCGGCGTGATGTCGAAGTGAATCGTCAGGTGGCCGGCGAGCGACGGCTGACGTTTCAGCTCGCGCTCGTAGCAGCTCTGAATCGCCGGCTTGCGCGCGCGGAGCCACTTGCTGAGCTCTTCCTCCGGAATTTCGGGGCCGCTCTTCACGGGCCCAGTGTTGACGTTGATCTCGCTCGGCGGCGGTACGGCGTTGGGCATGCGCTCCGTGAGCTTCACTTCCTTCACGCCGTTGGTGCCGATCGGCTCGACGGTCTCGGTCTCGCCGGTGTCCTTGCCCTGGCGCTTGCCGGCCACCGCGTCTTCCGCGTTCGCGACGCGCATCTCGCCTGCGTTGCGCAGCGCCTCGGCGACGTCGCCAATCTTCGTGTCGCCGATGATGTCGCCGAACGCTCCGTCGTCGCCTGGTCCCTTCGAGCCGATGATGCCCGCGAGACCGAGCTTGCCGATCTGATCCTTCGACATCGGCTTGGCCTTCGCCGGCGGACGCGCGGCGACCTCAGGCTGCTTCGACGGAGGCGCGTCGTCGTTGGTCTTCGTCGGCGCGGCGGTTTCAGGCTCCTTCACCTTGCGCGGCGGCATGGGAATCGCGGCGGCCCAGCGATCGAGGTTCACTTCGTCGAGCTGCAGATCGCGTTCTTCGGGGACGTCTTGCGACGAGAGCCAGGTCACTCCGGCGAAGTGCGCGGCGAGCGAGATGCCGAGCACGATGAGGAACGAGCGATCGATCTGTGCCAGCAGCCCCTTCGCGCCCTTCGGCAGCGGAGTCGGCGCCGGCTTCGCGGTCGGCTCGACGAACTGAAACAACAGCGACACTTCACCGATGGCGATGCGGCCGCGCGCTTTGGTGTTGAGCCCGACGGTGAAGCCATCACCCTTCTGAGCGGCAGTGGCGGCGAGCGAGTCGAAGCTGCGATCTCCGTCACCGAGCGACACGCGGCCATCAGCGTCGCGGCGGAAGTGCAGCGTCACGCCGTGCTTGTTCTGTTCGAACACCGTGGCGCGGGTCGGCACGTCGGCCAGTGGCACGAGGAACGTACAGTCTTCGGCGGACCCGACGGTGATGTTCCCCTTCGAGGGTGGAAAGGTGCGGTCTTCGACGATGCGACCCGCCTGAATCAACGCGACGCGCAGGTGGTGCGTGGACATGACGGGCCAGACACCAGTCGTGCCGGGAGGTTCCCACTCAATCCAGCGCCGGGGCTCATGCGTATGGTGCGCTTCAAGTGACCCCTCGCAACGTCCTGCTCCTCAAGGTCTTCGCCCCGATTCTGATCATCGTGGGCGTGCTCGGCTTCGTGACGCCGTCGGAGCTGGCGCTGACCAGTGGGGCCGCTCCCTACAATGTGTTCCACCTCATCTTCGGCGTCATCGGGGTGGGCTGCGCGTTCTCGGGCAACCTCAAGGCCTCGCGCGCCTTCAATCTCGGCTTCGGGTTGATCGACCTGTACCAGGCGCTGGCGAGCGTGTTCTCGCTGTGGCCCAAAGAGCACTTCGCGTGGAAGCGCGCCGATGACGTGCTGCACGTGGTGATTGGCTTGCTGCTGGTCGGAGTCGCGGTCGCGCTGGATCGTCCGCGTGCGGCCGTCGCGAGCTAAAAGCGGCGCATGGCGCCTCGCCCTCGGCAGACTCCTTCCGTCGTCATCGCGGCCATCAAGAAGCACATCGAGAAGGGACCGGTGCGCTTCGGCTCTCCGCATCACTCGCGCGCGGCGATGAAGGAAGACGGCCGCTACCGGGTGCGGTTGCTCGAGCTCGAGAAGGAAAAGGCCGACGCGTACCTGAAAGAGCACGGCATGTTCATGCCCGAACACGCCGAGCTGTTGAGCGAACCGACGGGTGTCATCGAACTCGACTTCGCGACGCTCGATGAGCTGATCAGCGCGCTCGAGAAGTCGAAGTATCAATTCTGAAACCGAGGTCAGCACCCGCTGGGGAATGCGGTCGGCGACTTGCCTCCCCAGCGGCGACGCGCGACAACCCGAGGCGGATGCCCGGTCTCACGCGGTTCTCAGCGCTGCTCCTCACGTTGACGTGGTGCGCGTGCAGCGCTCCCGTTCAGAAGGAGTGCGACCCGGGAAAGATGTACAGCTGCTACTCGGGCCCGATGGGCACTGACGGCGTCGGCGCGTGCCGCAAGGGCTCGGCGTTGTGCATGGCGGCCGGCAAGCTCGGCGTGTGCGAAGGCGAGCAGATTCCCGAAGCCGAGCTGTGTGATGGCGACGACAACGACTGTGACGGCCAGGTCGATGAAGGCGTGACCAACGCGTGCGGCGGCTGCACCACGCTCGATCATCAGCCCGGAGACGTGTGCGACCCCTGCGGCACGTGGGCTTGCACTGGCCGTGAAGTCGTGACCTGCAACGGAGGCCGACTCAACAACTGCGGCGCGTGCAACACGCCCGACGTGATGGGCTTGAACGGCTCGTGCGTCGGCGCGAACGGCTGCGCAGGCTCGCTCGGCTGTCCCGATGCGGGCAGCACGCCAGTGTGCATCGCGGCGATGAAGAACAACTGCGGCGTGTGCGGAGCAGCAGGTGTCACTGGCATCGGCGACATGTGCAGCAGCGGCGGCTGCAACGGCACGCTGGCGTGCAACATGGCGGGCACGGGCTCGGTGTGCACGGGGCCGAACCGCAACAACTGCAACGCGTGCGGGCAGCCGATGGTCCCCAACCTGGGAGATCGCTGCACGCTCACCGGCCCCGGCTGCGGCGTGCTCGGCTGCAACGCGGCGGGCGATGGAAGTGAGTGCGTCGCGAGTCAGGTCGACCCTGATTCCGACGGCGTGGCAGACCCGTGCGACACGTGCCCCATGCTCGCCAACCCGGTGCAGACCGACGGCGACGGCGATGGCTTCGGTGACGCGTGCGACACGTGCCCGATGGCCGCGAATCCTCCGCAGACCGACACCGACCGCGACGGAAGAGGTGACGCCTGCGACAACTGCCCTGCCGCGGCGAATCCGACGCAGACGGACGCTGACAACGACGGGCTCGGTGACGCGTGCGACCCCGACGCGGACAACGACGGAGTGCCGAACACCACCGACAACTGCGTCAACGTCGCCAACATGAATCAGCTCGACACCGACGGCGATCTCAAGGGCGACGCCTGCGACAACTGCGTGATGGCGCAGAACGCGTCGCAGGCCGACGGTGACTCCGATGGCCGCGGAGATGCGTGCGACAACTGCGTGAGCGTCAGCAACGCGATGCAGACCGACGGCGACGGCGATGGGAAGGGCGACGTCTGCGACAACTGCCCGAGCGTGAGCAACACGGTGCAGACCAACGACGACGGAGATCCGTACGGCAACGCCTGCGACAACTGTCCGACCATCGCGGCGATGAACCAGACCGACTTCGACGGCGACGGGAAGGGTGACGTGTGTGACGTGCTCATCTCGGAGCTGACGGCCGCGGGACCCGGTGGGCCTGATGACGAGTTCGTCGAGATCTACAACCCGTCGATGCAGAGCGTGCCGCTGGCGGGTTGGGTGCTGCACTACCGCTCGGCGACCGGTGCGTCGTGGGCGGTGACGACGATTCTTCCCGCGGGCGCTTCGGTGCCCGCGCGCGGCTACTACCTCGTGACGTCGCTCACCGGCACGGGTGGCTACACGGGCATGGTGACGGCTGACTACGTGGCGCGCGGAGTGACGTCTCCCATGGCGCCCAAGACGCTGGCCTACGCGGCGGCGGGCGGCCACGTGCGGCTGGTGTTGCCCGGCTCGAGCACCGGCATCGCGAACACCGACCCCGCGGTGAGCGATTTGGTCGGCTGGGGCACGGCGATGTTCGCCGATGGAAGTCCGGCGACGGTGGGCGCGTGGGCGTCGAACGGCACGGGCTCGATCGAACGTAAGGCGAACGCGAGCTCGACCTCGATGACGATGACCACCACCGACGCGACGGCGGGCAACGGCTACGACACCAACGACAACGGCGCGAACTTCGTCACGCGCGCGGTGCGTGAGATGCAGAACACGATGTCGCCTCCGGAGCCGTGAGTCGCGGACTGAGCAAGTTTGGTACTTAGCAAACTTGCTAAGTAGCAAGTCTGCTAAGTCTGCACCCATGTTCTCGAGCAGCGTGCCCGCCACGCATGATCGCTTCTTTGATCGCGAGCGTGAGCTCGCCCGGCTCGACGAAGCGGTGCAGACGCTGAAGCGCGGAGTGCCGAAGTGGCTGTGCCTCGTCGGGCCGCGAAAGGTCGGGAAGACCAGCATCCTCCGCGAGATGGAACGGCGCTCGGTCGCGCGCGGGCCGGGGCCGGGGTTCGTCGTGCTCGACGTGTTCGAGGCGATGCCGGTCTCCCTCGAGATCTTCCGGCTGCTGGCGCGCCTCTCGGTCGACACCCTGCTCGGCGCGGACTCTGGGCGTACTTTGTCGGGGGCCGACACGCCCGGCGAGTGGCGCGCAGGGCTGATGGCCTCGGAACGATTTCATGAGCTCCCTGCTGAGCTGCAGCGACAGATCTCCGAGCTGCCGGAATTGAAGGTCGATGGAGATTCGCTGGCGCTGCTGCTCAATCTTCCGGAACGGCTCGCCACCGCGCTCGACACGCAGTTGGTCATCGCGCTCGATGAGTTTCAGGAACTGGCGACCATCTCGAGCGGGCGTGGCGCTCCCGACGTCATGGCGCGCATGCGGGCTGCGTGGCAGCGGCATCGACGAACGACCTACGTGGTCTCGGGTTCTGCGCGAAACACGTTGCTCGAGCTGGCGACGTCGAGCCGCTCGCCCTTCTTCCAGCACTTCGAGGTGCTCGAGATCGCCGGCTTGCCCAGGCCCGACGCGGTGGCGCTCCTGGCGCGCGAGAGCGAAGACGGCAGAGCCATCGATGCTTCGCTCGCAGAACGAATCTACGAGGTGGTCGGCGGGAACCCGTTCTACCTGCAGGCGCTCGGTGAAGCGGTGGCGGCCGAGTCGGGTCGTGCCACCGCGCGTCTGCGCAACGGCTTGCAGCGCTCTCTCTTTTCCGACACCGGCCGCCTCTCTCTGTACTTCTTGAACGAGTTTCAGCGCTTCGTGGGCCGCGCGACGACGCTGGCGGCGACGCTCAATGCGCTGACGCGGGGCCCGCTGACGCTGGCCGAGGTCTCACGCGCCATCAACGCCGTGCCGGCTGCGGCGACAGGCTACCTGCAGCGCCTGGGCGACGCGGTGATTCGCGGCGAAGACGGGAAGTGGTCGATCACCGACCCGGTGTTCCGCGCGTGGCTCGAGTGGAGACAACCCGGCGGAACCGTCGTGCCGATGCGCCTGGTGGGTGACGAGGCCGAGCTGGCGGTGGCCGAGCGGTTGGCGCACCTGGGCTTCGAGCTGGTCTACCAATCGCGTGGTTCACGCGGCGCGTTCGATCTCATCGCCATGCGTGGTGCTGGCGTTCTCGCGGTACAGGTGAAGCGCAGCGCGTTGCCCCTGCGCTTCACCAAAGAGGTCTGGGAACGCATGGTCGCCGACGGTGCGCGCTACGCGTGGAAGTGGGTGGTGGCGCAGGTCGAGACAGAAGGCGAGGTGCGGCTCCTCGACCCCGCGAAGGTGAAGCGAGCGCGCGGCTTCGTACTCGACGAGAAGTCAGTGCTCGAGCGGCCGCTGCAATGGTTCGACGCCCGGCCTCGCCGGAAGTCGAGCCGGACTTAGCAAGGCTGCTACTCAGCAAGTTTGCCAAGTCCGCCCGCGCTCTGACTCACTGGGTGACGTAGATGCCGGCGACGCACATCTCGTCTTCGGTGCGCGCTCCCCAGTTGCGGGTGCGGGGCATGACGCGCTGACCGTTGATCACCGGCTGATTGGCCGCGGTGTTGTCCCACGTGCACGAGACGCTGAGCTGATCACCCGGGTTGATGATGATCGGCTCTTTGAGCGTGTACGCGAGCTGCCAGTGGAAATCCCATTTGGGGATGTCGACCGCGCACGTCGTCGAGCCATCGGCGCGCTTGATGGTGAGGCTCGTCGACTGCCCCAACTGATGCAGGTGCATGGTCGTCGCGTAGAGCTTGAGCGGCCGGCCATCGATGAAGTTGCTCGTGATGAGTGAGCTGAAGCGCGTGGCCTCGATGTCGAAGTGGTGCTCGACGTCTTTCTGGTTCGCGGGAATCACCATGGTGTCCTGAATGATCCAGTTCGGGTCGCTGACCGCCATCACGCCGGCGATCTTCTTCACGCGATCTTCGAGGCGCAGGTCGAGCGTCGAGACGTCGGGCGCTCCCTGCGCGAAGGTGAGGTTGTAGTGAACCTGGATGTAGATCTTCGCGCCGACCGGAACTTTCAGGCCGGTGTCGGCCGGGAAGTCGACGCCGCGATTGCCGGGGACGTACGTCCCGATCCAGCTGCCTTCCTGACCGAGCGGAATGTCGTAGCACTCCCAGCCCGGGCCCGCTTCCGCGTCGTCGCGCGCCTGCCACGTCGGCACCACGACGGGATTGAGGAAGAAGATGTCGGCGTGGTGCACCAGGTCCTTCTTGCCCGGGCGCAGCTCGTAGCCGGTGATGAACTTCGGCACGTCGAACGGCCAGTCGATCAAGAAGCAGCGGTACTCGTCGGGGCGACGCGTGGGCGTGAACGGTTCCTTCATCGGCAACGAGAGGTCGACGCGCGTGAGGCGATCGGGCGCTTCCGGAAATTCGGCGAAGTCGGTGGGCGTGCCTTCGAGCTCACCTTCGCTGATCCACTTCTCGATGAGCGCCTTCTGATCAGCCAACAACGCGGTGGTCGGTGAGTAGTCCGCGCAATCCATCTTCGCGGGGAACGGCGGCATGCGGCCGGTGCGAATCGCGTCGAGCGCCTGCGGCTCGACCGCCTTCCAATCGGCGAGCGTCTGCAACGCGAAAGGACCAATGCCGCCCGCCTCGTGACACGTGCCGCACTTGCGTTGCACGAGCGGCTGCACGTCTTTGAACCACGTCGTCTGCTGCGGGGGAGGCGTCGGCTGCTGACACGCGGACAGACAGATGAATGCGGACGCGGTCACCACACACGCACGACCACCGAACGTCGTCGCCCCAGGGGGCTTTGAGGCCTTCATGGCGCGCAGGGTGGCGAAACCTTCGGTTGCAATCAAGACCGATCGGTCATGTTTCGACGCCATGAATGTGATTGGACCGACCAACACTTTTTCTGTTTCTGCGGGTTAGCGTGTCCAACCCTTTCACTCCCCAACGCCCCCGCATCGGAGGTCGCTTGAAGACACTGATTCCTTTCTCTGTGTGCTGTGCGCTGCTGGTCGGCGCGCCGGCACTCGCGAAGCCGCCCGCACCTGGCGTGTTCTGCGCGAAATACCCGACGGCCTCGGTGTGCATCGGCGGTCAGCCGGCGTGCACGTACTGCCACGTCGCCGCTCCGCAGCGAAACGCGTACGGCGCGGCGCTCGAAGCGGTGCTCGTGCCGACGGCGCCGCGACCGCTCAGCGACGGCGACTTCGCGAACGCGCTGCCGGCGGCGCTGGCCGCGGTCGAGCTGGCCGACACCGATGGCGACGCGGTGAACAACCTCACTGAGATCACGCGCGGCACGAGTCCGTCGGATCCGCGCAGCTTCCCCAACGACATTCCGTGCGCGGGCAACAACAACCCGCAGTTCAAGGTCTGCCAGTACGACTTCCGCTACGTGTACAAGAAGCTGCTGCTCGACTTCTGTGGAGCGTCGCCGACCTACGCGCAGGTTCAGACCTTCCTCGCGCTCGGCACCGACGACCTGCGCCGCACGTTCCTCGACAGCGAGCTCGACCGCTGCATGGCGACGGACTTCTGGCGCGGCAAGAACGGCATCCTCTGGCGGCTCGCGCACCCCAAGGTGCGTCCCGTCGGCTCGTTGAAGGCCGGTGAAGACCAGGGCCAGATTCCGCTCGCCGACTACTACGACGACTACGCGATGTACGCGTGGTCACAGACCGACGACCACGACGCGCGCGACGTGTTGACCGCCAACTTCTACGTGCAGCGCTGCGACGCGCTCACCATGAACGTGGCCGCGTGCGCCGGAGCACCCGCCGGCATCACCTCGTACCGCCAGGTGCCGAGCTTGCCGGTGCAGGGGGTCGATGTGGCGCATCGTGCGGGCAACATCACCACCGCGTGGACCCTGGTCTACTTCGTGATGTTCACCGCGTTGCCGCGCAACGCCGCGTCGCAGATGTACCGCGGCTACCTCGGCCTCGACATCGCGAAGCAGGAAGGTCTCTACAGCGTGCCGAACGAGCCGGTGGACTACGACGCCAAAGGCGTGCAGCAGCAGGCGTGCGCGGCGTGCCACGCGACGCTCGACCCGCTCAGCTATCCGTTCCGCAACTTCAACGGCCTCTCCGGCGGGCAGAACCAGTTCGCGCGCTACGTGCCCAACCGCATCGAGACGTTCTTCAACAACCAGACGCCGATGATCAACCAGATCCCCGAGAGCGGAGCGATCTTCGGTCAGCCGGTGACGTCGCTCGCGCAGTGGGCGCAGGTCGCGGCGAACTCCGACCAGTTCCTCGTCGCCACCACCACCGACTACTGGAAGCTCCTCATCGGCCATCCGCCGAGGCCCGAGGAGAACACCGAGTTCGTCAATACCTGGCGCGCTCTCAAGAACACGCACAACTACCGGGTCCGGGGAATGCTCCACGACCTCATCCGCACGGAGGCCTACGGTGCGCCCTAATTTCTTCGCAGCAGTTGGAGCAGTGGCCGCGGTGGCGTTGTTGTCGGCGTGCCCGGGAAAAATCGTCGACCCTCCGGTCGGCGGTGGCGGCGGCACGACGGGCGGCGGCGGGCAGGTCGGTGGAGGCACCGGCAGCGGCACGGGTGGTGGCACCGGCGGCGGCGGCGGTGAAGTCGACGCCGGCTACACCAAGTCGGCCAAGAGCCAGGTGCGCTTCAAGGGCGACCTGCGCTTCACCATCGATCTCGCGGTCGGTCTGCAGCTGCCCGTCAACCAGGTCTGCAAGGAGCTCGGTCAGTACGACTGCGTCTTCGTGCACACCGTCGCGCTCAACGGCGTCGACCCGTACGGCAAGGGCTTGTTCGAGCCACTGCCGGTGACGGGAGCGACCACTCCGGTCGTGGTCGAGCGCATGGTGACCTCAGCGTGTCTCGCGCGCGTCGATCTCGATCTGCAGACCCCGGCGTCGGCGGTCATCTACAAGAACATCGCGCTGTCCTCGGGCCGCCTCATGAACCCGCAGAGCGCTGAGGTGCGGCTCGCCATCACCGAGCTCGCGCAGCGTGCGTGGCTGCGCAACCCGACCGAGGCGGAGATCAATCACTTCATCCAGCTCAACGGCGACATCGAAGCGACCGGCGTGAACGAGCCGGCCAAAACGTGGATGCAGGCGGCGTGCTTCGTCGCGTTCTCCGGCGAAGAAGCCGTCTTCTACTGAAAGCGAAAGCCACCATGTCCATCAAGAACAACGGTCGCCTGAATCGTCGTGAAATGTTGAAGGCGCTGTCGATGGCGGGAGCGGGCTCGGCGGTGTTGTCGCCGTTCCTCTCCGGGTGCCGCGACGCGCTCCAGACGCCGGAGTCGATCGAGAAGCACGGCTTCGACAGCAAGCGCAGCAAGCTCGACGGCAAGCCGAAGTTCCTCGTCGTCATCTCGGCGGCGGGCGGCGCGAGCATCGTCGACTCGTTCCTCGCGGTGAGACAGACCGAGGCGGGTGCGAGCGCGGCGAACATCAACTGCTTCCCCGACGCGCAGGTCCAGTCGGTGGCAGGCAGCAGCTTCCGCGCGGTGCGCCACAGCGCTGGGTCGCTCGGTCAGATTCCGATTCCGGTCAACACCGACCAGCTCGCGTTCGTGAACAAGCACAAGAACGAGATGCTGGTCGCCACGTCGGTCGGCACGTCGGTGAACCACGTCATCGCGCAGAAGCGCTCGCTCAACGGCAACTCGGCGTGGCGCGGCCGCACACTGCAGGAAGTCGTCGCGTTGCAGTTCGGCCAGGGCTTCCCGATTCCCAACGTGAACATGGGCACCGGCGGCTACACCGAGCGCGGCACCGACGACACGTTGCCGGCGCAGTGCTTCGGAGAGATCGTCGCCAACCCGTCGCTGTGGCCGCTCGGTCTCGACGGCACCAAGGGCGTGCTCGGCGCTCCGGGCAAGAACGTGATGGACCTCGCTCGCGCGACGCGTTCGCGCATCGACGGCGAGTCGGTGTTCGGCGAGACGTTCCGTGACGCGGCGGCGCTCCGCCGGTGGAACGAGCAGCGCGGTGCGGGTCAGGCGGCGCTCGAGGCGAAGGACCTGATCACCAACTTGAACGTGCTGCCCGACATGCCGCCGTCGATTCCGTTGAATCAGTACGGCCTCGGCACTTCACCTGACGGGGCGCGCGTGCGCGGCGTGTACCCGGGCTTCTTCACCGACCCCATTCAGGGCGCGGCGTCGCTGGCGTTCCTGCTCTTCAAGTACCGGGTCTCGGTGTCGGTCACGCTGGGCCCCGACTTCAACGTGGTGGTCGGCGGAGCGAACGGCATCGCCAATCCTCCGCTGGCGTTCGACTTCAGCCACAACGATCACCGCTCGGCGCAGGCGTTCATGTGGCAGCGCATTCTGGGCACCATCGACACGCTGATCGATCTGCTCAAGAGCGAGCCGTTCGAGCCGAACAGCACCGAGACGATGTGGGATCGCACCATGATCTACGTCGCCACCGACTTCGGCCGCACGCGCACGCGCACGCCGAACGCGACGGTGTTCGGCACGGGCCACGAGCTCAACAACGGCTTCCTGATGATCTCCCCGATGGTGAGGGGCAACACGATTCTCGGCGGCGTCGATCCGACCACGGCGCTCACCTACGGCTTCGATGCGCGCACCGGCGCGGCGGTGCCTGGCAAGGTCAGCTCGAACGAGCCCGACATCTACTCGGGCGTGTTGACCGCGATGGATTGCGATCTCACTGGCTCGGGCCTGCCTGACGCGAGCGCGTTCAAGAAGGTCTGAGCAAAGCCCCGAATCAGCGCGGGAAGACGGTGATGGTGTACATCCGGTTCACGGGTGTCACACCATCCGTCACGCGAATCGTCACCGGGAAGCTGCCCGCCATCGTCGGCGTGCCGCTGATGACGCCGATGGGCGGCGAGTTCGTCAGCATGAGCCCCGGCGGCAGTGAGCCGCCGAAGACCGACCAGTTGAAGTTGCCAGTGAGCGTCGCTCCGGCGCGCAGCGTGTGCGTGTAGCCAGCATCGACTCGACCGTCGGGGAGCGCGGGGGTGGCGTTGGTGAGCACGAGATCGAGTGCAGCCGAAGTGAGCTGCACGCGACGGGTAGCGATCTGTGGCGGCATCGCGGAGTCGGTCACCTCGAGCGTGAAGGTCGCATTTCCAGCCGCGGGATTTCCGACGATGCGACCGGCGTTGATCGACGCCCACGCAGGGAGACCGCCGTCAGGAACTCTCCACGAATACGGAGCCTGACCGCCGTGCGCCTGCAGCGGCTCATCGTACGCGCGGCTCACGCGGCCCTCGTTCAGCTCGATGGCGTTGGCGACGCGCAGGAGCGGGCGCACGTGCAACGTGTACGCGTTCGTCACGCGCGCCGGGGTCGGCGCGTCGCTGTCGACGACGGTGATGGAGAAGGGGAAGAAGCCGCTCTGGTTTGCGCCGCCGTCGGGGGCCGAGAACGTTCCGTCGGTCTGGAGCGCGAAGCCCGGCACGCCGCCGTCGATGCTGAAGAGGTACCCGGGGACGCCACCGGTCGGTACGAACTGGACGCTGTAGGCAGCGAGCTCGATGGCGGGAGCGAGGGGCGCGTTGCTGAGCGCGAGCGCGTCGGGGCCCGCGTCGATGCCGGCGTCGACACCGGCGTCTTCGCCCGCATCTTCGGTTCCGGCGTCTTCGGTGCCGGCATCAACACCCGCGTCAAACCCCGCATCGATTCCAGCGTCGAAGCCAGCGTCCATTCCCGCGTCGGAAGGCATCGGGCCTGCGTCGAAGCCCGAGTCGATCGGATCGATGGGGCAGGGCTCGTCGCCACACAGCGGGACGCAGCGGTTGGCTTCGGTGAGACACGTGAAGCCGGCAGCGCAGGTGCGATCGGCGCCGCACTCGGCGAAGCGGTCGAGGTTGGGGCTGAAGCCACAGCCGGCGAGGAGGAGCGTGAGGAAGAAGAGAGTTCGTGCTCCCCCACCTCGGACTGTTCGCGCGGCGGTCATGGGAGTTCCACCACCCAGAGAATCAGCGCCGCCGCGAGCAACGTTCCGCCGACCGCGAACAACACGTTGGCCACCGTCGCTTCACTCTTTCCCGCACGCAGTTGATTGTCGAAACACGAAGGGAACGCCGCGTTGCTCGCGCACACGCTGTTGCCCGCCCCGAGAATGCGCGCGCGTTCCGACGAGCCGATGCCGAAGCCTGCACCGACGCCGAGGCTCACCAGCCCCGCGGCGCCCGCGGAGATCCACGGCCAGCGCAGCGGCTTCACGGTGGCGACGGCGTCTTCGTCGTTCAAGCCGACCGCGAGCAGCGCCGGCAACTCGTCGGGACTTCCCACCGCACGCACCGAGCCGCGCGCGCGCGTGATGGTGAGCTCGAGCGTGGGCTCACCACCCGCTCCGAGGACGACGCCTTGCACGAGGAGATCGATCTCCAACGCGGTGAGCTGCGCCGACGCGCACTGAAAATCGCGACACGCGGGGAGGCGATGACTCTCCATCGGCAACAGCCGCTTCACGGTGTCGGCGCGCTCTTCGAGACAGATGCCGGGCGTCTTCGCGAGCGCTTCTCGCGTCTTCAGCTCGACGGCCTTCGCGACCTGCGGCGTAGTGGCGATCGGCTCGAGCGGAATCAACACCGCCTGCTGACACGGCGCGGCCGCGAACAACGCGCTGACGACGACGCTGGAGATCACGGCGAGAGATCAGCCTCTGCAGGCGGCGCGACGGCGAGCTCTCCGCTGCTCGAAACGTAGCCACCGTAGAACCGAGCGCCGAACGGACGCTCGAAGAGATGTTGCCGGAAATTCTCGTCGAGCGAGCCACCGCGCGCCGCGACGCCCTGCGGCTTCCACGCGAGCGACGCCGCATCGACCACCCGCCCGGCAGGACGCACGGTGATGATCGCCTCCTGCGTCGAGCTGCGCAGGAAGAGCTCACGGTCCGTCGGCAACGCGAGGAGCAGCGGGCGCTCGCTCTCCTTGTTGAAGTCGGCGAAGCGCACGCCGCGACCGTCTTCCAGCCAGTGACGACCCTCGAGTTGAGAAGGCAGAAAGAGGTAGGCGGACTTGCTCTTCTGCGTGAGGTCGGCGAGCGGCGCGCGTCCATCGCGAGCGGGAGGCCGCGCGAACATCGCCACCTTTCCGCGCGGGTCCACCACGCGCTCGTTGGCCGCGGCGACGAAGGCCTTGAGCTCGCTGTATTCCACGCGCCCATCGGAGTTCACGTCAGCCGCGCCGAGCAACGCGGAGACGACCTCGTGCGAGAACACACCCGCTTCGATGGCCGCCCACTCGTGGCTTTCCTGCTGGCTGCTGGTGGAGAGGATGACGCCCACGTCGGGATACTTCGCGAGCGTGCGCTCTTCGAGGAATTGACTCACCACCGCGGCCTGACTCGGAGCGACCGGCACGCTCCCGCGCTGGTTCACGAAGAAATACGAATCACAGGCATCGATGATGAGGTGACTGGTCGACGCGTTCAGCGGGGCGATGATTTCTTTGAACAACTCGGTGCGCGTGAAGGCCTCACCCATCAACGAGATGGAGCCTTCCCCCGCGGCGCCGCGTTTGCCGTGACCGGTGAAGACGAAGAAGAAGACCGGGGAGTCGCCGCGCGCGCGATCAGCCTTCATCTTCGCGTTGAGCGCGTTGAAGGCGTCGAGAAATTCCCGGCGCGAGGGCGGCCGCGTCTTCTCGGCGAGACCGGGGAAGCGCGTCTGCGTCTGCTGGTCGAGCACCGACAACATGCGCACGTCAGCCGCGAGAGGAGAGAAGAGCGTGAAGTAGCGCGCTCCGTCGTCGTCGGCGAACTTCAGGTCGGCCACTGACGCGTCGTTGCTCTGGTTGTTCGCGACGATGAGCGCGTAGACCGGAGCATTCGCCGACAGTGTCAGTGAAAGTGAAAGGGCGAGAGGGAGCACGGCGCTGGCGATACTAGCGCCTCACGCGAATGAGCGATCCAGCATCAGGCCTTCCAATCAAGACACATGAAAATGAGATAGGCAGTTCCTCGCGATGGCGTGGGACCAGGCCTTCCTCCAGAAGTTTCGAAGTGGCGAGGCGACCGCCATGGCCGAGGTGTATCGACAGCACGTGCCGAGCTTGCATCGGCTGCTCCGGGCCGCTGCGTTTCGCGGCCCACTCTTCTCGTCACTGCGCGCGCCGAGCGAATTGGAGAACACGTTGCTCGAGGTGTTCGCGCGTGCCTTCGAGCCGCGCGCCCGCGAGGCGTATGACGGCGTGCGACCGTATGAAGCGTTCTTGATGGGCATCGCGCGCAACGTGTTGCTCGAGAACGCGCGCCGGCGCGAAGACTCGGTCGGTGGAGAGCTCACCGAGGTGGTCGACACCGCGCTCGCCGACGATCTCACCGACGTGCAGGCGCTCCTCGAAGACCGGGAAGTGACCAGGCTGCTCGAGACCTTCCGTCGCGAGTTGAACGGCGAGAACGCCCAGCTGTACGAATTGCGATTCGTGGAAGGCCTCTCGCAAGAGCAGGCCGCCGAGCGCATGGGGCAGACGCGCATTCAGCTGCGCCGCCGCGAACACAAGCTGCGCACGTCGTTGTTGGCGTGGCTCAAGCAGCACGGGTACCTCACCGAGCTCACGCAGAGCGGGTGGGGCTTCGTGAAGTCGGGCGACGAGGGCCGCGCATGAGCTGTTCTGAACTTCGAGCGGAGATCGATCGCGAGTTCGCCGGAGAAGCGGTGGACGGAACGGCGCTCGCACGCCACCTCGCGACGTGCCCCGCGTGTCGTGAGTACCGCGACAAGCTCGCGAACGTGGACACGCACCTCGAGAAGGGCGGCATCGGTGAAGGCCGTCAGAACGCGCTCGAAGCGCGGCTCTTTTCCCGGCTCGGAGTCGCGGCGCCTGCTCCGGCACAGACTCCGGTTGCTCCGCCTCGTCGCAGCCGCGCGCCGCTCCTCGGCGGACTCGTCGCGCTCGCCGCCGGTGTGCTGCTCTTCGTCTTCTTCCCACGCGAAGTGAAGGACGACGGCTTCCAGCCGCGCACCGGTGGAGGAGATCAAACCTTCGGCGTGCGCGCGTTCTGCGTCACCGGCATGACGGTGATTGCCGAAGCGCGCGCGGGTCAGAACTTGAGCTGCCCCGAAGGTCACTTCGTGCAGCTCACGTACACCACGCCCACCGACGGCAAGTTGTCCATCGCGCTCGATGGCGACGAGCAGCTCACGCCGACGGTGCAGGGAATCGTCGTGGATGCCGGCATCGACCAGCCCCTCTCGTTCTCCACACCCGTGGGTGAGTGGCTGTCGCACACGCGCACCATCAAGGCGCGCTTCGTCGGCCCCGACGGAAGAGAAGTCGAGAGCTCCCTGACCATCACGCGTCAGTAGAGAAAAGCTGCAGCTCCGATCCAACGTCGCGGCGGCGCGCAATTTCCTGGCGAACCCCACAACGGAGGCTTCTTCGTGCGTTCTCTGGCTCTGCGTCTCGCCGCGCTGACTGCTGTGACTCTGTGCATCACCGGATGTCCGGAGCCCGTGACTCCGCCGACGCCTGACACCACGGCGCCGACCATCACCGGCTTCACGCCCGCCGAAGGAGCGACGAACGTTGCGTTCGATGCGGCGCTGACCGCGAGCTTCTCCGAGGCGATTTCATCAGACGGGCTCGCCGCGTCGTTGCGCCAGGGCAGCACGTCGATCATGGGTACCTTCGCGCTCTCGAGCGACAAGAAGACGCTGACCTTCACGCCGAACGCGCCGCTACCCGAGAAGGCGTCGTTGGTGTTCAGCGTGACGACCTT
>JAEUJS010000167.1 GCA_016792935.1 Archangium sp. | reverse complement strand
AGCATCAGCACCACGCCGGTCTCGCTCGAAGAGTTGCCCGAAGACGCGTACCCGACGCGCTTCACGTTGATCGATCCCGACTGGGCGCCTGAGTTGCCTGACCGCTTCTGAGCGGGGCACACTCCCGGGCCGATTCGGCCCGTCGCGTTTCCTGAGTGGAAGTCGCGCTCGCGCCGATCCTCTCGGCGCTGATCAGCTGATCAGCTCAGCGGCCCGCCGAGATGTTCCACGTCTGGTTGATGCAGTCGTCACCGCCGCAGAGCGGATTGCCGACGCAGTCCTGACCCATGAACTCCACCGTGTACTGACCGACGAACGTGTTCGGTCCGACGAAGGTGCCGGTGAGCGTGTAGATCTCATCGCAGGTGCCGGTGATGGTGCGCGAGTAGTGGAACGTTCCGTTCGGGCACGTCGCGGCAGGGCTCGGATTCAGCAACGACGTCTGCGGCTGCGTCGGCTGCGGGCGCACCGAGCTCGCGTTGTTCTGAATCAGGAAGCGATCGATGTCGATGTCCACCAGCGGGCCGATGCCCAGACCGTCGCAGCACGCGTACGTGATGCGTCCCGCGTCGAGCGTGTAGAGACCGTTCGGGTTGCAGCCACCGTCGATCGGCGGGCAGCCCTCGTTGATGAGTCCGTTGCAGTTCTCGTCGATCGAGTTGCCGCACACCTCAGCGCTCGGCCCGACCTGGCCCATGCAGTTGGGAATCCACATGCCCTGGCTGCAGACCTCCATGCCGTCGCGGCAGTTGCCGACTCCACGCAGACCAGCGTCGAGCGTCCAGCAGCCGCGGCTCACGCCGTTGTCGACGATGCCATTGCAGTCTTCGTCCTGGTTGTCGCACGTCTCGGGCTGCGGGTTGTTCGCGCCGTTGCACATCGACCACAGGCCGTTGATGCACGCCTGCGTGCCCGAGCAGAAGCCGCCGTCGGCCGAGCCGCACATGCGCATCGCACCGGTCACGCACTGCGCCGGGTTGTACTCGTCGTCGTCTTGCGCGTTCTGACAGCCCGGGTCGTTCGGGAAATCGGCCCGGCCGTCGTTGTCGTTGTCGAGCGTGTCGGAGCACGCGGTCGGGCGATCGGGAATCAACAGCACCTGGCGCAGGCCGGCGTCGGAGTCGTCTGACAGCACCTCCATGTAGCCGTTCATGATGTTCATGCTGCGCTGGTAGACCACACGCGCAGTCACGAACTCGCCGGGCAACAGGCGCGTCGGCATCGTCGGACCATCGACTGAGAAGTCAGGGTTCCCGTTCGCCGCGACGCCGACCGCGTTGATGGTGAGCGCTGAAGTACCGACGCTCTTCAACTGCACCATGCGCGTCTCCTGCGGCATCGTCGACGGGCGGAAGTCGACCGGGTCAGGCAACACGTCGAGGAACGGCTCGATGGGCCCGCCCTTCAAGTGAACGATGAGCGGCGTCATGCCTCCCATCTCGAGGATCTCCGCGGTGCCGACGTCGGAACCCGGACCAATGGGCGTGAAGACCACCGGCACTTCGATGAAGCCGCCGGCCTCGACCGAGGTGGGCACGGTGCCGAGCGTGAAGTCGGTGCTGGAACCGGCTCCGATGATGACGCCGATGTTCACCGGCGCGCGGCCGTTGTTGTTCACGCGGAACTTGCCGCCCTTCGACGTGCCTTCCGCCACGACACCGAAGTCGAGCGTGTCGCCCTCGAGGGCGATGGAGCTCATGGTGTTCGTGACGATCGGCTTGCCGCAATTGCACGCCGAGGTGAACACGAGGACGAACGACGCAAGCGCCGCGGAGGGAAACGCGAGTTGTCTGCGCATGGGGAGGCTCAGCTTGGCACGGTTTGCCCCCATCGGCGTCGCCCCCGAGGGCTTTGCTCCGAAGACTCAACGACCCGGCCCGAGCAGGAACTCCAACGCCCCCGGCAACCGCGACGCCCATGCGCTCTCAGTGTGAGTCGCGCCCTGCTGCACGACGTATTTCAGCGTCGCGCCGTCAGTGTACCCGAGCGCCCGGTACGCCACGACGAGGTCGGCGGTATCGGTCACGCCATCGTTCGAAGGCCCACTGTCACCGCTATCCACATACACGCGCAGGGGCCGCGCTGAAGCAGGCGTCTGCGGCAAATACGTCAGGAGAACCCGACCGTCCCACCACACGCTGGGCGACATCGCGCCGATGCAGCCGAAGGTGTCGGCCTTGCGCACGCCTGCGTAGGAGCTGATGAGTCCTCCCAGCGACGAGCCGATGAGCACGGTGTCGGCGGGGCCGGTCAGCGTGCGCAGTTCCAGGTCGACGCGGGGCTTGAGCTCTTCGACGAGCATCCGGAGGAAGAGATCGCCGCGGCCTCCGCCGTACATCGGGTCGGACGTGGGCGTGTATTCACCGATGCGGCCTGCGCCTGCGTTTTCGGCGCCGACCACGATGGCTTCGCGGAAGCGGCCGTTGCTCGCGGCGTCGTTCATCGCCTCGGGCACACGCCACGTCACGCCGCCGAACGCCGCGGCGGGATCGAACAGGTTCTGCCCGTCGTGCATGTAGACGACCGGCATGCGCGCGGTGGAGTTCTCGAGGTACGTGGGCGGCAAGTAGACGTACACGCCGCGGGTGTTGCCGAGGATGGTGCTCGCGAAGCTCGGCCAGCGAATCGTCCACTCGCCCGCGTCGCGCAGGAAGCGCGGGGCGACTTCGGTCGTGCCGCCTCCTGACGCTTCGTAGTTGGGACCCTTCGACCACGTCATGTCGTTGAGGAGCGGCTTCCACTCGAGCGCGGCCCCACTCGCGAGGCCGTCGAGCGCGAGGGTCCAGGTGGTGTCGTTCACCTTCTGCATCGGCACGCCGGTGTTCCAATTCAACGGAGGCAGCGAGCCGCGCACGAAGAGCGCGTTGGTGCCGGTCGGGTACGTCACGCGGAGCGTGGTGCGGACTCCGGCGTCCGTCGCCGTTCCGGCGTCGGTCGCTCCTGCGTCGTTCGTCGAGCCGGCGTCGTTCGAGACGTTGGAGCCTGCGTCGAATCCCGACGACGCATCGACTCCGCCGTCCGCGACGACGAGCGGACCGCAGCCGGTGACGAACAGCGCGAGGACGAGAGCAGCGCGAAGCACGGCGGGCACCTCGCACGGGGATGCACCGACGGTCAACCGGCGCAGGACACCCTGACCCTCTCCCCGAGGGAGAGGGGAAGCGAGTAAGCAGCCGCGCATGCCTCGCATCGACGCCTCACGACCGCGCCAACCGATTGCTCCTGCGAAACCCTCGAACGACTCCGCTGCCGCCGCGAAGCTCGACAAGGAAGCGATTCGCACGTGGACCGCGACGGGGCCGGCACCGCTGCGTGGCAAGAGCGCGAAGGACGCTGCGCTCCCGGAGATCTCCGCGTTCAGGGGCGTGACCAACACGCAGCTCGTCAACGCGCTCTCGACGGCAGACCAAACGCGCGCTCTGGAACTCAAATCAGGGAAGACGAAGGCCGCGTCGCTGGTCACTCCGGAAGACGGCAGCGTGAAGGTGAAGGCCTTCCACATGGCCGCGCTCGGGTCTGATCAGACCGGCATCGAGTTCCCGATTCAGATGGCGAAGATCGGAGAGGCCGAGGGCTTCCACCTCGTGCTCCGCATTCCCGCGGGCCAGGAGAAGGACTTCCAGAAAGAGCTCGCGAAGGAGAAGTTGAACAACGTCACGCTCGTTCCGGTGAAGGACTCCGAGGAGCTCGACTTCTGGTCGGAAGATCAAGGCGAGCTGCACACCGACGGCAGCGTGAGCGTTCCGAGATCGCTGCAGGGCTCGAAGGCCATCTCGCAGGAAGAGCTGCTGCGCGCGATCACCGAGGCGCGCTTCGAGCGCCTGCACCCTCGCACCAGGGTCGACTTGTCCACGGCGGAGAAGCTCTACGACGCGCGCCGCAAACACCCCGACGTCGCGTACTCGAACGTCGGCGCCGTCGGCGAACGCAACGGGCAGCGCGCCATCACCGCCATCGCGGTCGGCTCGAAGAAGAACCTCCGCATCAGCAACGGCTACATCGAGGGCGGCAACGCGCTGGTCGGCAAGCGCACCGATGGAACTGGGTTCGCGGTCGTTGGCGCCGACAGCATCGCCGCGTCGAAAGCCGCGCTCAGCAAGGAGCTCGGCAAGAAGCTCGACGACGCCAAGGTGCACGAGCTCATCGCACAGGACTACGGCGTCGATCCGAAACAGCTGGTCGTCGTCGAACAGCCCGGCGACTTCCACATCGACATGCACATGGCGTTGCTCCCCGGCGGCAAGGCGGTGGTGAACGACGCGATGAACGTGTTCGCGCTGCAGAAGGAATGGATCACTGCGGATCTCGAGCGCGACAAGCCGGGTCCACTCCCTGCTGGCGCGAGCAAGTCGCAGAAGGCGAAGTGGGAAGAGGCCAAGGCCGACTACGACATCCGCAAAGAGGCGCTGCCGGATCAGCTGAAGGAGCTCGAAGCGACGGCCAGGCGCGCTGCTGAACACGAAGCACGCACCGTGAAAGATCTCGAAGCCGCGGGCGTGAAGGTCGACCGCTTGCCCGGCGTGTTTCCTCCAGCGCACGGGCTGGGGCGCATGAACTTCCTCAACGTCGAGCAGGGCCAGAACCAGAAGGGTGAACACTTCATGGTCGCGCTCGGCGGAGATGCGCGCGCTGAAAAGCTCGTTGCCGGCAAGCTGTCGCAGCTCACCGGCAACGCAGTGCGGGTTCACTTTCTGGATCGCGCGCTCACCGAGACGACCTTGAACGCGCAGGGCGGAATTTCGTGCCGCACCAAGATCGAAGGCGAGACCTGATCAGCGACGGCCCTTCTTGCCGCCACCCTTGAACTCGTGGCCCACCTTGGCGAGCACGAGCGCGAGCTTGGCGCGCTTCTGCGGAGGGAAGCCCTGGCTCAGCTGCGCGAAGAGTTCCTTGTCCATCGCGGCCATCTGCGCGCGGCCTTCGAGCACCTTGGCGACGTTGGCGTCGACCTGACCGAGCGCGGCCTGATCACCCTCGGAAGCGTCGCGCAGTGACTTCATCGCCTCGCCCATCGCCTGACGGAGTGGCCGGCGCTTCTCCTCGATGGCCTTGAGCTTGTCGGCGATCTTCAGCGCCTCGGCGTCGGTGAGATCGAGCGCCTCGCTGATCGCCACCACCATCATCAGGCGCATGCGATCGCCGCGCGCCTCCATGCGCTCTTCGCGGTTCTCTTCCTTGTCAGCCTTGTCGGCCCACTTCGGACCAGCACCGGGAGGAGGACCGGCAAATGCAGTGAGCGACGCGAGCGACAGCAGGACAGCGAGCAGTTTGGTCTTCATCACAATTCTCCTTGTTCATCGGTCGGCGACGGCCAACCCACTTCGAAGAACACGTCGTCATCAGAAAGGTTGAAGTCGTCAGTGTCGAACGCCGCGTTCTCGGGCACGGCGATGAGTTGAGTCTGGGTGACGATCTTCGTCTCCGGAGCCGGCATCAGCTTCATGACCACGCCTGACGCGAGCAACGCACCGAGACCGGCGGCGAGCGCGAGAGAACCGAAGCGACGCGCGCTCGACGAACGGCTCTGCTGTTCACGCCAGGCCTTCTGCGTGGTGGCGGCGAGGCTCGAGAGCAGCAATTTCTCGCTCTCGCTCACGGGAGGCAGCGCCGCGAGGCCCAGCAACTTCGCCGTCTCGGTGCACGACGCGCACCTCGAGAGGTGTTCACGTGCCGACGACGACGGCTCGCCACCCGAGAGTTCGACTGCGACTTCTTCACAGTTCATGACGCACCTCCGGACGCTCCAGAGAGACGAGCGACCTCTTCCTTCAGCTTCTTCACCGCATGGTGAAAGTTCGATTTCGCGTTGCTCTCGCTGATGTCGAGCGTGTTGCCGACCTCGGCGAACGACAACCCCGCATCGATGCGGAGCAGAAACACTTCGCGCTGACGTTCCGGCAACGCGAGGACTGCCTGACGTGTCAGCGCTTCCTGCTCTGCGCGCTCGAGTTGTTCGGCGGCATTCAGTGCGCGCGGCTCCATCGAGCGATCGAGCGAGTCCACGCTGGCGAGCTTCCACTTCGAGCCGTCGCGCACGTGGTTCATGCCCATGTTGAGCGCGACGCGGAGCACCCATGCGCGGAACGGAACTTCCTGCGCCTCGAGCCGCGAGAGCGTCTTCTGTGCGACCTCGAACGCCTGGAGAAACACGCGCTGGGAGAGATCTCTCGCGTCTTCAGGTGAGCGCGCGAAACGGCGAGCGACCTTGTAGACCGAGTCCTGGTGGCGCTTGATGAGCGTGCCGAACGCCGACGAATCACCCGCTAAAAATGCGCGCACGAGGCCGTCATCGGTGGGTGCCGAGTCGGAACCTCCCGAAATGACTCTCAGCTGAGGGGCCACGGAAGTCACCGTCACGAGAAGGACACGCCCCGCCCAAAAAGGTCAAAGCCGAAGATCCTCCATATGGAGATAGGTGTACGTTCGCGCGCGCATGAAGCCCAAGACGCCGCCCGAGAGAATCGAAGCGCCTCCGAAGGCTCCCAAAGAGAACCTCCCGCCGCCTCCGCCGCGGCTCGATCGCCCGCTGCTCTCGCACCTGATGAGCGCGAAGGGGCCGGTCTCGACCGTTCATTTCCTCGTGCATCCCGGGATGGTCGAGCTGCAGCGCGAGGCGCAAGCGCGTGGGTGGAATGAGCGCGGCTTCACGACGCTGTCGGTCGCATGGCTCGAGCTGCGCTGGACCGCGGATGGATGGACGACGACGCACATTCTCTCGAGCAACGACGTGCCCTGCCCCGTCGTGAACGGCACGTTCCATCTGCAGAACTGTCCGGCCGGCACGAACGTCGAGTTCGCCATTCGGGTTGGGTTGCAGTGCCACGCTCCGCACGACACCGCGTTCGCGCGCGACGTCGGAGAGCTGTGGCTCAACAACGACGGAAAGAACTTCACGCAAGTCACGCGGTGAGTCCGCTCTCGTTTCTCGTCATCGCGTGCAGTGGTCCTGGCGCGGGCGAAGCGATCGCCACGTCGTCGCTGATCGGCCTCGCTTGCGCAGTCGGATCGATCGCGGCCACCGTGACGCTGTTCGTGCGCACGCGGAAGGCCATCGCGAGCGGCCTGCTGAACGCGGGGAGAATTCTCGCCGTCGTGTTCCTCGCCCTGCACCCACTGTGGACGATCGGCACGGTGTCCGGCGACTGCGGCTCCATGGTGCGCTACTCGGCGCCCGTCGTGCTCTTGCTGCACGTCGGAATTCTGCTCGCTGCGTGGCGCGTGAAACGACAGGAGACTACGTGAGCTTCAAGTACCTCGTGATGGTGGCGCAGCAGGGCCGTGCGACGTGGGAAAACGGAACGTGGCTCGGGAGCGTCGGTCCGACTGATCCCGACGCCGACAAGGCGCTCAAGTCGTGCCCCGACACGCACGTCTATCTCGATGCGCGCGGTGCTGAGGGTTGGGAGCTGGTCGCGACGACGTCGACTCCTCAGCTCGAGCGGCTGTACCTGAAGAAGAAGCTCTAGCGTTTGAGCTCGCGCATCACCTTCGCGACGTAGATCTCGGTCTCGCCGTTCTTCGGGACGCTTCCGTTCACCGCGCCAGGCCCCGCGTTGTACGCAGCGACTGCGAGATCGACGCGACCGCCGTTTCGCTGGAGCAACTGAGACAGGTACTTCGCTCCGCCATCGATCGCGTCTTCGGGATCGAACGGATCCTTCACGCCCAACATCGCCGCGGTGCCGGGCATCAACTGCGCAGGCCCCATCGCTCCGGCGTACGAGATGCGGTGCGGTCGGCTGCCGCTCTCGACCTCGACGATGGCGCGCATCAACCCGCGCGGGAGTCCGTATTTCTTCTCAGCCGCGGTCGCGAGCTCGAGCACGTCGCCGTGACCGGTGAAGATGCACAGCGGGCGGTGCTTCGCGTAGGTCTTGAGCGCGGCGAACTTCTCCTTCACGAAGAACGGAGAGAGCGGAAACACCGCCGAGCTGCCGAAGAACGCCACCGACGTGTTGAGGAGCACGAGCGGCAGACACACGACGACCCCGGCCTGCTGCCAGAGGCTCAACTTCCAAAACATGCGGAAGATGAACTTCGTCACGCGCCACAACATGCTCGCCTAGATACCTGAGCCGCTAAGCGGAAGCTCGGAAGCCGGCAAGCACGTGGAGGTTTGCGATTGCGGCGGCACGGTTGGTGTCGAGTTCGTTTTTCCGCACACCGCGGTAGCGGGCACGGTCTCCCTGAATTGCGCTGAGGCGGGCGAGGCGATGCTCGACGACGACGCGCTTGCGCAGTTCGCGGCGACCACGCCTCGTCCGTCGCCGTGCTCGAAGCTCGATGAGAAGGTCCTCGGCCTCGTGAAGAGTCAGAGAACGCTTCTCGCTGGTCGTACACTTGGACTTGAGCGGGCAGCGAGAGCAGTCCTTCGCGTCGAAGAAGCTTTGAAGCCCCTGCGTGATGGGGGCCGACTTCCCAGCGGGACACGTGACCGTCTTCGCAGCAAGGTCGATGGCGAAGTCGTCTTTGGTGAAGCGGCCGTGGTTCGAGACGGACCACGCCCGAGAATTGATGGTGACACCAGCGCGATGGAGCCGGATGACTGCAGGGCTGGCGAGGTAGCCGCGGTCGATGTCGAGCGTCTCGATTTCGCCGTGACTGGCGGCTTCGGCGAGAAGGCGCTCGGTGGGTTCGTGCTCACGCACGTTCGCTGGCTCGACGGCGGTGGAGAGAATGAATCCGTTGGCGACAGTGATGTGCCGTTTGTAGCCGTCGATGCGCACGGACTTGCTCTTTCGACCGTGTCGCATCTGCGTGTCCGAGATGGAGATGACGCGCTCGCGCGCAACGCCTTGTGTGATGCGAACGCCGCCACCGCCACCGGGGTCGGGCTCAGTGTCCTGGCCGACGACGTGGTGCATGAGCGCGAGCGCTTCTTTGAGCGGCGACTTCGCGGCGTGAGATTTGGCGCGCCTCGAAACCCAGGTGTCGAGACGCTCCACTTGAGCAACGAGACGATTGAGCGCTTCGTGTTTCGCTTCCTCGTCGTCCCAGTCGATGTCCAACGATGCCTTCACGCTGTCCTCAGAGAGCGCGTCGAGCCGAGCTGCGCGAATGACCTCAGACTCATCGAGTTCAAGGGCAGCAGCTGTCAGATGCACCACCTTCGACATCGCCCGGCCGATGAGATTCCACGTGTCTTCGACGCGCCCAGCTCCATCGAGAGGAGAAGAATCGAGAGCAACGCGAAGTCGCTGCCAGCCGAACTTCTTCGTCCGTTTCGCGAGTTCGATGGTGCGCTCGACGAGTCGCTTGTCGAGGTCGTGAGCAATCATCCGCGTGCGGAAGCGAACGAGCGAACCCTGGCCGAAAGGAGCCGAGGCGGTGCCAAGCGTGCCCAGTACGAGCTGCCACCGTCGATCATTTTCCGCAGCGTCGACCGCATCGGCGTCGCCGACCCCGTCGTACCGTTGAAGCAACATCACCATCGCCAACATCGCGGGTGGACAGGGCGCCTGCCCGCGCGGCGCGTAACATTCCGTAAGCAGCTTCTCGAACGACTCGTCGAACAAGTCCTCGCGGATTTCCCAGAGGAACCGGTAGAACTTGCTCGACGCCCGAAGCCGTTTCGCGACAGCTTCTTCTTCACGACGATCAGCAGAAGGACGCCAATGCATCCCCGCTTCAGATCATTCCACCCTTCGCCTGTCGATCCGCTCGTAGCGATAAGCGGATCGGCTCTCTAGGAACGCACGGCGGGCCATTTCGATCCCGCCCGCAACATGCTGGAACGATTGATGCCTTTCGCGCGTCTTGAACCCTGATTGATCGCCCTGCTCTCGCTCGTGGTGTTGGCGTCGACTCCGCGGATCGAGGAGTACGTCGGTGCGTGCGATGGAGCGCCGGCTGACGGCTTCGCGTTGCTCTCGATTCAGCAAGCCGTCGCGTCGGGTGAAGTGAAGGTCGCGACCGAGGAGCGGGTCGAGATCGCGCACTGCTTCCTCGAGAACCACGACGTGCGCAGCGTGCGCAGCGTCATCACCGGACTGACGAAGCTCGAAGTGAAGCAAGGCGATCGCGTGACGAGGGGCCAACG
The DNA here is from genome assembly GCA_016792935.1 of Archangium sp. Classification (GTDB taxonomy): domain Bacteria; phylum Myxococcota; class Myxococcia; order Myxococcales; family Myxococcaceae; genus Archangium_A. The sequence goes on along the minus strand of JAEUJS010000167.1, from coordinate 1,188 downwards.
GCTTGGCCGCGCGAACGCGAAGACGAAGCTCGAGATCGACGGCATCGCGGCGCGCGACTTCGTGCGTGGACGCGAGTCGCTGCAGGTGCCGATGAGCGAGAAGGTGCTGGTGGTGGTCGACGTCGATGGCCATCACGCCGAACGCTTCGAACGCGGAGTGCTCACGCACGCGTGGGAAGTCGGTCAGGGACAGGTCGAAGGCGTGAAAGAGGAACGCGGAGATCTGAAGACGCCGCGCGGGCTCTACTTCGTGGTCGATCGCACCACCGGTCCCTTCTCCGGCGACTACGCGGCCTACTTCGGCAAGGCGTGGGTGAAGCTGAACTACCCGAACGCGTTCGACGCCTCGCGCGGGTTGGACGGCGGCATCATCACCACCGAGCAGGCGGCCGACATCACCTCGCAGTGGAAGCGGCGAGCGTTGACGTTGCAGAAGACGAAGCTGGGCGGCGGCATCGGCTTTCACGGCTGGATCGAACCGTGGAGCGGCGACGCGGGCTTCGGGCTCTCGTGGGGCTGCGTGGTGATGCACCCCGAAGACGTCAGGGGCTTCTATGACGTGGTGCCGATCGGAACGCCGGTCGTGCTGCGCTGATCCGTTTCACCACCCAACGCCGTCGCCCCAGGGGGCTCTGTCACTGCACGTCGAATTCCTGCGTGAGGATCTTCTCTCCCGCGCCGGTAGGCAGGCGAATCGTCGTCGCGTAGCGCCACTTCCCCGGCGTGAGCCCCGCGGGGATCGTCTTGCGGCCTTCGACGGAATCGCCCGGCTCGACGATCTTCGGCTCGAGCTCGCAGGTGGCGGCTTCCGAGGGACCCATGGTCTTGCCGTCGGAGCTGATCAGCTGGCTCAGACACAGATTCACGCCGAGCTTGATGGTGCTCACGTTGGTGAGCGAGAGGCCGACGCGACCCGAGCGGGCATAGATCAGGTCGTCGGCCGAGAAGGACGCGCGCTCGAGCCCACCGCCGCAGCCGCAGAGCGCGAGAGTCAGAAACGCCACACCGAAACGCATGTCGCAAAGAGTAGGACAAGTCCTCGAGAGATTCCTGCCCACGTGAGGCGGCGCTCCCGTACTCTCCGCACCGATGCAGCCGACGCAGCCGATTCTGGGTATCGACTTCGGCACGACCAACACCTCCGCGGCGTGGTTCGACGCGCAGGGGAAACTCAAGGTCGTCCCGGTC
>JAEUJS010000096.1 GCA_016792935.1 Archangium sp. | reverse complement strand
AAGAAGGACACCGACACCATCGTCAAGCTGGCCGACGAGACCTTCCGCGATGACGGCGGTTCCGCGAACCCCGACGACGATCTCGACTACGCGTCGCTGGGTCCCAAGCTCACGGCGCGGCTCGCGAAGATCGCCAACGTGAAGCTCGACGTGACGGTGCGGCGCATCGAGTTCGACGACGACTCGAAGATGGCGCGCGTGACCTACAGCTACCAGATCTCGTTCAACATCCCCGAGTACACGCAGCGCACGCAGAGCGAGAACGACATCAAGCAGATGATCCTCAAGCGGGTCGGTGACCAGGACTGGAAGATCGCGTCCGGCATCTGACCAGCGGAGTGCGAACTCGCTGACGTAGTTGATTGAACTGGGGAAAAACGGCCGATATAGCGCCGCCCCATGGCAACTGACGGCACCGAAGAGAACGGCAACTGGAAGAAGCGGGAGAGCTTCGGCTCGGCGATGATCCAGATCATCGTCGTTGGGGCGCTCCTCACCGGCACCGTCTTCCTCGTCTACAAGCGCGGCTCGAACAAGAAAGAGATCGCCGAGCTGATGACCCAGGCGCGCGTCACGGCGCTCAAGGGCAACGCGGCTGACGTCAAGAAGGCGCTCACCATCGCCGACGAAGCCCTCGCGAAGGACGCCAACGCGCCCGACGTGAACGCGTTCCAGGCCGCGATGTACACGGACCTGTGGCTGATTCACAAAGAGGCCGGCGCCGAGGCCAAGGCCAAGGACTTCCTCGAGAAGGCCAAGAAGGCCGACGCGCAGACTGAAGATCGCTACGGCACCGAGGCGCTGCACCTCATCGCGGCGGGCAACAACAAGGGCGCTGACGAGTTCGTCGAAGATCTCCGCAAGAAGGGCGGCTCGGGCGCGCGCATCTTCTTCGCTCAGGCCACCGCGCAGCGGAACCAGGGCAACTTGAAGCTCGCCGGCACTGGCTTCAAGGCCGCGATGGACAAGGCGTGGAAGGACCTCAACTACGCCGACGCGTGGGGCGAGGAGCTGCTCAACGAAGGCGCTTCGGGCGCCATCGACACCTTCAGCAAGGCGAACACGCAGAACCCCGATCACATCCGCTCGCGGCTCGGCCTCGCGCTGGCGCGCGTGCAGAAGAAAGATCGCGTCGGTGACGCCGAGAACATCTTGAAGGAACTGATGGGCCGCGAAGGCGACCTCACCGGTCCGCAGAAGGCGCGCGCCACGGCGATCGGCGCGGCGATCCTCAACATCCAGGAGCAGTACGACACGGCGATCGTCGCGGCTGACAAGGCCATCGCGCTCAACCCGGATGATCCGTGGGCGCTCCACGCGAAGGCGAACGCGCTGGCGCTGAAGAAAGATCCGGGCGCGGCCGCTGCGTACGACGCGGTGGTGGCGAAGGCGCCGTCGTCTCCGGTCTTCTACTTCGAGGGCGCGGCCAACCTGCAGAAGGCCGGTCAGCTCGAGGCCGGCATGGCGCTGCTCGCGAAGTACGAGAGCTTCTTCAAGAACGTGAAGAACCCCACCGCCGACGGCAAGGAAGAGATCTACCTCGACCGCGACGACCGCTACTGGCTCGCGCGTGGTGAGCTGCTCCGCAACGCCGGCAAGCAGGACGAGGCGATGGCGGCGTTCGACAAGGCCATCGCGGCGAAGAGCCTCTCGCTCACCAAGGCGTACTACGCGAAGGCGGCGCTGCTCCTCGAGAAGAAGGAATACGACAAGTCGGCCGAGCTCTTGATGGACATCACTCCGCCGGACGGCACGGGGCAGCTGGCTGAGGCGTACATGGCGATGGGCGAGATCCTCTTCCAGAAGAAGGAATGGGGACCGGGCTGCCAGAACTACGCGTTCGCGCTGACCCGCCTGAAGGCCACGCAGGCTCCGCGCGAGAAGTTGAACGACCTGCTCACCGACGTCGAGAAGAAGCTGAAGGCCGCGAACCAGAAGGAAGTCGCCAAGCTCTGGGTCGAAGAGGCCAAGCCGCTCATCCAGTGAACGTCGACCCGAAGTTCGGCCTGGCGTGCGCCCTGCTCTTCGCCGGGTGCTTCGATGACACGCCGACTGCGGCTCAGCAGCTCGGGACGACGAGCGGCTTCTTCACCCGCCTGACGCCGGGCGACGTGCACTGCGAGCTGACCGACATCGGCGCGACGTCGATGCAGTTGTCGATCACCTTCGGGCCAGAGAAGCGCGTCGCCACCGTCTGGTTTCCACCCACCACGCACAAGGGTGAGCGCCTTCAGGCCAACGCGACGTTTCAGTACCAGACGGGACAGGAAACGCTCGCTGCCCTCGAGTTCGAGCGGCAAGCGGAGCGGGTCGACCCCCGCCTGTCGGAGTCATCGATTGCCTCGGCGATCGAGCAACGCACCAGCCTCTACTTTCCGCTCCACGTTCATCGCCTCGTCGTCGAGCCCGCCACGCTCTGCGACACCACCCAGAGCGGCGCGCCGATCGATGACTGCCTCACCGTCGAGGCTTCGAGCCTCGAGGGCGCTCGCTTCTGGTGCCACGTCTCCCCCACCAGCCCTCCAGAGTTGAGCCAGTGAGGGCCGTTCTGTGCTGCGCGCTGGCGTCGTTCTTCGCGAGCTGCACGTGGCTCTTCCCCGAGCCAACGCCACGCTGGCCAGCACCGTCGGGCTTCGGGGAACGCGTGTGGGAAGGCGCGATGCTGCGCGCGCCCACCTACGACGCAGTGGTCTCGGGCGACCGGGTGTTCGTCTCGATCCTCGAAGCAAACGGGCGTGACACGAACCTGCAACGTGTCGAGACGCCGACGCTGACGATGCTCTCCGTGTCACCGTCGGGAACGACCCCGCTGCCTGCCTCGCCGCTCTCTGCCGCGCCGACGCGCTTGTGGCCCGCCAGCGGTGGAGTGATCGCGGTACAGGGGGCGCGTGCCGTGCGCTTCGACGCAGCAGCGTGGGTCGAGCTCCCGACGCTGCCGGTCACCGCCCCCGACTTCCTGCTCGGCCTCGGAGACGCCGTGCTGCTGCGCACTGGGCCGCAGCTCTTCGTGCTCGGTCAGGGCACGTGGCGCGCGATTCCCGTCGCCGCGCAGGCGAGCAGCGCCGTCTTCGGCCCCGGGAACAGCACCGAGGTGCGCGTCGTCTTCACGGGCATCGATGGGCTGTGCACCACACGCGTGACGCTCGCCGATTTGAGCTCCACCGCGCCCAGCTGCCTCGCCAATCAGACCGAGCTGCTGAGCGGCGAGGCGCTGAACGGCACGCTCGACGACTTCCACGCGTGGGCGCGCGACGTGGTCGACCTGCAGCTGTGGCATTTCTCGGCCGGCCAGTGGCGACGGGGCAGCCGCGCGCGCGGAGAGCGCCTCCGCTGGACACCCGACGCCGCGTTCGCCGTGGCCTCGATCGACGTGACCGGCACCATCCCCCTGCAGAACCTCACTCGCGTCGTTGGCGGGCGTTCGACCGAGGCGCTCTTCGTGCAGTCGTGGGAGCTGCTGGGGTGTGATGGCGAGCTGCGCACCTGCGCACGCACGCCCGGCTTCATTCGGGAACTGGTCGCATCGGACGGCTCCGAGGCGCTGTTCTTGATCGAGAACCTCGTCGATGCCCGTCGCTCGCTCTACTTGAAGCGCGTGCCGCTCCCGCACCGCGATTCAGGGGACTGCACGCCGGCGTGCGCCGCCGGGCTGCTCTGCACCCGAGCCAGCGGCATCGCGAATCTGTGCGTCGCAGATCCCTCGCGCTGACCTTCAGCGGTTCCAGCTCGCCGAGATGATCTTCCACTCGCCGTCGATCTTCTCGAGATCGCCGGAGATTTCGTATTTCGAGGCGTCGAGCGAAGCGCCGTTGCGCGCGAAGACGAAGGTGCCCTTGAACTGACCCGACGTCGGAGAGACCACCGTCACCTCGAGCGTGGGGTTCATCACCACGATCGATGCAGCGCCGAAGAATTGCTGGAGCAGCAGGCCCTTCACCTGATCCTTCCCCGTTCCAGCAGGACCGCGGAACTTGTCGTCGAGCGCTTCGACCACTTCGGCTGGATCGCGCGCTTCAGCGGCCTTCACCGTCTTCGCGACCAGCCGGCGGATCTGATCTTCCGGCGAGAGCTTCTCCTGGGGCCACAGGAAATAGACGGCGCCCGCGACGGCGAACGCGAGCACGAGGCCAATCAGGTTGCGCGTGCTCACGACTCGACCGACTCGACCACGAGCTCGTCGGCGTCGAGGATCTCCACCGGCCGCATCGCCTCACCGATCATCTTCAGGCGGCGATCAGACAAGCCGTCGAGGTACTCGCGAATCGTGGGGTGCTTCTTGAGGAGCTCTTCGAATTCCTTGCGATCGAGCGTGGCGATGGCGGTCTTGCGGCTCGCGGCCACGGTCGCCGTCGCGCGCAGGCCTTTCAAGAGCGCGATCTCTCCGGCGATGTCGCCCTCGCGGAGGATCGACAGCGAGATCACCCCGCCACCGGCCGCGTCTTCCTTCTGCACCACCAGCTCACCCGCGAGAATCAGCACCAGCGCGTTGACCGGCTCGCCTTCGGAGATGGCCTTGTCCCCCGCTCCGAGCGCCTTGAAGTTGAAGCGCTGCAACAGCGCGGGCCGTTCGGCTTCCGGAACGTGCGCGAAGAGCGGCGAGGTGCTGATCAGGTTTCGCGCCATGCGGTGCTGCGCGAACGTGGCGAGCGTCGCCGGCACTTCGGGGAACATGCGCGCCAGCAGGTTGAGCGCTTCCCGCTCGATGGTGAGCACGTCGCAGTCGCTGACCGCGGTGATGGTCGTCGACGGAGCGGCGCCGGTGAGCAGCGAGATCTCTCCGAAGATCGAACCACCGCCGAGGAAGGCGAGCGTCTTGGGCTCTTTGCTGTTCTCGACCACGCGGCTGACTTCGGCCTTGCCCGCGACGAGCACGAAGATGCGATCGATCGGCACGCCCTCGGCGCAGATGACCTCGCCCTCCTTGAGTTCTTTGTAGTCAGCGAGCTCGACCAGATCGAGGAAGGCCTCGCGATCGAGATCGGCGAACAGCGGCAGCGGCGGCCGCGCTTCGGGATCGTGCGTGGCGGTCGAGTCGACGGCGGCGAGCACGTTGATCGCCTGGTCGGACAACTCGGAGCCCTGCAGCGTCATCAAGTCGGTGGCGACCTGACCGTCGTAGATGCTCTCGGGCGGCAACGGCGGCGGGCCGGCGGCCTTTCCTGAAGTCGCCTTCGCCGCGCGGGCATGAATGCGGGCCAGCGTCTCGCGAATGCGCTTCTCGCGTGGGGAGTGCGGCAGCGCCTGCCGGCACACCGCGATCGCCGAGAGCAGATAGTCGCGCTTGAGCAGACCTTCCGCGCACGCGTGGAGCACGGTGACGGCGCGTTCGACCTCTCCCAGCTTCACCAGACAGCGCGCGGCGTGAATGCGGGCGCGGTGATCACCCGGCTGCCGACGCACGGCCTCTGCGAACACGCCCAGCGCTCGTCCCCAATTCGAATCGGCGACGAAGTCGAGGCCGAGCTCTCGCAGTGACTGACTCATGACGGGGCCGAATCTCTCAGCGCTCAGCTCACGGCGCCATCGCGGCGAGCTGGTTCTTCGCTTTTTCGTGCACGCTGGAACCGGGGTCGGTCACCTGCACGACGATCTTGAACTTGCGCACGGCCTCACGTGGGTCGCGATCACGAATCACGTACGCCGTCTGGAAGAGATCTTCGGCCTTGGCTGCGACGTCATCGAGGCCCGCGCGCGCTTTGGAATCGGAAGGATCGAACTTCGCCGCGTCCTTGAAGTTCTGCCACGCGGTCACCAGATCATCGCGCAAGACGGCGGCCTTGCCGGCGGCGATCGCGGCCTCCGAAATCTTCTCCTTGAGCTCTTCTCCGAACTTGTTGGCGCGGAGATCGATCTGCTCGTACGCCTGATACGCGGCGCGCAGCGGCTTGGCTGATTCGGCCTTGGCGCCCTGGCGGAACTTCTTGTTGCCCTCGTCGTAGTTGCGACCGAACGCGGGGATCAGGCCCTGGAGCCGCTTGGCGCGGTTGTAGATGTCCTTGTCGTCCTTGTAGCCGTCCATCACGCGGTTGCACTCGCTGGCCGCGCGGTCCCACTCCGAACCGCCGAACTTGCGCTCGACCACCTGGAAGGCCTCGAGCATTTCCTGTTCACGGCGCGCCTTCTTCGCGGCGGCGGCAGCGCGGGCGGCGGCGGCGGCGTCTTTCACTTCGAGGGCCTTCTGCTCTTCGAGCTGGCGCTCGAACTCGACGATCTTCGCGGCGGGCTCGGCCTGCATCTCGACGGGCAGCTCGGCGAGCACCGAGCGCGCGCTCTCGACTTCACCGGCGGCGATCAGATCGTCGATCTTCGCCTTCTTGTATTCGAGCTCGGCGGCCTCGAGCTCGGCGCGCACCTTCACCTTGTTTTCCTCGTTCTTGACGCTGCCCTTGCCTGACGCCTCGAGCGCCTTGCGCGCGTCGTCGAAGCGCTTCTCGGTGATGGCCTTGCGCGCGAGGTCGAGCTGCGCGACGAAGTTGAGCTCTTCGCGCACCTGCTTGAGCAGGTTGGTCTTGTCGATGCCCGGCACGGCCTTCTCGGCCTGCTCGAGCAAGGTGACGGCGGTCTCGTAGTCTCCCTCGCGGATCGCGTTGCGCGCGTCCTGCATCTTCTGATCGGCGCCGAGCTTCGCGGGATCGACCGGAGGCGGCGGGGGCGGCCGCAGCGCGATGCCCAGAATGAAGAT
>JAEUJS010000072.1 GCA_016792935.1 Archangium sp. | reverse complement strand
GAATCGGATGGCTGCCGGTCAGCAGCGGCTTCTTGCCTGGCTTGCTGCCGCCATCGACCCACACCGAGTCACGCGACCCCGACGTCGGAGCTCCGCCCGGAAAGAAGTGGTCCTGCTTGCGCTCGCTGATGCTCTTCGCGTCAGACGGAGCGGCCGGCTTGTTGAGGTGCAGCGACTTCGGATCGATGCGTGCGTTCTGCGCGAGATTGACGGGCTTCCGGGTGATGCGGGTCATGGTGAGTCTCCTTGCCCGGTACGCGCAGAACCCGGGAAAAGAGGCTCACCGCGCCTTCACATTCCGTTCGCTGCGGCCAGGGCCTTCAAGTCGGCATCCGCCGAGCCGGCGTCGATCAACGACTTCACGATCGGCTTCGCCTCGTCGACGCGGCCCAGCTCGATCAACGTCTGCGCGTAGCGCCCACGCATCTTCGCGGGAGCATCATCCGTCCCGCCCACTTCCTTGAACGTCACGAGCGCGGCCTCGAACGACGCCTTCGGATCTTCCTTCGCCAAGCGCTGCACGCGACCCAACTCGAGCTTGCTGATCGCGATGTCGACCTTGAAGCTCTCGTCCTTCGCGGCGAGCCCTTCACGCAACGCGAGCGCGCGGAGATGCGCTTTCCGCGCCTCGGCGAGGTCGTTCATCTTCCGCAACGCCCGACCGACGTTGGTGAGTCCGTCAGCGAGCGCCGCCTGCGTCAGCGCGTTCTCGGGATCTGTGGTGAGCAACTTCTCGCTGAGCGCGACGTCAGCGCGGAACTCCTCGAGCGCGGGGCCGAGCTTGCCGAGCTCTTCACGCGCGCGCCCGAGGAAGGAATGCGACGCCGACAGGCCATCGATGCGATTCGCGTTCTCGGGATCTCGCGCGAGCGCCTTCGCGCTGAACTGCACGGCCTCTTCGGCGAGCGGCTCGGCCTCCCCGGGGCGACCCTGGTTGCGAACCACGCGTCCCAGATCGTTCAGCGAGATCGCCATGTAGTCGTCGAGCTCGTTGTCGGCGGGAAACGTCGCTCGCAACTCGCGCGCGATCTTCAAGTTCTCGCGAAAGTCACCTTCGGCCTCCTGGAGCTTCCCCAGCGCTTCCTTCGCGCGCCCACCGTACATGCGCGTCTTGGCGCGGCACTCATCGGGGAAGCGGCCGGTCACCTTCGGAAACCGCTGCAACGTGTCCCACGCGGCGTCGTTGGCTTTGCCGGACTCTTCGTATTTCCCGAGCGAATAGAGAATCCGGCCCACGTCGTTGTTCGCTTCGGCGGCCGCCGCGAGAAACTCTCCGCTCGGAACAGGCCGGCGATCGAGCACGGTCTTCGCGATCGCCGCCGCGCTCTGAAACGCGACCAACGAATGGTCGAGGTCACCCTTCGCTTCCAGCGCCTGACCTCTGAGCTGCGAGGCCATCGCCCGCAGCTCGTCCCCGACCACGTCGTGCGGGAGCGACTCGAGCGCGGATTTCTCGGAATCGAGCAGCGCGATCGCCTCGTCGGTCTTCGCCTGCGCGAGCTTGACGGTGGCCAGCTGGTTGAGCGTGCGAACGCGGCGCTCGGGTGACTGCTCCGCCGCGGGCACGGTGTCGAAGTACGTCTGCACCGCCTTCGACACGTCTTCGAGCACGTCGAGTCGAGAGGTCGGCTCCAGCTTGTGGCGGAGATCACCCAGCATGAAGTCGACGAGCTCTTCCGCACGGGCACGCGACGCCTCGGCGCGCTGCCGGGCGAGCTGCGCTTCTCGCGCCTGGATGGTGGTGGTGACGACGCCCCCGGTGAGCGAGAGACCGATCAACGCGCCCGCTCCCACTGCGAGGCGATTGCGACGCACGAAGGTGGAGAAGCGGTAGCCGAACGTGGCCGGTCGCGCGCGCAACGTGAGACCGGTCTTCAAGCGATCGAGATCCTCCGCGAAGGCTTCGACCGACGGGTAGCGCTGCGCCGGCTCCTTGCGCAGCGCCGTGAAGAGGATGGCGTCGAGATCGGCTCCCAGCTTCGGGCTCGGCATTTCACCCTCGAGGATCTGATTGGCGAGCGTGACCCCCGAGCCGCGTCCCCCAGCAGGCTCGCCTGCTGATCCATCGAATGGCCGCTTCCCCGTGAGCAGCTCGTAGAGGATGACGCCGAGCGCCCAGACGTCGGCGGCGGTGGTGACGCGCTCTCCACGCACCTGCTCGGGGCTCGCGTACGCCGGGGTCAGCACCATCTCTCCGGTCTTCGTCAGCTGTTCACCGGGCGAGCGGTCGAGCACCTTGGCGATGCCGAAGTCGAGGAGCTTCGGCTCTCCGCTCTTCGTCACCAGCACGTTGCCGGGCTTGAGATCGCGGTGAACGACGAGGTTGCGGTGCGCGTACTGCACGGCGTCGGTGAGCTTGCGGAAGAGCGCGAGCTTTCCCGCGAGATCGAGGCCCTTCGCCGCGTCCGTGAGCGTCTCACCTTCCACGAACTCCATCGCCAGCCACGGGCGACCATCGATCGTCGCGCCGCCGTCGAGGAGCCGCGCGATGTTGGGGTGTTCGAACGCCGCGAGGATCTGCCGCTCATCGCGAAAGCGCGCGAGGAGATCGTCGGTGTCGAGCCCGCGCCGCAGCAGCTTGAGGGCCGCTTGCATGGTGAACGCTCCGTCGGCGCGCTCAGCGAGGTACACGGTGCCCATGCCGCCGCGGCCGAGCTCGCGCACCACGCGCCACGGTCCAATCTCCGTCACCGGCTGCTCGAGCTTCGCGCCGGCGGGCGTCTCGAGGAACGACTCTCTCGCCTTCGCGTCGGCGTCGAGGAGCGACTGCACTTCTTTGCGCAGCTCCGCGTCGGTGCCGCACGTCTCGCTCAAGTACCGCTCGCGCGCTGCTTCGCTCTTCAGCTCGAGGGCCTTGCCGAAGACCTCATTGACCCGAGCCCACCGCCTGGCGTCCATGTTCAATTGCTCACTCGGCACACGAGGTGGGGCACCTCGTGACTTCGGCTTCGCCTCGACTGGCCTCGTTCGGTGTTCATCAAGGGCGACCTTATTCGGCGTGACGCAGATGCCATGGTCATTCAGATGAGTGACTGGCGAGTGCGGGCGTGATCAGTTCAAGTGCATTCCAGGATGAGCGACGAAGCGGACATCACCGCATTGCTCAAGAAGTGGCGCGAGGGTGGATCGAGCGACGAGCTCTTCTCGGTCGTCTTCGAGAATCTGCGCCGCATCGCCGCCAGTCAGTTCCGCGGAGAGAACGCCGCGCACACCCTGCAGCCCACCGCGGTCGTGAACGAAGCGTTCATGAAGCTGATGGGCCAGCGCGTGGACTTCAAAGATCGATCGCACTTCTTCGCGCTCGCCGCGCAGGCGATGCGACGCATCCTGGTGGACCACGCCCGGCAGAAGCGCGCACAGAAACGGGTCGCGCCCGAGCTGCATGAAGAGCCGTCGATCGACGGCATCGACGTCGACGTGATCGCCCTCGACGGTGCGTTGGTGAAGCTCGCCGCGCTCGACGAAGCGCAGGCCAAAGTCGTCGAGCTCAAGTACTTCGCCGGCCTCACCAATGAAGAGGTCGCCGACGTGATGTCGGTGTCGCTCGCCACCGTGAAAAGGCACTGGCAAACCGCCCGCGCCTTCCTGTTTCGAGAGCTCGAAAAGACCTGATTTTACGGGCCTTTTCGCTCTCTGAGCCTGTTTCGCCGGGTGCTCCGCGTACCTCTTTGAAAGGCGGCAATCACGCCGCTTCCAAGAGAACGAACAGGAGCAACACATGTCCCGCATTGGCTCGATGGTGAAGAAGGCGACGCAGTCGGTTCAGCAGACGGCGAACAAGGCCAGCACCGAGGTGAAGAAGCAGGAAGCGAAGGCGAAGAAGGCCGCCGCCACGGTGCGGGACAGCTTCGAGGGCACGAGCAAGTTGTACGACGCGGGCGCGAACAAGCCGGGCCGCACGACGCGCGAGAGCAAGCTGACGTTGGGCGTCGACTCGAAGTTCGGCGACTCGAAGAACTCGGATCACCTGGTGTCGGGGCTGCAGGCGCGTGGCTTCACGCAGGTCGCGAACACGGTGGCGAGCGCGGGCGCGGATGTGTTCGTCGGCGGCAAGCAGACCACGGTGAGCACCGACGACTTCACGGGTGTGCGTCGCGAGTCGACGATCAAGATCGGCGCGGAAGCGGGAGCGCAGGGCTTCGTCGGCACGGTGAACGGCATCAAGGCGGGCGTGCAGGCGGGCATCGAGATCAACGAGCGCACCACGGAGCGCAGCGAACTGGGCAACGGGCTGCAGCTGAAGAACGACGCGACCATCAACGGCTTCTGGGGCGCGAAGGGAAAGGTCGGAGCGCAGGTCGGCACGGTGACTGGCGCGGGAGTGGAAGCGTTCGTCGGAGCGCGCGGGCTCGGCGAGTCGCGCTGGGCGATCACCGATGGCACGACTGAGCGCGGCGCGGTCGCGGGTCGCTTCGGAGCGGGCGTGGGCGTGGGTGTGTTGGCGCACGTCGAAGGTGGCGTCGATGTCGACAACCGCCAGGCGCGCGTCTCGGGTGATGTCGGTGCGTACCTCGGCGTCGGAGCGCAGGTCGGTGGTGACGTCACCATCGGCGGTCGCGACGAGTAAGGCGTGTCTAGGATGGCCGCATGTTGACCGGCCACTGGATGCTCTACGGAAGACCGTTCCTCTCGCTCGAGGGGAACGGCACCGGAGTGATGGAAGGCGAAGCGTTCACCTGGGCGCAGCAGGGCAACGTGCTCGTCATCACCACCGCGAGTGGGATGACCGAGCGCGTTGGCTTTTCG
>JAEUJS010000065.1 GCA_016792935.1 Archangium sp. | reverse complement strand
AGCGGCTTCAACTTCGGCACCTTCTACCAGGCGCTCGAACGCCACCGCGCCGACACCATCGCGCTCACCGGCATGCGGCTGGGCGGCATCCCCTGGGGTGGCGAAGCGCCCGCCGACGGCGGCCATGGGTCAGGTGGCTGGGCGTGCCTCACCGCGCGCTCCTCGCAAAACACCGGGAGCGGCACTGGCCCCAGCATCGACCAGTTCATCGCGCGCAAGCTCTTCGAGCAGGGCCAGGCGCCGAACGCCAACGCGCCCGTCTTCCGCGTCGGCCCCGGCAGCGGCGCGTGGCAGTCGTACTACGAGGCCGCGGGCACGCCGGTGCCCCACCTCGTCAGCCCGATGGCCGCGTTCACCCGCATGTTCGCCAACGTCAGCGGCACGACGAACACCGCGCAGACGGCCGCGCTCCTTCGCAAGCGCCGCTCGATTCTCGACACCGCGTGGGGTGATTGCCGCTCGGGGCTGACGTCGTTGCCCGCAGCGGGCCGTGCGCAGCTCGACTACCACTGCTCCCGCATTCGCGAGCTCGAGCAGACGTTGATGGCGCCTCCGGTGATGACGGTGTGCGCGCCGCCGCAGGCCGAAGCGATGGCGGTCTCGTCACTCGACGTGAACGACCCCAACAACTACCCCGCGCTCACGACCTACTTCTTCAAGCTGATGGAGACGGCCTTCGTGTGCGACGTGACGCGCGTGGCGAGCCTGAGCTTCGGTACGCCGGCCGCGCGCTTCAACATGCCGTGGCTGAACCTGCCGACGCGCGACTTCGGCGACGGCATCAGCGGCAGCGACCACCACACCTACAGCCACGGAGCGCTCCCCGATGAGCTCGCGCGCTTCGTGGGTTGGTACGCCACGCAGGTCTCGGCGTTCCTCGATCGCCTCAAGGCGCCGCAGCCCGATGGCAGCCGACTCCTCGACGACACGCTCGTGTACTGGACCGGAGAAATCGGCAACACGTGGCCGTCAGGTGCGAGCGGCGCGCTCCACGACGTCGGAGACCACACCATGTTCGTCTTTGGCTCGATGCGCGGCGCCTTCCGCTCGGGTCGCCACCTGCGCTTCTCGACCACCAATTGGATTGGTGGCCAATCGGCGCAGGCGCGGCTCGAAGCGGTCAACCACCACCAGCTTCTCGTGTCGCTCATCCAGGCGATGGGTGTCACCGGCGTCAATCAGTTCGGTGACCCCAACGGCGGCTCGGGACCGCTCGCGCGCATGGCTTGATGAGCTGGATAACGAGCGCGCCGAGGCTGGTGTAGAAAGTTCGCGATGCGCGCCCAGGGCGTTCGCCCGCTGCTCAGCTCCGTCGTCTTCGTGCTCGCCGCGTGCAGCCTCTCGATTCCTGATCTCACCTCGCAGTTCGACGGCGGCTCCGCGGATGCAGGCGCGAGCGGCGGCGGACTCGCGGGTGGCGGTGGCGGCTCCGGCGGCGGCTCGAGCGGAGGCGGAGGTACGAGCGGCGGCGGCGGCGCAGGCGGCGGCGGAGTCGGTGGCGGAACAGGCGGTGGCGGAGGGACGGGTGGCGGTTCCGGAGGTGGCGCAACGGGCGGAGGCGGCGCAACGGGCGGCGGCGGCGCAGGCGGCGGCGGAGCAACGGGCGGAGGCGGCGCAACGGGCGGAGGCGGCGCAACGGGCGGTGGCGGCGCAACGGGCGGTGGAGGCGGCTGCACCGCGTTGTGGTGCGACGACATCGAGAGCTTCGACGCCGGCAACTACGTGCAGTTCATGCCGCTCACGGGTGGCGTCGGGCTGGCGACGAGCACGAACTTCTTCGCCTCGCCGGTTACCAGTCTGCGCGCCCGCATTCAGGCCGGTGCCGGAGTGCCCGGGACCTGCGAGACCGTCGCGCTCAATCGCGTGTACCCGACCAGCTTCACGACGTTGGGCATCGAGGCGAGGGTCCGTCTCGGCTCCAGCAGCGAGCACGGCGACAGCGCGCTCCTCTACTTGCAGCGCGGCTCCGGTAACGAGCAGTGCCAGCTGTACCTCTACCTCACGCAAGCCGGCGTGCTGCGCGTGCTCGAGACGTTCCCGACCGACGCCGGCATGGACTACCTGCCGCGCGACTTGACGAACCCGGCGTGGAGCTACGGCAGCTTCCGTCGGGTGCGGGTCGAATGGTCTCCCACCATCGTCGCCGTCTCGCTCGATGGCACGCAGTTGCTCGATGCGGGCGTCATGCGTGCGTGCCCCGCGACTTCAGCCGGTGCCGAGTTCAAGGTGGGCTTCATCTGCGAGCCCGCTCCGGTGGCCGGGCTGCGCGAGGCCTACTTCGACGACGTGCGCTTCGAGGGGCAGTGAGATGGACGTGACCTTGACCGAGCTCCAGGGTGGCCGCGCGCTGGTGCGCAAGCGCCGCTCAGCGCGTGTGGTGTGGGGCACGCAGGAGCTCGTGGTGTCGGGGCGCGTGGTCGTCGGCAGCTCGGAGTCAGCGCAGATTCGGCTCGACGACAAACGCGTCAGCCGCGTGCACGCCGAGCTCGAGCTCGACGACGCCGGCGTGTGGGTGCGCGATCTCCACAGCAGCAACGGCACCTGGTTGGGGTCGGTGAAGGTCGAGCGGGTGTGCCTCACCGAAGACGCCGAGCTTCGCTTCGGGCCGGTGAAGGCGCAGCTGCGCTTCGATCGCCAGCCGGTCAACGTTCCGCTCTGGCCGTCGGATCGCCTCGGCCCCCTGGTCGGCGCTTCCGACGCGATGCGCGAGCTCTTCCTGCAGCTGTCCTCGGCGGCGGCCAGCGAGAGCACCGTGCTCCTGACGGGAGAGACCGGCACGGGCAAAGAGCTCGCGGCCCAGCAAGTCCACGCGCTCTCGCCGCGCAGCGCGGGGCCGTTCGTGGTGGTCGATTGCGGCGCTCTCCCGCAAGACCTGCTCGACGCCGAGCTGTTTGGTCACACCCGCGGGGCGTTCACTGGCGCGACGCACGACAAGTCGGGCGCCTTCGAAGACGCGCACGGCGGCACCGTCTTCCTCGACGAAATCGGAGAGCTCCCGCTCGCGCTCCAGCCGCGCCTGCTGCGCGTCATCGAGTCACGCACCGTGCGTCGGCTGGGAGAGACGCAGCACCGGAAAATCGACGTGCGCTTCGTGGCCGCCACGCACCGCGAGCTGGCGACGATGGTGAGCGAAGGCACCTTCCGCGAAGACCTCTTCTTCCGGCTCTCGGTGTTGCCGCTCCATCTGCCGCCGCTCCGGACGCGCGCGAGCGACGTGCCCTTGCTCCTCGCCGCGCTCCTCGGGGGGAAGCCGGGGCCGGACGCGGAGGTGCTCGAGGAACTCTCGGCGTGGCGCTGGCCAGGAAACGTTCGCGAGCTGCGCACCTTCGTCGAGCGGTGGCAGGCGCTCGGGCCTCAGCGCGCGCTCGCGCTCCTTCGCGGTGCGAGCCCGGCGCCAGTTGCTGCCAGCCCGAGCGGTGCGTTGCCGCCGGTCGATCTCGACGTGCCCTTCAAGGAGCTGCGGGAGCGCTGGGTGTCGCACCTCGAGCGCGCGTACTTCGAGGGGCTCTTCGCGCGTGATGGGCGGGAGGTGAGCCGCGCGGCCGAACGCTCGGGGCTCGACCGCACCTACGTGCATCGGTTGATTCGCAAACACGGGCTGTGATGCAACACTGACCGCGCGCATGGGCGGTCAAACCATCGGTCGCTACGTCGTGCTCGAGCAGTTCGCGGCGGGCGGCATGGCCACCGTGCACTTTGGTTGCGTGACGGGGTCGCAGGGCTTCCGCCGCATCGTGGCCATCAAGCGCATGCGCCCCGGCTTGATGGATGAGCCGGCGGCGCGCGCGGCGTTGATCGACGAAGGCCGCATCGCGTCGCGCGTGCGGCACGTCAACGTGGTGCAGACGCTCGACGTCGTCGCGCAGGGCAACGAGCTGCTGCTGGTGCTCGAGTACGTGCTCGGCGAGTCGCTCGACAAGCTGCTCAAGCTCTCCGTCGAACGCCGCGCACCGATTCCGACCGGCGTGGTGGCGTCGATTCTCGCGGGCGCGTTGCGTGGCCTGCACGCGGCGCACACCGCTCGCGGAGAAGACGGCGCCGCGCTCGACCTCGTGCACCGTGACGTCTCTCCGCACAACATCCTCATCGATGCGTCCGGTGTGGCCCGCGTCGCCGACTTCGGCATCGCCAAGGCGCGCGGGCGGCTGCAACACACGCAGACCGGTCAGCTGAAGGGCAAGCTGGCGTACGTCGCGCCCGAGCAGATTCACGGCGACTGCAGTCCTCGCAGCGACCTCTTCTCGGTGGGCGTGGTGCTGTGGGAATGCCTCGCGCTCAAGCGACTCTTCAGCGGCCAGAACGAAGCCGAGGTGTTGTCGGCGGTGCTCCTCGCGGTGGTGCCGCCCATCGAAGGCGCCGATCCGCGCTTGCTGTCCATCGCGCGCCGTGCGCTCTCGCGTCGGCCCGAAGACCGCTTCACCAGCGCGCTCGAGATGGCTGAAGCCGTGGAAGCGGTCGGCGTAGCCTCGAGCTCGGAAGTGTCGGCGTGGTTGCGGGGACTGGTTCCCGAGAGCCTCGACGTTCGTGAAGCGCGCGTGTTGGCGCTCGAGCGCGAGCAGCTCGAACCCACGGAGTCAGGCGCGCTCGCGCCTCCGCGTCGAGGGCTCCTCGTGCCGGTGTTGGGGGCGTCGCTGCTCGTCGGCGCCGCGCTCGCCGCCGCGTTCGCCATCGGTCGGAGTGGTTCGACGCCGAGCCCGGTGGTGGTCGTGCCTGCGCCTCCACCTGCGGTCGTCGATGCGGGAACGGTGGTCGCCGTGGCACCTGATGCGGGAGCCGAGCCGCCCGTGGTGCTCGAGGCACGCGTCGATCCTCCAGTCGTCGATGCGGGCGCCGCAGTGCCCATCGGAAAACGCAAAGTCGGAAAGAAGTCAGCCGACTGCGCCGTGCCGTGGACCATCGACGCCAATGGACGGAAGAAGTACAAACTGCAGTGCCTGTGATGCTCGTCGCCTGCATCGTGCCTGCGTTGCTCACCGCCGCGCCGAGCCGAGCTGAGCTCAAGGCCTGCGTCGAAGCGTCGGAGCGTGGCCAGAAGGCGCGCGACGAGCTGCGCTTCTCCGACGCGCGCCGCGAGTTCTTGCGCTGCACCCAGCCGACGTGTCCGGGCGTGGTGCAGCGCGACTGTGATGGGTGGCTGACGCAGCTCAAGGCGGATCAACCGACCGTGGTGGTGATGGTGCGCGAGGAAGGGCGCGACGTGGTCTTCAACTCGCTGCGCATCGACTCGACGAACGTGGCGTCACGGCCGGGGCAACCGCTCGAGCTCGATCCCGGAATACACGCCCTCGACGTGACGCTCGAAGATGGGCGGACCTCGACGCAGCAGGTGGTGGTCGCCGCGGGAGAGAAGAACCGCCGGGTGGTCTTCGAGTTCACCGCGGGCGCGAAGAAGATCGATCTTCCCGTTTCCGGTTCGTTGACGCCGATTGCGGGCGTTCGACAGGAACCGGTGGCGCCGAAGCGCTCGCCGCTCGCCCCGCTGCTGTTGACGGGCGGTGGCGTGGCGTCGGGAGCGCTCTTTGGAACGTTCGCGCTCCTCGGCCGCGGAGAGTTGTCGAAGGTCGAGAGTCAGCCGTGCGCCGCGACGCGTAGCTGTGACCCCCGACAGCTCGAGAGCACGCGCGGTCTCTACGCTGCGGCTGATGTCGCCGCAGGACTCGCCGTGGCGTTCCTCGCGCTGGCCGTGTGGCAGTGGGTGGTCTGGGCGACGAACTGAAGTCAGGGCGAGCTGAGCGTGAGCCTGAACTGTCCGGGGCGTCCACGCGTGCCGATGCTGAATTGAACGGTCGCGCTGCTCGATGTCGAGTTGAGCCACGACACGGTCTCGGTTCCTCCCGCGCCGTTCGCGTTCGCGAAGGCGGAGCAGGAGGTCGCGCCTCCAGCACACAGCGAGGTTCCGTTCATGACGTTGACCACCACGTCGACGGGATCGACCGGCACCGCGGTGATGGTCAGGCGTTGGAAGCCACCCACCGTGGCCGTGAAGCGGAGGTCGTTGTCGACGAGCGGCCCGCAGCCCGTCGCCGTCGGTTCCACCGCGTCGCCTTTGGCGCCGAGCGTGCTGAAGAGCCGCGCGGTCGTCGGAACGGTGAGTGGAGCGAGCAGGTTGCACTCGTCTCCGATGGGCGCGAGGCCAACCCAGGTGTGGAGCGTGAACTGCTCGGTGCTCGGGCCCGCGCTCGCGACGGCGAGGCGGAGGAAGCGCGTGTTGGGCACCGAGCCCACTTCCCAGAAGACGGTCTCGTATTCGCCAGCACCGCGAACGTCGGCCGCTGTTTCACACGTGCGCGCCGCGGCGCTGTTGCAGTTGCCGGACAACACGGTGAGGACGCCGTCGAACGTGCCTCCATCGGGAGAGGTGACGACCGCTGCGAAGCGCTCGTACGAGTTGAGCCCGAACGAGAACAGCCGATCGGCGCCGCGATAGTTCGGACACGCGGGGTTGGTGTTGCGGCCGTAGTCGTTCTCCATGCCGTTCAACGTGCGCTGCGTGGTCTGCAGCCCGCGCGCGAGCGACAGCGCGCCTTCGCACAGGTCTTCCGCGGGAGGCGTGTCGACGTCGAGACCAATCGAGAACGCTGGATTCGCCGCGGTGCTGTCGACGACCGCGAACACCGTGCGCGAGAACGAGAAGTCGTCGTTGAAGTACGAGACGGAGCGCGGCGCTCCGGCGCTGCGCAGCGCAGTGCCATCGACGCACGCGGCATTGGCCGCAGCGCACTGGTCGCCCGTCGAGGCCTGGATCAAGTCGATGGTCGGGTCGAAGCTCGGAGCCGCCGGCGTGACCGTGATGCGCGCGCGCTGGCGCGGCGGGACGACGGTGATGAACGCGCGCTCGGGCCGGTGCGTCTCGGGCGTGCAGCCGACGCGATTCGGAAAGTCGTAGTCGTTGGCGTACTGGTCCATCGAGAGGTTGGTGAGCGTCTGGCCGTTGAGGAGTGAGGTCGCTCCATCGCAGACGTCGTCGGCTCGAGGCGCCGCAGCCGTCGCGGTGATGACGAACGTGCCCACGCCGTCGACCAGCACCCAGGCCGTGGCCGGGGACGCGCTGGTGTTGTGCCAGGTGACGGTCTCCGAGCCGCCTTCGAAGGTCGCGTCCGAGGAGCTGACGCACGATTGACCGCACGCGCTGATGTCGTCGGAGAGCGCGAGCGCGAGATCGCTCGTCGCGTTCGGGGTCGCGGTCACGCTCACGACCAGCCCCGCGGGGACGAGCACGCGGAAGACGCGGTCGGCTTCCGCGCTCAGCGTACACACGCCGGAGTAGTCGTTCGTGAAGCCCGCGAGCGTCGAGCTCATCGTCGCGCTCAGGGGCAGTGACACCGCGTTCGCGCAGGAGTCGCCGGAGCTTCCACTGCCGCCGCCGGTTGTGCCTCCGCCGCCGGTTGCGCCGCCACCTCCAGTGGTGCTGCCGCCGCCAGTCGCGCTGCCGCCGCCAGTCGCGCTGCCGCCGCCAGTCGTGCTGCCGCCGCCGGTTGCGCCTCCACCGCCGGTCGCGGAGCCGCCGCCCGTCGCTGAGCCACCGCCCGCGGAGCCACCCCCTGACGCGGAGCCGCCGCCAGTCGCGGAGCCGCCGCCAGTCGCGGAGCCACCGCCCGTCGCGGAGCCACCGCCCGTCGCCGAGCCGCCGCCAGTCGCGGAGCCACCGCCCGTCGCGGAGCCACCACCTGTCGCGGAGCCACCACCTGTCGCGGAGCCGCCGCCCGTCGCGCCGCTCCCGCCACCGGTCGTTTCGGTTCTGCACGAACCGAGACGGCACACGCGATCGCTCGAACACCCGACGCACGCGTCACCTCCGACTCCGCAGGCCGCTTGCGACGAACCGTTGGCGCACTGGCCCGACGCGTCGCAGCAGCCGAACGGGCACGTCGAAGGAGAGCACTCTTGCGATGGGCAACCCGTGAGAACGAGGACCAACAGCAGCAGGAAGGAGCGCATGGAGTCAGGGGCTTCGGCGACGCGCATGTCGCAGCCTGGATCACGCCGTCCCACTACTGCTTGCGGCACGTCGCATCACGCGGAGGTTCGCGGCGGTCTTCTTGAGCACCGCCGGCCTGCAGCGCGCGCGCTCAACACGCACGCGAGGGACGCGAGTGAGAGGGCTCTCACGGCGCGATCGCTCCGCGGTCTCCAAACCACGGCGAGGCCGGAGGAGGTGAGGGACGACGCGGCGCACCGATCTCGACGCCGACCTTCGCTCCGACCCCGAGAATCTTGCCGCCGATGGCGAACAGATCTCCCTGCACACCGAGTACGTGTTCGAAGTCGAGCTTGCCGTCGGTGCCGATGACGCCTTTGACGCCCGCTTCAACGGGCCCCGCTGCGCCGACGAGCTTGAGCTGCAGCTCGAGCCCGTTCTCGTTCACCACCAGCGACGGTTCAGCCGCGAGCTTTACCAGGGTGCCGTTGGTGGAGAACTCCGCGCTCGCGGGCTTGAACTCGAGGTGGAGGCCATCAGCATCCCACGAGAGCTCGAGCTTCTTGAGCCCCAGGCCCAGCTCGGCCTTGAGCTTGAGCCCGTTGATGTACTCCTTGAGCCGCTCGAGCTGATCCGTGTCGGTGCTGGGCGTCTGCGCCAGCTCGGTGGTGGCGCGGCTGAGCTCCGTCAGCACCGCCTTCGTCTCTTCGTTCGGGCGCGCGTTGGTCGGCACGGCCGGCGCCGTCACCGGAATGAGGTGCGTGCTCGTGAAGAACTCGTTGCGCGCGCTGGTGCTCAACCGGAAACCCGGCGGAGGCAGCTCGAGCACCACCCCGGTGCGTAGCAGGTTGGGGTCGTTGCCGATGCGCGCGGCGTTCCACGCGTAGAGCTCCGGCGCGAGCGCGGCGTTGCCGAGCAGCCGCGTGGCGAGCTTCGTCAGGTTGTCTCCCGCGACGACCTTCACCGTCCGCGCGACTGGCGCGTTGTCGGTCTCGACCTCGATGGGAATCGTCTCGAGCTCCGACGGAATTCCGTTGGGCGCTTCCGTCTCCGCGGGTCCCGAGGTCGCTTCGGTTTCCTCGGGAGCGGGCGGCGGCGTGGGCTTCGTCTCTGCCTCGCGAATCGCCTGCTGCGCCATCTCGTTGAGCGTGTGCATGCCGTCCGACAGGAGCCCCACCCAGTCGTCGTTGCGCACCTTCGCCGCGACACCCGCGATGGTGCCCGCGCGCTGCAAGAGCGAGAAGCCCGCCCCGAGCTCGACCTTGGCGAGCGAGCCGATGCCTCCGGCCAACGTGGCCACCGAGCTGAAGGCAGAGAGCACGTCGCGGTTCTTCACCGCGCTCAACACGCCGTTCGCCGACGACAACGTGTTCGCCACACTCGCCAGCGTCGCCGCCGAAGCCGCGTTGGTGATGTTCGCCACGCCCGCCGCCGCGCCCGCGATGGCCGAGACGAGCCCCAGGCCCTTCGCTCCCTGGTCGATGGCGTAGAGCGCGTTGGCCGTCTGCAGAAACGGCGCCGCCGGCGGGAACGCAATGCTCACGAACGAGAGCAGCGGGCCGAGTGCTTCTTTCCAGAAGGGAGGCGAGGGCGGCTTGGGCATCGCCCCCGCACCTTCGATGCCGTTCGCTCCGACCTTCAGCCCGAGGAGCCAACGCGCTCCCGAGACGCGGAACTCGAACTGATACGAGCCCGGCGAGTTGGAACGCAGCGCGATGCGCGCGAGCAAATCGGCCGATTCCGCGGGCGTCTGCCCCTGAATGACCTCTTTCGGAATGCCGAGCGTCGCCAGCATCATGCGTCGCTCGAGAATCGGCATGCGCTGCATCGTCAGCGTGGTCGCGAGCGCGGCTTCGATCTGCGGCGTGCGGCCATTCACCTT
>JAEUJS010000035.1 GCA_016792935.1 Archangium sp. | reverse complement strand
GCTGGAATTCGCCACGCGCAGCGGCATCACCAAGGCCGAGTTCGCCATCTTCACGCCGTACCCGGGCACTCCAGCGTGGAAGCGCCTCGTCGCCGAGGAGCGCATCTTCGACCGCACGTGGGCGCACTACAACGACACCACCTGCGTCTTCGTTCCGAAGAACTTCACGCCGCAGAGCCTCACCGAGGGGTACCTGCGGCTGTGGCGCGAGTTCTACGCGACGCGAGAGCTCACCCACCTCGACACGGCGCAGCGCACCATTCAGTTCTGATCTCTTGAAAGGACACCCCGATGAATCCTGGCTCCCTGCATCCCCCCGAGCGGCACGCACGTGGCCGCATGTTCGACAACAGCTTCCTCGAGTTCTTCTCGAGGGTGCACCCGGCGGCGCCGTTCGTGTTGTGGGTGCCCATCGCCCTCACGCTCCCAGGCTGGGCGCTGTGGACGGGCCTCACCACCTGGAGCGCGCTCGCGTCGATGGCCCCGCTCGGCTTCGTCTCGTGGCAGGCCACCGAGTACTTCGCTCACAAGAAGCTCTTCCACTGGACCGGCATTGGCCCCATCAGCCGCCGCTTCCACGACATCGTGCATGGGTTTCACCACCGCTATCCCGATGATCCGCAGCGCCTGGTGATGCCCCTGGCGGTCAGCATCTCCATCGGCGTTCTGGTCGGCGGTGCGTTGTGGTTGCTCGACGCTCCGAAGGTCACCGTGCCGTGGTTCACCGGGTTCCTCGGTGGGTACCTCTTCTACGACTTCATGCACTGGTCGACGCACTTCCGGGCGCCGCTCACCCGCTGGGGCCGCATCATGCGCGCGCACCACATGGCCCATCACTTCGCTGACGTGGACAAGAACTTCGGCATCAGCCACCGGTGGGTCGATGCGCTGTTCGGCACGAAGCTCGAGCGACACGTGTCCCGGGACAAGTAGCCAGCCAGCCTCTCTTTTTTCTGCGAGCGCTGCGTCGGGATTTCGCGGTTTTGGCGGCAATTGCTTGCCCTGTCTCGCGATGTTCCATATTGAACCGCTGTGAGTTACGCGGCACCGACGTTCACCTGCGACACGCCTTTCGAGACTGGCGGCGGTCTGTGTGGGAGATGCCGCGCCCAGCCCGCATCCCCCCAGGGTCGGCGGTGCAGTCGCCTGGTGGGCGAGAGCCGCGCGATGAAGGAACTGCTCGAGCGCGCCGCGGTGATCGCCAACACCGACGCGAGCGTCGTGCTGCGGGGTGAGAGCGGCTCGGGCAAGGAAGTCGTCGCGCGGGCGCTGCACGCCAACAGCACTCGCAGGCTCAAGCCCTTCCTCGCGGTGAACTGCGCGGCGCTCCCCTCGGACCTGCTCGAGAGTGAGCTCTTTGGCCACGCGCGCGGGGCCTTCACGGGCGCGCAGACGGCTCGCAAGGGGCTGTTCGAGTCGGCCGAGGGTGGCACGCTCCTGCTCGACGAGGTGGCTGAGCTGCCCCTGGCGCTGCAGGCCAAGCTCTTGCGCGCGCTGCAAGACGGGGAAATCCGACGCGTGGGTGAGTCACTGCCAGTGAACGTGAACGTCCGCATCCTCTGCGCGACACACCAGAACTTGCAGCAAGCTGTTCGCGAAAAGCGCTTCCGCGAAGACCTCTTCTACCGACTCAAGGTCTTCACGCTGGTGGTTCCTCCGTTGCGCGAGCGCGTCGACGACATCTCTGCGTTGGCGCTGATGTTCCTGAAGCAAGAAGGCCACGATGGCTCGTTCTCGGCGCGCGCGATGTCGGCACTGCTCCGCTACCCATGGCCCGGCAACGTGCGCGAACTGCAGAACGCGGTGAAACACGGCGCAGTGCTCTCGGCTGGGAATACGGTCGGCGTCGAGCACCTCCCAGAAGAACTGTTGGAGCCGGCGTTGGCGCCGCTCCCGCCCGAGAGCGAGGGAGTACTGGTGACGCTCGAAGAAGCCGAGAGGCGTCACGTGCTGCGTGTCCTCGAGGCCTGTCACGGACAGCAAACCGACGCAGCGCGCATCCTGGGCGTCGGTCGCACGACCTTGTGGCGCAAGCTCAAGGGGTACGGGCTCTCTTGATCGCCGCAGACCGCTTCAACTGATCCACGGAAGCGATCGACTCGCTCCGGAGAGCACCGGCTCGTAGAGCGCTCGTCTCTCCGGAGTGATGAAGCCCGGCACCGGCAACGTCTGCGAGACGCCCTGCGCCGAGAGCAGCGTGTTGAACAGCTGCGTGATGAGCAGGCCGTGGCGATCGCTGGTCTGCGGCACGATCGGCGCCGACGAGCGCTGGTAGCTCACGTACACGCCGCGCTGTCGAAACGCCGACACGCCCGGGCCGACCGCGAGCATCACCGGCTGGTTCTCGTTGTTGTGGAGCCGCCCGTTCGAGATGTCGCTGTTCATCACCACCATCGCGTCGTTCCACACGCCGAGCGCGTCGAGCTTGCGCACCATGGCCATGAAGTACGAGCGCGCGACCCAGCGGTTGCCCTCGAGGAAGGTCGGCACGCTGGGCACCGTGGCGTGCGACTCGTTGTGCCACCACTGCGAGTCGTAGACGCGGCCGTCACTCAACAGCGCGCTCTGCACGAAGAAGCTCACCACCTTCACGCCGCAGCTCACCGCGAGCGCGGCCAGCGAGGTCTGCAAATCGGCGAGCTGGTTCAAGTCGGTGACGTTGTCGAGCGGCCGGGTTCCTGGAGAACACGTCAGCGCCGGCAACGCACCGATGCGCGTGGACAGCTCACGCACCGCCTGCATGTACCGCCCGAGCACGTCGGCGTCGGTCTTCGAGAGCACGCGCTGGCGCAGGCGATCGGCTTCCGCGCTCACCGCGTCGAGTGAGCGTTGCGTCGAAGCGCGCGTCGTCGGGCTGCTCAGGCCGAACAGGCGATCGTAGAGGGCCGCCGGCTGCGTGAGCCCGGGCAGCTGCACCACGCGACCATCCACCGAGCGACGGAAGCTCGCGGTGCGGCCGAAGTTGGGGCCCGGTGTTCCGATCTCCAGTGACGAGAGCGGAGTCGACGCCAACGCCTGCGCCGCGAGTTGATCGACGCTGGCGTAGCCCGTGAAGCCGAGCTGCGAGTCGCTGTGCCCGAGCGGGTTGGCGTGATCGAGCCCGTCGAGGTGGAGGAAGTGATCGCGGTAGCCCTGCACCACGCTGGCGTCGAAGACGTCGTTGATGCCGCCCGTCGCCGAGCTCGAGAGCGGTGCCGAACGCACCTCGGCCCAGGGCTGGCTGGCATCGCTGACGGACATGAGCGCCGACGAGGGCGTGTGCGTGGCGAAGTCGGACGTGAACTGTCCGTTGCGCGACACGATGCAGATCAACGCAGGGCGTGAGACGGGCTGCGCACGAACGAGCGACGGCAGAAACGGAATCGCCAGGGCCGCCTTGCCAGCGAGCGTGAGGAACGATCGTCGCGAGTTCATGGCTTCACCTCGATGCGTCGCGTGCGAAACGCCGGGTTGCGCCCCACCTCGCGCCACAGCTCGGCGATGGACTGAGTGCGCGCCTTGTCGCGCAAATCGGTGAGGAAGCACGCATCAGCGGGCGTGGGGCGGCGGCGCTGCGCGAACGTGAAGGCCTTGCGTGAGAGACACAGGGGTCCTTCGTCGCTCGCAGCGATGGCCGCGGTGAGCCCCGGGAGGCCCGTCACGGTCTGAAACTGCCCATCGAGGATGACGTCAGCGGTGTCGTCGAGCGTGGGAGTCCCGACCACTCCGTAC
>JAEUJS010000020.1 GCA_016792935.1 Archangium sp. | reverse complement strand
GTGCTCGAACACTTCGTCGAACGCACGGGGCTCGACTTTCAGCGCGAGCTCGAGAAATCGGTGTGGAAGGCCGCCACTGCGCTCGGCTTCAAGTCGAGCACGTCGGATGAAGACAGAGCCGGCGCGGTCGAGCTCGAGCTGAAGAAGGAATCGTTCCGGCTGCAGGCATCGTTCATGCGCTTCTTCGACCGCCCCTGGTTCCGCATGCGACTGGTGCATCCGCTGAAGAACGGGTTCCGTCAGCTCGAGCTCGGTTCGGGAGAACTCGAGCCCGCGAAATTCCGCGCGGCGCTCACCGAGGCGACGAAGACGCTCACCACCGAGGGCCCGCGCCTCATGGAGGACCCCGAGAACTACAAGCCGCCGCGCTCCCGGCGCTGACACGTCAGACGCATCGCCCGAAAGCGTGAGTGCCGCATGATCGATCTGCTCTGGGACGCGTACGGCCCGATGCCCGAGGTCGAGCTCTATCGAGCGAAGGGCGAGTGGGGTTCGCGGTTGAAGCCCGGTTCCGCAGTGAAGATCATCAACCGCGAAAAGTTCTTCGCGGTGCTCACGGAAAACTGAGGCGTTCGTTCCAGCGCTTCACACTTCGTCACAGAATCAATTTCGCGGTGCGCCGGTCTTTCTTCACGCGAGGCAACGAAGCCTCGCCACAAGGAGGAACACCGTGTCGTTCAAGAAACTCATCGTTGGCGCTGCACTGTCGATCTCTTCTCTCGCGGCGGCTGCACCGCATCACCCTGCGGTGCCCTTCGCACCGCATCCCGTCGTCAACTCGAACGGGAGCGACCGCTTCGACGTCGCCCAGGGCCGCATGTTGCTGCGGGAACTCGACTCGCCGCGGTACGGCTCCCGCATGCGCGGCCAGCTCGACGCGCGCATCAACGCCTTCATCACCGCGGAGCTGAACGAGTCGCGACACGAGGCGCGCTCCGAGAACAATCGTCGCGAGCGGCGGGAAGAGAAGCAGAGCACCCGTCAGCTCACGCGCCTGTTGTCTGACTTCTCGCGAGTGCACGGCCGGTTCGACCCGTCGGCGATGATGGAAAAGCGTCGCGTGTTGGTCGCCGCCATCGACATCGCCGAGCGCGACCTGCGTGATGGTCGTCGCGGCGACCGCTACGGCCGCCGCTGAACACGTCGCGGGGAGGCACCCTCTTCCCACGGAGAGGGGCCTCGTCCTCAGAGGTCGAGGAACCACGTCGCGCTTCGAGCGGCGCGATGCACGAGGGCCGCGGGCAACTTCGAGGCTGCATCGAAACGAGCTTCGTGTGCGGCCGCTCGCTTCGACTCGCCCACCACCAGGAACCAGACTTCGCGCGCGGAGCGGAACGTCGGCAGCGTGAACGTCACGCGCTGCAGCGGCGGCTTGGGAGAATCAGTCACCGCAGCGACGCGCTTCGTCTTCTCTGAGAGCAACGCGTGCTCCGGAAACAGCGAGGCGACGTGGCCATCAGGGCCCATGCCGAGGTGGATGAGGTCGAGCTGATCAGGAAGTTGTCGCGCGTAGTCGGCCGCCGCTGCTTCTGGATTCAACGCAACCCGAACGGGATGCAGCTTCGCCATCGGCAAGGCTTCTCGCGCGGCTCGGTAGTTCGAGTCGGGTGACTCGAGCGGCACCAGGCGCTCGTCGCTCAGGTAGAGCTCGATGCGCGACCAGTCGAGCTTCTCCTTCGCGAGCAGCGGGTACATCTTCACCGCGCTCCCGCCCGTCAGCGCGCAGGTGAACACGCCGCGCTCGGCGATGGCTGCGTTTGCTGCCTTCGCAAACCTCGCGGCGAAGTCGTTCCACGACGCGCTCGTGCCATGCCCCGGAGTCCATTCCATCGCCACGCGCGCCTGCTCCCACGCCGGGGTGAGGACGCGCGGTGACAAGGCGGCGGTGAGGATTTCCGCGTCGCTCAGAAAGAGGGCCGCTCCCTCACCCCAAACCCTCTCCCCGAGGGAGAGGGGGCCAGTGCTCACGTTCACTTCAGCCTTCGTGCGCGCGCGCAGCCACGCCGCCATCCAGCGTGCCTCGGCGCCGAACTCCGCGGGGGCGGTGACGGTGAACTTCGGCGGAATCACCTGAGTCGAGTTGGCAACTGCGAGTTGCCATCTCGCGATGCGGAGCCAGGCGAGATCGATGGCCTTCGCTCCGAGGTGGCGCGTGCTCTCGACCTCGACGCCGTGAGAGTCGAACACCACGCGGTCCGCCACCCCGACGAGCTCTTCCAACAGCACGCTCTCCGCTGGCACGCCGACGCACAACACCGCGGTCGGGATGTCGGGCACCAACAACGCGCGCGTGAGCGACGGCAAGAACTCGACGCCCGTGCGCCGCGACTCGAGCGTGATTTCCTCGGTGCACAACATCTTCCCGCCGCCCGGCAGCAACTTGCAGCGCGCTGACACATAGGCGTCGAGCTCGCTCCCGCCGACCGCGTCTCTCTCGTGATGAATGATGAGCGCGCGCGACGGAATCGCGTCGACCACCAGCTCTGCCAACGCTCGCGCACGTTCCAACGCGCCGACGGATTCCGCGTAGACGACCAGATTCCAGGAGCAGGCACGCATGACTGGCAAAGGCCCCTGGGCCGACGCCGTTGGGTGGGGAACCGTGCCTTGCGCCGACTGACGCCACAGCGCTGCGAGCTCGCGTTCGATGCCGGCGACGTCGACTCCGATGGCGTCGCCCTTCGTGAAGCGCTCGACCAAAGGCCCTTGGGCCGACGGCGTTGGTGGGGAACCGGCCGAGCTCACGGCCGTCTCCACTGATGACCGTCGCGGAACAGCAGCCGGTCTGCTTCCGCCGGGCCCCACGTGCCTGCTTCGTACGAGTGCACTCCGGCGCTCGACGCTTCCCACGCCCGGTGCACGCGCGAAATCCACTTCCACGAGGCCTCGACTTCATCGCCGCGCGTGAAGAGCGCCTGGTCGCCGTGCCAGCAATCGAGCAACAACCGCTCGTACGCCTCGGGCGGCTCGTTGCCGAACGACGTGCCGTACCGGAATTCCATGTTCACCGGCTGGATGTCCATCGTGTTGCCGGGAACTTTCGCTCCGAAGCGCAGCGACACGCCTTCATCGGGCTGAATGCGAATCGCGAGCACGTTGGGCAGCTGGTTCTGCGACGCGCTCTTTCCGAACAACCGCAGCGGCGCCTCGCGGAACACCAGCGCGACCTCGGTCACCTTCTTCGGCATCGCCTTCGCCGAGCGCAGATAGAAAGGCACGCCCGCCCAACGCCAGTTGTCGATGAAGAGCTTGAGCGCGACGTACGTCTCGCGCGCGCTGCCCTTCGTGACGCCCGTCTCTTCCTGGTAGTCGACCTGCCGACGGCCCGCGATGGTGCCTGCTCGGTATTGGCCGCGAATCACGAACTCGTCGAAGCGCCCGTCGGGAATCGGTCGCAGCGCCTTCAAGACCTTCACCTTCTCGTCGCGCAGGTCGTCGGCGTTCATCGACACCGGCGGTTCCATCGCGGTGATGGCCAGCACCTGGAAGAGATGGTTCTGCACCATGTCGCGCAGAATCCCCGCCTGCTCGAAGTAGCCGCCGCGGCCTTCGATGCCGATGCTCTCCGCTCCGGTGATTTGCACGTGCTCCACGTAGCGGCTGTTCCACAGCGGCTCGAAGAGGCCGTTCGCGAAGCGCAGCACCATCAAGTTCTGCACCGTCTCTTTTCCGAGGTAGTGGTCGATTCGATAGACCGACTTCTCGTCGAGCACCGCGAGCACGTCGCGGTTGAGCTGCTGCGCCGTTCCCAAATCAGTGCCGAACGGCTTCTCGATGATGACGCGGCGGAAGCACTCGGGGCGCGGGACGCGTCCGACGAGTCCCGCGGCGCCGAGCTGCGCGATGGTGATGGGAAAGTTCGAGGGCGGCGTCGACAAATAGAAGATGCGATTGCCCTTCACGCCGCGCTCGGCGTCGATGCGCACCAGGCGCTCCTCCAACGCCGAGTAGCTCGCGGGCGTGTCGTATTCGCCCGCCTGGTAGAAGAGCCCCTTCGCGAACACCGCCCACGCCGCGTCGGTCGGCTTGTGACGCGCGAACTTGAGACACGCTTCCTTCATCTCCGCGCGGAACGCGTCGTCGGTCATCGCCTTGCGCGCGAAGCCGACGATGGCGAACGACTCGGGCAGCAGCTTCTCGGTGAAGAGCGTGAACAACGCGGGCACGAGCTTGCGTTTCGTCAGGTCACCCGACGCGCCGAAGATGACGAGCGTGCACGGCTCGGGTTGTCGTTCGCTGATCAACCCTTCGCGAAGCGGGTTCTCGGTAGCCATGGAAGACAGCGTGCTTCCTTCCTTCGCGTTGTTGAAGCGTCCTGTTGTGGCAGCATCCGCGGCGAGGGGGCGCACATGGGAGAGTCAGAGGACCAGGCAGAGAAGAAGGACACGCCTGCTCCGAGCGAGGCCCTGCCTCCCGACGTGTCGACGGGGGACAAGGCGGCCTTCGTGCTCGGCATCGCCTTCTTCGGCGCGATGGTCGGCTGGCTCACCGGG
This sequence comes from Archangium sp., assembly GCA_016792935.1. Classification (GTDB taxonomy): domain Bacteria; phylum Myxococcota; class Myxococcia; order Myxococcales; family Myxococcaceae; genus Archangium_A. The sequence goes on along the minus strand of JAEUJS010000020.1, from coordinate 7,654 downwards.
CTGTCGGCGAGCGCCGGAACCGCACAGGCGCTCCTCACCTCGGTCTTCACCTTCGTCGCTGGTGGACTCCTCAGCTTCGCGGGATTCCGCCGACGCATCGGCAAGACCTTCTTCGTTCAGGTTGGCTTTCTCGGTTGGGCACTCCTCGCGTTCTCGATTCCCATCGTGGTGACCAGCTACGTCGCGATGTCGATCCGCGTGGAAAGAGATTTCGAGTGGCGCCTCAAGTACCGCGACGCCGGCTTCGATGCCCCCACGGAAGAGAAGAGCGAGAGCAGACCGTCGTGGGGTCTGCAGAGCGGGAGCGCAGCGGCTCGCCAGAGCGTCGTGAACAAGCTCAAGAACCACAGCTACGACGGCAACCTCGACGACGCGCTCAACGATCTGCGCACCTGCTACGGCCTCGACGGCGGATGAGAGCGCTCGCGCTGCTGGTGCTCTTCACGAGCGGTGTCGCGCTCGGCCAGGACGGAGTCCCGACGTTCACGCTCATCCACGGCAACGAACGCGGGAACGGCTTCGTGGTGCGCGACTTCCGCCCGGGAAAGACGGGCATGTTGCTGATGAGCGCGCTGCACGTCGTGGCGACGGCTTCGAGCATCACCGTCGCGCGTCCTGATTGCACCTCGCCGCAGCCTCTGAAGAACGTGTTCACGCTCAAGAAGGGCCGCGCTGCCCTGGTGTGGCCGCAGCTCGACACCGTGGCGTTCGAGCTGACGGCGGAAGAAGCAAGGCAGGTTGGCAGTCAGCCGGCCACGCTCGACCTCAACGACCAACTCCCAGAGGTGCACAAGCGCGTGCTCCTCGAGGGCACCAGCAGCACCAACTCGTGTCAGGGCGGCAGCGGGAAGATCAACGGCGTGCCCCGCGTCGGCGCGCACCTCGAGACCCTGCAGCTCTACGACCCGAGGACGAAGGACACCGGGCTCGATCACGACGCCCGGCTCATTCAATACGGCTCGGACGAAGCGGCACCCGGACTCAGCGGCGCACCCGTCGTGCTCAGGAGCGCGCGCGGCCGCGTCATCGGAATTCACATCGCTGGCTACGAGACGAAGTCGATCGGCTGGGCCATCGCGCTCACCAATCAGGCGAACGCGCTCAATGCGCCGCTTTCGGAGGAAGTGGGCGACTGGAGCAAGCGGACCAAAGACGTGCACCAGCAAGTCGCTGCGTTCGTCTCGGCCGACGCGCGGTCGCATCACGTCGCGGCCTTCGGCGTCGAAGCCACTGCGCCGTGGGGCTTCACGCGCCAGTTTCGGGGCGCGATTCCCGGCGTCGGCCTGTTGCTGCACGGGCAGTGGGAAGCGGCGGGGCCCGAGAGCGCGAACGCGCTCTTCTTCGCGGCGAGCCTGGGTGGCTGGTACCAGCCGGCGCGCCAGACCTTTCTCTCTCCACGCGACGTGGTGGTGGGGACCAGCGACGTGAGCCAATGGGGCGGCGCGTTCGAAGCCTTCGTCGGTTTTCGTCTGTTCCGGCTCGCGCTCGTCAGCCCGGAGATTCGCCTCGGCGGTCGCGTTCGCCTTGCGTCGTGGAACGACGGCGCGAAAGACCAGCTCGACGCCACGCTCGCTGGGGTCGCGCTGCTGGGCGTGAGCTTCGTCCCCGAACGACTCGGCTTCGAAGTCCTCCTCGAGGGCGCCATCGAGCCCGCGCCCAGAACCGACGCGCGCTACACCGGCGATGCCGCCAGCGTGGTGCGCCTCGAGGCGGTCACTGCGTTTCGCTTCGGCCTGCGTGCAGGCATGGTGTTCTGGCCATGACGCGACTGTTCCGGCTCTTCGCGGTGCTCACGCTGTGCGCCTGTGAACGGCCGGCGACGCCGTGCGATCGCTGCCCGTCTTTCTCCGAGCGACTGGTGTGTCTGCGAGAGACGAAGTGCCTCAGCGATGGTGGCTGCAGCGAGGTCGAGGTGCGGTGTGCCGAGCGCTGCCAACCCGCGGCCGACGGTGGGCTGGGCTGCAGCGAAGGGCACGCGTGCATCACCGACGATCGCGACCGCACGTACTGCGAGTCCGCTTGCCGCAATGAGCTGTGTAGCGCGGGCAAAGAGTGTGGAGAGAACAGCTGTGTCGCCGTCGAATGCGGCACGACCATTCGCTGTCCGGCTGCGACCGACTTCTGCGACCTCCCCTCTCACACGTGCAAGGCGCTGAGCGGTGTGTGCTCGAGCCTCGAGCAGTGTCAGAGCTCGACGCGCGACACGGTCGTGACGTGCAGCGGGTCGTGTCGTCTCACGCCAGCACCCTTCAGCTCCGTCGGAGAGGTCGCCCCGCTCGACGTCGCGGTGGTGAGCCCCAATTCCACGTCGCAGTTCTCGAACCAGGGCGACGTCTTCTTCGAGTGGGATGGTCTGGAGCAACCGAGCGTGGTGCTCGTGCTCCGCGGAGAGGTCGGCGCCCGCCCGCTCAGCTCGGCCATCTGGGGTGCGGTGCTCCCGGCGGGGACCACGCGCGTCACGTTGGCAGAAGGCTCGGCCATCATCGACGGCGGCTGGGAACCTGCTTCCGCCCCGGCGCTCCCGGAAGGAGAGCAGCTCGCCTTCTTCGTTCAACAGGTCGATCGCCGCACGCTCGTCGCGCGCAGCCTCGCGGTTCCGTTCATCGTCGCCGACACGTGGGCCCAGCGAGGAGAACCGTGCGTGAGCGAATGCGCCAACCCGTTCGTCCCGCTCAGTTGCTACCAGGGCACCTGTCTCGCGCGCTGCGCTTCGCACGTCGATTGCTTTCCGGCGGCGTGCATCGAGCAGCGCGTGTGCAACTGAGAGGCGCCGGTTAAGACGCGCGCATGGCGCTCCCTCCGTGCGGTTTGTACCGAACCACCGCGGCCGTCGCGGGCATCCCCGCTGGCCGACTCGTCTACTTCCACAACCATGGCAACCCGGGCGCGGGCCTCTACCTGCCGCAGACGTGGACCTTGAATCGCGCGCAGTGGAACACGCAGGGCCACACGCTCCCCGATGAGGCGAGCGCGGCGTCGCTCGTGAAGCTGCCCGACGAAGGGCTGTACGTCGTTCGCCAGACCTTCCACTGCTGCGAAAAGAAGTGCGTCGAGTACCCCGCGCAACAACTGGTGCAGCTCGGCTACGACGGCGAGGCGACTCCGCTCCTCTTCATTCCCGAGTTCTCCGCGCGTGGACTCGGCTTCCCCGAGCGAGGCCAGAAGTTGGAAGCCGCGCACTTCGCCAAGCTCGAGCTGCTCCGGGTGGCGACTGCGCGTGGAGCCGAAGCCGCTCCGCGTGATGCGTTCGTTCACTGATGCTCCGTCAGAGATGGCGGTCCTCGTGCGTTGCTGACGGATAACCTCCGCCCTCGCCATGAAACTGGTCTTCGTCACTCCGAACTCGTGGAACGCCGACGAGACGCAGCGCCTGCTCGCAGGTCTCAACGTCGAGTTCTCGCGCCTCGCGCTCCCACGTCCCGAGGGCGTGACCGACCTCGAGTCCATCGCTCGCTTTCGTGCGCGCGCCGCGTTCGAGCAGCTGCAGCGCCCGTGCTTCGTCGAGAACACGCACCTCGCGCTCGACGGTGAGGCTCCGCTTCATTCCCCAACGGCGTCGCCCCAGGGGGCTTTGCTCCTTCACTCCCCAACGGCGTCGCCCCAGGGGGCTTTGCTCCTTCACTCCCCAACGGCGTCGCCCCCGCGGACTTTGCTCACCGGCGCGCAGTTCAAACAACTCCACCGCGAGCTCGGTGACGACGGCTTCTGCCAACGCTTCGGCGGCCGCCGCGGAGAGACGCGCGTCGTCGTCGCGCTCGCCAACTCCGCCACCGACATCGTCACCTTCGCGGGCCGCGGAGAGGGCCAGGTCATCACCGCTCCGCGCGGCTCCGGCGGCTACGGCTGGGACCGCGTGTGGCTGCCCGACGGCTATGCACAGACCAACGCCGAGCTCGGCGCGTCGCAGTTCCTCACCAACATGCGGCAGCGCCCGTTCCTCGAGCTCGCTGCGCACGTGCGCGGTGACGGCGCGCCCGGCTACTTCGAGGCGCACGTCACCGTCATGCCCTGCGACATGACGGCCTTCGCCAAATCGTGTGAGCGATTGAGCGTGAAGTGTCTGCACATCGTGATGCCGAAGCACACCGCGCAGGCGGAGCAGCCGATGACCGGCAGCTACCACCTCGGCACGTTGGTGAAGGCCCGCGAGGAAGTGCTCGCGCTGGCGCAGGCACTGGTGCGCGATGGCTTCACCGTCACGCGCATGAAGCTCGAGGCGACGGGCCGCGCCTTCGGCGCTCCAGAGACCGACGCTGAGGCGAAGTCGTTGCCGCGCGACGTCTATTTCGAGCACCACGCGACGGTCGTGCTCCCCGAGGGCTTCGACGAGACGAAGCTGCAGGAGCGCTGCGCCGCGAACGGCGGCTACGTCTCGCGCAATCTGCGCAAGAGCGGCTCGGAGCGCTTCATCACCATTCGCACGTACCAGCTCGGCCGGCTCACCGCGGACGCGCGCTTCGAGGCGTTGCTCGAGGACCTGCGCGCGCTGAACATTCCGCTCAAGAACCGCGCGCGCGAGTTCGCGGTGTACGACTCCGCTCCGCAGATCGACGCGGGGTGGATGGCAAAGCCCCCTGGGGTAACGCCGTTGGGGAGGGAACCGGCATGACGTTGGAGGAAGTGCTGAAGCACCTCCATGCGAGCTCGCTCGGCCCGAAGCTCGTGCTGCGCGGCTCGCTGCTGACCGAGCTGTGGATTCCCGACCGCCAGGTGAACGACATCGACGTGTTGGTCGACGGCGAGTGGAACCCCGCGACGCTCTCGCCCGTGGTGCGCGACGTGTTCGCGTCGCTGCCCGACTCCACCACCGAGGTGAAGACCATCTGGGAAGAGACCGACTTCCCCGGCGTGCGCGCGACGATTTGGCGAGCCGGCGTCACGCGGCAGGTCGACTTCGGCTGGGGCGAGATTCTCGCTGCGCCGCCCAGGCCGCTCGAGGTGCGTGGGCTGACGTGGCGCACGGTGTGCCCCGAGGTGATGTTCGGCTGGAAGACGCACTCGCTGGTCGAGCACGGCCCGCGCGGGAAGTGGCACGCCAAGTCCATCGCCGACATCGTGTTGTTCAAGCGGCACCTGAAGCTCGACTGGGAGCTCGCGACGAAGGCGATTCACTGCGCGTTTCACTCGCAGAAGTTGGCGCTGAAGCTCCTCGACGAGTTGTTTGATGACCCGACGTGGGGCGGCTCGCGCGGCAGTCGCGGCAAGTGGAAGGCGTACCGCAAGAAGGCGCCCTGGGTGACGTTCACGCTCGAGGAGGCGGTCGCGGAAATGCGAGAGACGCTGCGTCCGCTGCTGCGCCCCTGAATTCAGAACGTCGCGAGCATGAGTGACGGCTCGACGTCGCGCTGAACTCCCGGCGGAGGCGGCATGGGCGGCAGGTCGAAGCCCGGGTTCTGCTCGCGTTGCTGCAGCAACACCTTGAGGCGTTTGATTTCGCGCAAGCGTGTGCCCGCTTCGGTGCGCGCGGGGCCGTTGATCAACAGCAAGACGATGCCCGCCACGATGATGGGCGCGGCGATGGCGAACATCACGCCGCCCACCACCATCGACGAGAAGAGAAAGAAGCCTGCGCCGACGAGGAAAACGCCACCGCCGACGCCGAAACAAATCGCCGGCAACAACACCGACGGCACCGACGCTTCCACGCGCAGGCGCTCGACTTCGAGCTGCTCGAGCGTCATGCCGTCGAGCTTCGGGAGCGCCGCCGGCTTCGTGTCCTCGACCGCCGCGACCAGCATCCCCGCGCGCGGACTGAAGTCACTCAACAAGCCTCCCTGCATCACGAGCACCGTGCTCATCAACACCAGGGTCATCGCGCGATTCTCCTCACGGGCCGGCCAGTCGGCGGGCATTCTGCGCCCATGGCCAACCCCACTGCTACCTTTCAAACGTCGCTCGGAGATTTCACCGCTGAGCTCTTCCTCGACCGCATGCCGCTGACCGCCGGCAACTTCCTCACCATCGCCAAGAGCGGCTTCTACGACGGGCTTCACTTTCACCGCGTCATCAACAGCTTCATGGTGCAGTTCGGCTGCCCGTATTCGAAGGACCCCAACTCTCCGCGCGCCGGCACGGGTGGTCCTCCGTCGGGTGAAATCAAGGACGAGTTCACCGCCAAGATTTCCAACGAGCCGATGACGCTCTCGATGGCGAACGCGGGCCCGAACACCGGCGGCAGCCAGTTCTTCATCAACACCATTCACAACGACTTCCTCGACTGGTGGACGCCCGGGCAGTCACGTCACCCGGTGTTCGGGAAGGTCATCAGCGGGCAAGACGTGGTGAAGAAGATCGAGACCACGCCGACCGATGGTGACGACCGTCCGCGCACGCCGGTGAAGATGATCAAGGTGACGGTCACCGGAGCGTGAGCTCGCAGCTGTTCGTCTTCTTCGGACTTCCCGGCGCCGGGAAGTCGTACGCGGCGCGCCGGCTCGCTCAGCGGCGCGGCTTTCATTTTCACGACGGAGACGACGAGCTGCCGAGCGACATGCGCGATGCGATTTCGCGCGCGGCGCCGGTGACGCCCGAGATGCGCGACCGCTTCGTCTCGGCGTTGATCAGCAAATCGAACGAGCTGCTCGCCCAGCATCCCAACGTGGTGTTGGCGCAGACGTTCTTGAAGGCGATGCACCGCGAGCGATTTCTGGCGGCGGTGCCTGGTGCGCGTTTCGTTCTCATCACTGCGCCTGAAGAGACGCGCGTGACCCGACTTGCGCGTCGGGCGCATCAGCCGCTCGAGCCGAAGTACGCGCGGGCGATGACGGCGATGTTCGATGCGGTGGAGCCTGGCGTTCGCGTCATCGTGAACGACGGAGACCCGAACGCGCTCGATGCGGCGCTCGACGGATTGGGCTGAGTCGCCTCGGGCGACCGGCCTCGAACCCCGCAAAAGCATCGCGCCCGAGGCGCCCCCTTTGTTGGGCAGCCTCGAGCGCGTTGTACCCCCGAAGAAGAACCGCTCTTCGTTTGCCTCGGCGAGTCTCCGCCTGCGGCTCCGTTCGCCGGTCGGCTCGGAGCGCCAAGGTCGATTACTTCGACTCGCCGATGAGGCGCTGCACGGTCTCGGTGCCGCGCGTCGCGTTGTACTGCGTGGCGTACATCTCGCTGCGGCCGATGACCGCGCCGTTCGCCGCCTTGAGGACGAAGTAGTACTGGCCGTCAGCCGCCGCACGAACCTCGAAGCGAGCCGCGATGGCGCCGTTGGTCTTCACCGAGGTCACGCCGTTCGTCGCGCTCGCCTTGGTGGTGTACGCCTGCGACTGGAGGACGATCTGGCCGTTGTTCGCCTTCAGGTGGAAGTAGTACTTGCTGTCGAGGCCCTTGAAGATCTCGAAGCGGGTGTCGATGGCCGCGGCCGCGCCGGTCGAGACGATGTTGAGGACGACCTTCGCCACCGTCTCCGCGCCGCGCTGGCTGTTGGAGGCCGACGCGTACATCTCGCTGACGCCGATGATCTGGCCGTTCACCGAGGTGAGCACGAAGTACTTGCTGCCGTCGCTCGCCTCACGCTGCAGGAAGCGCATCGGGTTGACGGCGTTCGCCTTCACCGACGCGACGCCGTCGAGCGCCGAGCTCTGCGACGCGTAGCCCTGCGACGCGAGGATCTTCTCGCCGTTGCCCGCGAGCAGGTGGAAGTAGTGCTGGCCGTCCT